>DATCQX010000682.1:0-14596 GCA_036569285.1 Streptomyces sp.
GCGCCGACCCGCGCCGGCTCCCGCCAGCGCACCGAGATCAGTCGCGCACTTCAGTACATGGCCCACCTCGGCAACAAGAGTTCCGTGGACACCATGGACGTCTTTTACGCCTTCAGACAGTGGGACGGAGACCCGCGGGACGCCGGATGAACACCACCACCGAGACCCTTCTGAACGACGTCACGCGCCGCCTGGAGCGGGCCATCCACGAGCGGGACTGCCCGGCGATCGTGGCTCTGTACGGGGACCGGCTCCTGGTTCTCTCCGACTACGACTACCTGCGCGACGCTGCGAGCGCCGCTTCCTTCGAGCGCCGAGTCGCGGAGAAGGCGCGCGAGATCCACGCCGTCCGCTTCGCCTTCGCCGTCCCGATGGTGTGGCTCTTCACCGAGGAGGGCATCCACGTACGCGCCGTCGCCAACCTTCCCTTGGCGGAGAGCGAGGTGGAACTCATCGCTTGGACGGTCTTCGACCAGAACGACGGAGTGGACTACGGCTACCTTCCGTACGCCCGACGCCCGAACGGCAAACCGGTCTTCGACGATGACGACCAGACGCTGATCACCATCCCCATCCAGCCGTATGACACGTACCCGGGCCGCTACCTTCTCAACACCCTGACACAAGACACGTGACCTTGTCGCCGGATACGGCCGTGATGGCCGACATCCGAACGGCGGCGTTGTTGAAGTCGTCGATCGCCTACAGCGAGCCACGTTCAGCCGGCCTGGTCGCCCCGGCGTAGTCGTCCCCCGGGTACCGGTACGGTTCGATGCGGATGGGGACGTGGCGGCGGGGTGCGTTGATCATCTGTCCGCCGCCGATGTAGAGGCCGACGTGGTGGATGGCGGTAGGCGTGCCGTAGAAGACGAGGTCTCCCGGCTGGAGTACGGCACCTTCGGGGAGGCGAGGCCCATGGCCGTACTGGGTTTGGGCGGTGCGGGGGAGGGCGATTCCGGCGGCGGCGTATGCGGCTGTTGTCAGGCCGGAGCAGTCGAAGCCAGTGTCTCCGGTCTGGGGACCGTTGCCGCCCCATTCGTAGGGAAGGCCGAGTTGGGCTTGGGCGTAGTCGATCGCCTGGAGGGCTGCGGGAGTCGGGGCGGTGTCGGCAGCGAAGGTGCTACCACTCTCGTAGGACTGGGCCTGGGTGAGGACTTGGGCGACGTAGGAGTCGTCGTGGTTGTAGGTCCTGACGGCCCGCGGGATGTCCGCGCCGTTGCGGGCTCCAGAGTCGCACACGTACGCGGCGGCGGCATAGACGGCGTCGTACGGGTCGTAGGGGGATGGAGGCATTCCGTCGTCGGAGGGCAGCGGATGACGGGAGGCGACGGCTTGGAACGTGGCCGGCAGGAACTGCATAGGCCCTTGAGCTCCAGCCGCGTTGCTGCCGGTGTGGACGCCGGGAAGGGGTGAGCGTCCGTGGTCGGTCTCGACTTTGCCGATGGCGGCGAGGATCGTCCAGGGCAGTCCGGGGCAGGTGCTGGATGCCTCCATGTACAGGGTCAGGTATGCGGGCGGGATGTCGGACAGTGCGGTCGCACTCGGCTGCGTTCGGCCGCCGCCCACGGAGGCGAGCATGGCTCCGGCTCCGGCGCTGCCCATGACGGCGATCATCACCAGCAGCCCCAGTGCCGCTGCGGTGAGTTTCCCCATGGCCGGGTCACCGCCGAGGACGACGGGCCGTGGGGGCCGGAGGGATTGGAGTGGGCGGCAGCAATCCGTCGGCGGTGCCGGGTGGGACCGCACGCGTGGGGTCGAGCGGCGTCAAGTAGGGCCAGACGCGCGGCAGTTCTGTGAGGCGGAGGCGGCGTTGGGCGTCGAGGGGCAGCCAGCAGTCGTCTGACGGGGTCTCGTCTGCGCTGGCCGTGGCCAGGGGAACGAAGGAGGAATCGTCGAGGCCTGCCAGGGTCACCGCGAGGGCCCGCCGCACCCGGGCTTCCCGGTCGACAGTCGGAACCCAGAACAGGACGGGGGTGATGATCCCTGTCGTGGCGGCCAGCTTGGCGTAGTTGACCAGTTTGCGGGCGACTCGGTCGGGGCGTTCCGTACCGAAGTCGAACTCCAGGAACCATTCGACGGCCGTCGAGTGGTCGCGCCAGATGGCGTAGGCGTCGGGGCGAACGATGTCTCCGAAGTGCCGGGTGCATCGGGCATCCGACCACCAGGTGATGAGACGGCCGGTCGCGTCGGGGCGGCGGGAGTGGGCGACGAGGGTACTGAAGAAGCCGTTCGTCCCGACGGTGTGGGCGAGGTGCAGGGAGTAGGCGATGCCGAGAGCCCGGTCGTGCCGGTAGTCCAAGTCCCTTGGCTCGATGCCGTTTTCGCGGGCCAGTAAGGACGCGCCGACGACGTCCAGGACGTAGTGCATGGGGGCACTGCCGTAGGTGACGAACGGCTGGAAGCGGTCGATGACCCGCCACTGGTACAGACGCAACAGCCGCATGTTCGCGGCGCGTTCGGACGGCCAGGCCATCTCAGCGATCTGGTGGGTGGTCAGGACCCGGTGCTCGTGGAGCATACGGACCAGCCACCGGTCGCGTTCGGTGAGCCGAGTGGCGAGGTGGGCGGTGTAGCCGCTGGTGGAGGCAGTACGGCGGCTGGGGCGCTGGGGGCGGTGGCCGCGCAGGGCGCGCTGGGGCGTTGGGTTGGTGATCAACGGAAGCTCCGGTGACGTCAGGGACGGCGGGGGTCTGTGGACTGCTGGGAAGAGGACTCGCGGACGGCGGGAGGCTGCGGGCGGGCATTGCGGCGAGCTGCGGCGCGGATCTGCTTCGCTCGGCCCTTCGCCGGCGGCGGGAGGGGTTCGGTGACGACGGTGAACGCCGGGGCCTCGGCGCCGTGCAGAACGGGTCGCACGACGGCGTGGAAGGCGTCGAGGTTGGACAAGTCATGGGCGGTGAGCCGAGGTTCGGTGTGGCGGACCAGGTGACGGGCGTCCTCAGGGGAAGCGTTGAAGAAGATCTTGGTTCGGGCGTTGGTGCTGATGCCCTCCTCCAACTCCCTGGGAAGTTGGCGTAGGTACTGGTGGGCGAGCTTCATCGACAACCGGTAGGCGCGGGCCTCAGCGAGCATGTCCTCCAGCGGGTAGGGGAGGTTGAGGAAGCTATGCGCCTCGTCGATGTACAGTCCGGCGTCGCGGCGTTGGGACTGAGGGATGCGGGCGCGGGCAGTGGTGGCCTGCCAGGTGCGGGCGACGACGATGGAGCCCATCAGGTGGGAGGTCTCGGCGCCGAGGGCATCCTTGGCGATGCGGACCAGGCAGATTCCGCCGTCGAGGATCTGGTTCATGTCGACGGTGGACGGTCCTCCCGCGAGCGCGGCTTTCATGAACGGGCGCAGGAGAACTCCGCGGAGTTTGTTCATCAGTGGCGCGGTCACCTGGGCGCGGAAGGGGGCGGAGAGGCTGTCGTACCAGGCCCAGAAGTCCCTCAGGATGTCGTCGTCGATGTGGCTGACGGCCCGCTGCCGGAAGGCAGGCACGGCCAGGAGTTTCGGCAGGTCAGTGAGGACGGGAGTGCCTCCCTGAGCTCGGAGGGTGAGGAGTCCGGCGCGCAGGATGTCGTCGGTGCGCGGGCCCCAGGAGGAGGCGTAGATCCGGGAGAAGATCGATACGAGGTTGTCGACGGTGTGGACGGCGTCCTTTCCTTCGAGAGGGTTGAGGACGGGCGGTCGGCTCCGGCTGTCGGCGTCGAAGAGGACGACCTTTTCGCCCAGTTCCTCAGGCAGGCGCATCAGGAGGTCGGTGACCAGGTCGCCCTTGGGGTCGACGACGACCACTCCGCGCCCGGCTTCGGCGTCGTCCAGGATCATGCGGGCCATCAGCTCCGATTTGCCCGAACCGGTGGCTCCCAGAATGTGTACGTGCTGGCGGGCGTCCTGCACGCGGAGGCCGACAGGGCGGGGGTGGCCGGTGTCGGTGAGGCCGATGGGCTGGATCTGCGAACCCGCGGTGGCGACACCGGGCGGGGGCGGCACAGCGCGGGCACCGGCCCGTTGCAGGCCGGGGACGGCGTCGTCCCAGGGAAGATGCGCGACGACGGCCAGCTCTTGGATCGACAGCAAGTCCCCTTTGCCCAGACGGCGTTCGTCGACGGCGGGCTGGGGACGGCGGAGCCGGGCGCGGCGGTAGTAGTTGTGCTCGGTGAAGGCGGCGAAAGCGCTGGCGACGGCGTGTCCCCGGCCGCGTAACCGGCCGCGTGTCGCGGTGAGTTGCTTGTCCGGCACATCGGCGGGCAGGGCCGCGGTGACGATGTACCGGATACGGGTCTCGTACGGCGCGCTGCGCTGCTTGGTGACGATCGCCTTGTCCTCAGCGGACGTCTCCAGCATCGTCTGCCGGTCGGTGAAGGGAAGAGCCCTGCGGACGGGCGGGTGGTGGCCGGGGGTGAGGATGTCGAGCAGTCGGCTCACCGGGCGCGGCGAACGGCCGGCGCGCGCTCTGCGGGCAGCACGGCGGGCTCGTTTGGCCCGGCGCCCGGTCACCGGCCGGGCAAGGACCTGGACCACGGCTTCCTCGCCCGCAGCGAGGCCGACGGGGGCGCCGAGCAGGGCGCGGATCGGGTCGGCGGGGAAGTCGCTGCGGATCGGCAGGGCCTCCGAGCGCGCCAACCGCAGCTCGCCGCCCGCGAGTTCAACGCGCCCTGGAGGACGCGGAGCCACGGGTGAGGTGCGAGTGCGCGCACCTGGCCAGGCCGCCTCGACCGCGCGCTCCACGATTCCGGGTGGGATGGTGCCGGGGACCCACAGTCTGATCCGGATCGCCTCGCGGTCGAAGACGTACTCCCAGACCACGTGCGGCTGCCCGGTCAGCAGACGACGCCAGGCCGGGCGGAGCAGCCCAAGAAGGTTCGACCACAGGGCCTCCGCACCAGTCGGGTCCACGACGGGCGGGGCAAACACGCTGACCAACCGGGCGTCGTGTGCCAGGGCACGCCGACAGCGCCGGTGCCACCACCAGCGCGCCCAAAGAAGTAGAGCGCCAGCGAGGAGCAACGCCGGACCGACGACTGGCCCCCAAGTGAGGAGCTGATTCGTTAACCATTGCCCCAAAGTTCGAGTCGTACCTGCGGGGTCGCGCAGGTAGTCCTTCAACAGTGAGTCGTTGTTGGCTAGGGCCAGAGGAAGAGCGCTGGTGAGCATGGTGAGCCAACCTCCAGGGAGATGAGGGAGGGGCGGTGTTTCGCTGTCCGCTCGTGGGCGGTTCAGGCACAACGAGTGGTTGGAGACGCGCGAGTCGTTTTACGGTTCCTCAGACAACACAGCGGTGGCCGCACCTCTGCTGATAGAGGTGCGGCCACCGCGTCAACGAGTCGTGCGTGAGTGCTTCACGCAACTAGGCCCTACATTTTGCTCCCGTCTGCACGCAGCAGGGTAGGCAAATAAAGCTCAACGGCGCCTCCCGTCAGTAATCGGCCCTAGCCCTGCGAGGAACTCCTCGATGTCACGTACCAGTTGATGTTCCAGGCCAGGCAGTTGAGGCGGAAGGGAACCGATATGCCAGATCGAGCATGAGGAAGCGCCAGACAGGAGACGCTTGAACTCACTGGCATGCGATGACAGGGGAAAAATCACCGGGGTGAACATATCGCCGAGTTCAGAGTGTGGCGATGACACCTTGACCCACTCTACTTCAATCTCCTCAGCGTTCAGGATTTCCACATAATCCTGAGCATCCCTGTCTCCCCTGCGAGCTGCTTTCTCCCACCATGGCCTCGCTTCCTTCTCCCTGTCCATAAACTCTAGGAGTTCAGCCGTCCGGCGTGTTTCTTGAGGTGTTGCGGAACGGCGGTAATCCTTCGCCAAGAGGGCGACGAGTTCACCGTGGATTTCAGGAACGAAGTACTGGCCGAATAGATCTTCCAGGCAGGGAACGGGGGCCGGGGGCCGGCCCGAAGGCCGACCCCCCTCTGCCTGTACCGATTCCTCACCCGTCCGGAGACCCCTGGTAAGGGCGCGCTCGGCGCCCTCGACCAGGAACCGCAGGGCGAGGAGCCGGATGGCGTCCTGCGTATCGGAAAGATTGCTCATACGGTTACCTCCTCGCTGAGCTTGTTGATGGACTTCTGGAGATTCTTGATGGCGGCGTGGACGTAGCGCTTCACCGACTCCTCCTTGAGGCCGAGTCGCCTACCCACTTCCTCAGGACTGAGCTCTTCGAGGACACACAGGGTGATGACCTCGCGCTGCCGGTCAGGGAGTTCACCGATCAGCTGATCGATGCCCTCCCTGACCATCCCGTACGCGGCGTCAGGAATTCCGAGAACGGATTCCTTTTCCGGGATTTCCTCAGGAGCAACGGTGACCACGCGCTTGTTCTGACGGAACTGGTCCGTCACCGCGTGCCTGACCGCAGTCCGCCCGTACGCCTCCAGGGAACCCTGTCGGGCGGACAAGGTGCCCCACGACCGGAACATCTTCATGTAGGCGACCTGCACCGCATCCTCGGCGTAGTGCGGGTCGCCCGCCTCCAGGCGAGCGATGAGGGAAAAGCGGTCGCGGGTCTGAAGGACGAACTCCTCGAAGCCCGCCGTCGGTTCGGCCTCGGTCACGCGGCCTCCCGCGAGGTGATGGCCGACTGGCCCACCCCGGCTGCCTCCTTGCGGAAGATCCAGGCCGGCCGCCCCTGCTCGAAGCGGGCCACGGCGCCGCCCTCGGGCAGGGACTGCGCCATCGCGACCATGGTGGCGCGCTGTTCACGTTCCGCCCGGGTCTCGTGGTGCGCCCTGAGGCACATCTCGACGATGCCCCGGGCACGGCGCATCGCGTAGAACAGCAGCAGGAGCACGGGAAGCGATACCCCGCCCGCCCCCAGCCAGTACGTCCAAGTCATGGACCAGGACCTCCAGTTGTGTACGACTCGTTGACGAAGGCGTAGCGCCCTCACCCCCTTACACGCTCGACAGGGCTCGAATCCGGATGCCCAGAGTGAACTTTTTTCCCACGCGCCCCACCAGCATGGGTAGTTCACTCTGTTATCGCAGGTCACAAGGGGTTTGAGGAGGAGAAGGTCCGTCGGGGAAAGTTTCGCAGGACGTCACGGAGCTGTGGTGGCCGGTGAACCAGTCGGCGGCTCCTGGCTTGCCCCGTGCTGTTGCCGGAGCTGGCGCGGTAGCCATGAGGCACATACGCCCCCGGGCCCCTACTTGCCGCTTGTTACTGATTACGGGTGATGTGTTCCGATTTGGTTGATCAAGGTGCAGGAGCGTGGTCGAATCAGCCCCCTGGCGGGCCGCTCGCGTCGGCGCCGGCCCCACCTCACACAAGGGGATTCATTGCGCATCTTCACCGGCACCGCACTCAGTTCCGCTCTGACCGCCGGCCTAATCCTGGTGGCTCCGATCACCGCGCCCGCCTCGGCGCACGCAGACCCACTGGACGGGCAGGGTCTGCGAGTGATGTCCGACGAGGAGTACACACAGACCTTCGGTACACCCCGTGCCACGGCGGAGAAGCTGGTCGTAGATCCACCCCGGACGACCCAGCCCTCCTCCCGGGTGGGCATCGGTGCACCGAGCAGCCACTGGAGTGTGGTGAAGTTCGTCAGCAGGGACGGCGAGGGGAAGAACATCCCGACCCGGGAAGGCAACAGCAAGTTCGGCTGGCGCCACTTCTCGGGGCCGCACAACATCCACGATCCCAAGGTGATCAAGATCGTGACCAGTGAGCGCCCGGAGAAGAAGGACGGTGCGCGCCGGGAGTACGGCGGCGTGCTGACCAACCGCCTCGGGGCGATCCTTGCCCGGATCAAGGTGATCGTCCAGTACGACTACAAGACCGCGGACGGCGCCTATGAACTTGCCGACGAGAGCCAAAAGATCGGCACGATCACGGCGTACTGCGAACGCGTCCCGCGCAACAAGTGCCCCGACGCGGTGAACGAGACGTGACGCCCCAACTCCCGTACAAGACAGAGAAACTGGTACCGATGCAGCGCTGGGACGACGAGGGACTGACACGGCTCCAAGCCGCCCTCGTCCGGGAGATGCTCCGGTTCACCGCGGCCCCGCTGGGTGGTGGTCCCGTCGTACGGGGTGTTCTGCCGGTCCCAGAACGGCGAGGCGCGGGGCGGGTCGTCGTCTGGGACGGTCAGGACATCGGAACCTCCGTGGCCTACGACCTGCCCCTGCTGGATCCCTACGGGGACAACCATCCACCCTTCGCGCTGGCAGCTGCACTACGACAAGCCGTGCAGCACGTGTCCGCCGATACGCAGGCAGCGGCCGTCGGGAATCATGACGGGCACGGCATTCCCGTCATGGCCCCGGACGCAGTGGAGCGGTACCTGGACAGCGACCCAGCGTTCGACCTCACCGACGCCCTCCACGCGGCAGCTGCGGGGATCGCGCCGTCGGCAGGAAGCGAACACGGCGATGAGCTGCGGCTGTTGGGCTTCCTCCTCCTCGACCAGGACAGCGCGCGTATGTACGTGGTCGGCAGGGGACTGCCCTCTGTGGTCGGCCTGGATGTGTCCCTGCGCGACGAGGAGGGAGCGGTGACCGTGGGCGTCACGGGCTTGGCCGCAGCTCTGCCCTCGCTGATCGCCGACGACCAACTGCGGTACAACCCTTCGGACGCCGTGGATCCGTATTGCTCAGAGGTCTTCGACCTGACGCACTGGTAGCCGTTCAGCGCCACCTCGAACATTGACCTGCTTCCCGTCTGGGGCGACCGAGCAAAGGCAGCGCCCCTGAGCGGAACGGCGACGAGTTAGTTCCCCCCGGTCCGGCTGCCGCCGCCCCGCACGCTGAGCGGCGGCGTAATAATGCCTCACATAGGTGATGCGTCATCATTATTTACTCTTCGCGGCATCGGCTTCCGCCTGCCACGAGCGGAACGTGCGGTTGCCCAGCTTCTTGAGGAAGCGGGGTATGCGGTTGGCGGGGATGCCGACTGGGGTGGGGCCCAGGACGGCGAGGAGGTCGTTGGAGTCCTGGGAGTGCCATCCGGCAGTGGTGATGGCGGTTTCGTCGGGGAAGACGTCGGCGACGCGGTCGTGTGCGGGGTCGAGGAGGGTGTCCTGGCGTCCGCCGTAGCTGTAGACCCAGCGGAAGTTGTCGGGTGGGTGGGGTTCGACGAGGGTGCGGAAGCGGGTGACTTCCTTGGTGTAGGCGTAGAAGTTCGTTTCCGGGCGGGCCCGCATGATCCGCAGCCAGGCCAGGAGGTAAGAGTCGGAGAAGAAGTCGCCGGAGTCGTGGATGCGCACCCAGACGCCCCGGAACTTCCGCCGGCCGAGTTCGTCGGTCATGGCCTGTTCCCAGCCGGGGAGGTCGTCGAGGACGAAGCGGAGGTTGGCCAGGTGTTTGGCGCGGACTGGGCCCCAGGTGTAGGTGCCGTGGCGGGCGTAGCAGACGTGCCGGCAGATTCCTGCGGAGGGGCAGGTGTTGTAGGTGGTGCCGTCGGGGAAGCGGCCCGCCCAGGCGGGGAGGGTCCAGTTCCAGACGCCGAGCGGCTTGAGTTCGCGGTTCTGGGTGAGTAGACGTGCCGGGCGGACGGGCGCAGCGGAGTGTCCCGTCGGGTGGGACGGCATGAAAGTCCTCAGTGGCAAGGGGAAGTTGAGGGAGCCGGTTCAGATCCCGTCGAGGTCGATCTCGTCGCCGGGGACAGCCTCAGGGGCGTCGTCGAGGTCGGCGAAGGCGTCGTCCGAGTCGTCCGCGCCGGTGCTCTGGGTGTAGGCGGCGAGTTCGGCGGGGTCGGTGGTGATGAGGCGGTGCTCGGTGGGGGAGGCGACGGCCTCGAACGCGACGCGATGGGGGCCGGCCGCCAGGAGTCCCTGGCCCCGGTCGGCGGTGAGGAGGAACTGCCGTTCCCCATCGGAGAGGTCGAAGGTGCCGGTGATCTCGTCGATGGCCTGCGGAGCCTGCCGCAGAAGGATCTGGGTGGCGGCGTTCACGACGACCGCCTTGCCCAGCTCGGAGCCGAGGAGGTCGGCGGTGTCCTGGGTCGCGACGGTCAGCCCGGCCCAGCGTTTGCGGAACGCCTTCGCCATCCGGAACAGGTACTGCGCTCCGGCCGGTTCCTTCATCAGCAGCCACGCCTCGTCGACGGTCGCCAGCCGGGGACGGCGTGAAGCGGGGTTGGAGACCTGGTTCCAGATGGTGTCCAGGGTCAGCAGGGTTCCGATGGGCTTCAGCTCGTCGGCGAGTTCGCGCAGGGAGAAGACGACAAGGTGGCCTTCGGGCCGGGTGGTGGTGGGGCCTGCGAAGAGCGTGGAGAACGCGCCGCCGGTGAAGGGATGCAGCCGGGCGGCCAGGTTCTGGGCGGAGCGGTTCCGGGAGTGTTTCAGTACGGAGGTGAGGTCGGTGAGGAGTGGTGCGGGGCGGGTCCAGGTGCGGGGGTCGGAGTTGATGCCCGCCCGCTGGTAGGTCGTGGAGATTGCCTGGTCGAGTACGGCACGGTCGTCGGGCGGGAGTTCACCGCCGAGGAGGACGGAGACGACGGTGTGGAGGAAGAGGGAGCGCCGGACGAGGGTGTCTTTCGGGGCGGTGCGCCGACCGTCGGGGCGGGTGTGGAGGGGCAGGTCGAAGGGGTTGAGGCGGACTCCTTCGGCGCCGACAGGGACGTATGTCCCGCCGACCGCGCCGGCCAGGCGGCCATACTCGTCCTCAGGATCGACGACGTATGCCTCGATGCCCCGGTACAGGGAGCGCAGAAGCTCCAGCTTGACCAGGTAAGACTTGCCCGCACCCGAGCGCCCCAGGATGACGCTGTTGTGGTTGTCGAGGGCGAAGCGGTCCCAGTGGACGAGTCCCTGGGAGCCGAGGTTGTGGCCGTAGAGGACGCCGGCGGGAGCTGCGGTCGACGTGGGGGTGGGTGGGGGAAGATCGGGGCTGGTGAAGGGGAACGCGGCTGCGAAGGCGGCGGTGTCGAAGGTTCGGCGCATCCGGATCTGGTCCAGGCCGAAGGGGAGGCAAGTCACCCAGCCCTGGAGGCTGCGGTAGGTCGTCGGTTTGGCGTCGAGCAGGAGGCTGGCGGCCAGGGCGCGTACGGCGTTGGTCTCGTCGGCGAGTTCCTCGGGGCTGCTCGCGTGGACGGTCAGGTACAGGCCGAGGCGGAAGAGTTTGCCCTCGCCGCGGGCGACGCGGGCGGACAGGTCGTGGGCGTCCTCGGTGGCTGCCTCCCGCTGGGGGTCGGCCAGCCGTCCGTGGTCGTTGTCGTGGCGGCGGCCGGATTCGAGGCGTGCGAGCTGCTGTTTGAGGCGGTGTGCTGCGGTGACCGGGTCGACCGGCTCGACGTGCAGGCTGACGTCGAGCCGACCGGGGTGGGTGAGGAGCGGTTGCAGCCAGCCCGGCTGGACTTCGCGCGGGTATCCGGTGACCGCGAAGGACGCCACCCACTCGCCGCCAACCTCCAGATGGCGGGGTGCGACGGCCAGGGAATCCGGGGCGAACACACCTGCCGCCGGAGCGCTCGGGTGCGCGCGGCGCCGGTTCACGCCGTGCCCCGCTCGTCCGCCCACAGCTCGTCCCGTGGGGCCGTCGTGATGACTTCTTCGGTACCGGCGAGCGCGGGCGATGGAGGGACAAGGCTGTCAGGGTTACAGGTGGAGGCCAGGACCGCCGTCGCCTGTCCGGCGTTGAGCAGTGTGACCGTGACACCGAGGGGGCTGAGCAGGCCGGCCGCCTCCTGCGCACGCCGTACGAGACGTGCCTCGGCCGCCCGCCGCGCGGCGGGTTCCACCGTCTGCTCCCCCTTCCGTCGGCGGGGCAGGGCAGCCAGTAGACGGGCGCCGTCGGCCGGCATGGGCGTACGGAGGGGTTCACGCAGGACGAGCAGCACCTGGCGGCATAACAGATCGCTGCTGGCGGCGAGTTGGTCGAGGAAGTCAGCGTGCTCGCGGGCGGCGGCCTCCAGCGCCGGATGCGGCAGAGAGGCAGCGTGCTGCCTCAACTCTCCGATCTGCCCGGACAGGTCCAGTCGCACGGCCCGTACGAGGATCTGGACGGGCGCGGTGAGGGAGTGGAGATAGCGGCCGAACCCGGCGACGAGCGCGTCCTGTTCGGCCGGGGTGCGCAGGTCGAAGTTCACCGTGCCGCACACCGCGACCACCGCGACGCCGTCCGGACCGAGGTCGATGACCCCGGCCTCGTCCACTCCCCCGGCAGGTAGTCGTAGGGCGGCCGGGGTGACTTCGTCGGCATGGTGCTGGGTGAGCCAGGCGGGAGGCGGGAGGACGCCTTCCGGAGCGGCGGCCTGGAGCCGGGGCGTCGCACGTTGGCGGAGCGCGGCGATCAGCAGCCGGTCCAGCGACACTCCGTCCCGTTTGCCCAGGGCGACGAGCGCGGCGACGGCGGCGGTCGGGACAGCGGGGATGAGGAACACCCCCACCGGTACGAACGACCGCGTGGCGGACCAGATTCCGTACAGAACGATCCCGGTGACGGCGAAGATCGCCAGCTGACGGGCGGTGAGGCCGGCCAGGACGGTGTCTTCGCGGTCGACGTCGGCGGGGATGCGCGTCACGAGCGGTCACCTCTTGGGCGGCGTGGGGGTGGGGGAGCGATGAAGACGGCCGAGGTCGGCGGGCTGCTGCGTGCCGGTCGGGGTGGGGCAGACGGGGATGCGGGCGCGCGGAAGGTGGCCGGTGGGGGTGGCCCAGCGGCTCGTCGGGGCTGAACGCGGGGTTGCAGAGTGGGCGGTTGGAAGCGGGGGCGGGTGGGCAACGGTGGCGGTGTGCCGGGCGTTGTGGCAGGGGGAGCCGAACCGGGTGCCTGGAAGACCGGTGGGGCGGGCGGGAACAGCGGGCGCGGTGACGGCGAGGACGGGCCAGATGCGGAACTGCCTCCAGGGGTCTGGAAGGTCGGCATCGGCGGCGGCCCCGCGGCCCGGCCTGTCGCCCGGTTCGGCCCGGAAGGCACAGGTGGGAGAAACAGCGGAGGCCCCGGTGGACGCAGCCGGTTTCGTGCCGGTGGCGCACCGCCCGGCGTGGGGCGAGGAGAAGCCTGCCGGGGAAGGGGAGCCGTACGACGCGGGCCGCTGCGTACCGCCGAACTCCCGCCGCGCAGCAGCCCGAACGTCTTGTACATCACGAACCCGCGCGCCACGCTCCCGACGAACGAGTGCCCGTTGCTGACGCGGACGGAGGAGAGGATCCAGAAAGGGATCTTGAAGACGATGTACAGCAGGGCCAGCGTGATCAGGACGCTGACGAGGCCGTCGTCGTCGAGCCCGAACAGACCGCCTCGGCCGAAGGCACCGGGGGACAGGAACACCTTGACTCCTGTGATGAGGGCGAGGGACTGCGCGACCTGGATCGCGAGGACCCCGCCGAAGACCCGCCACCACCAGCGGGCGACAGCGTCGGTCTGCGGCAGCACATGGCAGACCAACGCGAGGGGCGCGGCGACGACGAGGATGATCGTCAGGGCGACGCGGACGACGAACGTCAGCAGCAGCGCGACCAGGACGACGACGATCGCCAGCCACATGAGGATCAAAAAGACGCTGCCGGTGGACGAGTTGTAGGTGCTCAGCACGAAGTTCCGCAGCACGGGCCCGGCGTCGTCGGAGTCCACGCCCCCACTCAGCGCGGCCAGCGACAGCGCGTTCGCCAGTTCCACCGCCTTGCCCGCGAGGAACAGCGACAGCGCGGCGGCGATGAACGCGACCGGGATCCGCGGGGCGATCTCCTTGACGGACGTCCGCGGCTGCACCGTCCCGTGGGCCATCACCAGGATCCCGGCGAGGGCGATGAGAAGGGCGTAACAGGCCACGGCGATCTGCCAGGAGTTCGCCCACAGCTCACCCACCCGCGGCAAAGTGGCCGGGTTGGGTGTGGTGAGCAGGGTGTTGCTGAGCAGGTTCAGGAGGGGGTTGAGGGCGTAGGAGATCACCGACTTGAAGAAACCGGTGATCGCGGCGTCGACGCCTTTGGCGATCCACCCGGAGATCCCGCCCGGACCCCCACCGCCCTCTGGCGTATCCGCCGGAGGCGTGACACCAGGGCTCGGGGTCGGAGAGGGCGGGCTGCTGGGCTGCGGAATGCAGTCCGCCGACGAGCATGACGGTGAGGGGGTCGGAGTCGGCTCAGCGGGGTCGGAAGCGGTGGGCGCCGGCACCGGCCCGGGGCTCGGTTGCGGACTCGGGTCGGCGTAGGCGGAGAACACCGAGGCGAGCAGCACCAACGCGGCGAGGACAAGCACAATGGCCCGGCGCCGCGTGAACCGACGAGCCGATGCCGGCGCGGCGGCAATGGGGGCCATCAGGTCCCCACGATCCCTTTGAGGATCTCCACGATCAGCGGTGCGAGCGCCGCCATCCCGTATCCCCAACCGGCGCTCTTGAACGCCGCTTTGGCCTTCTCTACCTCCCCGGGATCACCACCGGCCATCACGTACCGCAGACCGCCCACGGTCAGAAACACCGTGGCCAGCCCCGCGAGGATGCCCATGATCCAGTTGCGGATGTTGGTCAGCACCTCGTTCACCGACGCGGCGAGCGCCAAAACCTGCTCGGGCTCAGCCGCCTGCGCCGAGGACGCGCCCAGAAGGCATACCAGGAGCAGGGTGATGGCGGTCAGCAGCAACCATCCGCTCAGCCGGTAGCCGAGGCGGCTCACGACGAAGGCGTCGTAAAGCCTGGCCCGGATACGGCCGACCAC
>DATCQX010000683.1:0-14685 GCA_036569285.1 Streptomyces sp.
GCTGGAAGCCCTGTCGGAGGGCGTGAGTTCACGCAAGGAGCAGCGCCCGTCGACCTGGTACCGGGCCTATCCGAACGCGGGCGGCAACGCCAAGCGGGGTCTGCTCCTGCTGTCGGGGAACTTCCGGGCGGGCGGCACCTCCCGCGAGCATGCCGAACGCTGGCTGGTGCGCGCCCTGTTGGCCGACCTCACCGAGGGCTACACCGGCATCGGCTCCCATCTGACCCGCCTCGGCCGCCCGGTCGTCCTCCTCGACAACGCGGACGACGGCCCCGGCCCGGGCTTGTTGGACGCGGTGCTGCGCGATCGGGCTGAGGGCTTCGCCGACCCGGCGGTGGTGGTCGCGGCCGTGCGCGGAAAGGGGGTGCCGCAAGGGGCCGTACGGCGTGAACTGGCCGAGGTGGCACGCCCTTTACCGCCGACACGGGGCGCGCTGCTGGTCCCGCTGCCGCCCCTCTCGCCGGACGACACGCTCCACATCGTCGGCGCGGTGTGCGACGACTTCGCCTACCCACCTCAACTCCCGCACGCCGTCCATCGCTTGACCGGCGGGAACCCGCTCGGCATCGTCCTGACGGCGACGGCCGCCCGCCAGCACCCGGCGGAGTCGGAGGCGTTGGAGCGGCTGCTCGCCGAGCGCATCCAGCTCGACGACCAGGAGGACCAGTACCCCGTGTACGGCGAACTCCTGCGCCGGCTGGTCCCGGCCGACCGTCTCGACGAGCTGACGGTCCTCGCGGCGGCCCACGACCACGACTCGGCCGCGGCCCTCGCCGCCGCCCATCTCCCGGACGACTTCGGCTCGTCCGGCGTCCGGACCCTGCGCAGCCGGCTCACTGAGGAGGGGCTCGCGCAGGAGCCGGGGCATTTCGTGGGCGACCGGTTCGTCCGTACGCTCCTGCTGCTGCGGCTGCACCACCGCGCCAAGTGGCGTGACGTCCACGAGGAGTTGATCCGGCACTACACCGGCACGCACCCCGGCACGGACGCGGGGATGCACGCCGCCTACCGGCTCCACCACGAACTCGCCCTCGGCGAGACGGCCGGAGCGGTCACCGAACTCCGCGACACCTTCCACGTGGTGCCGGTCCGGGAGTGGCTGGACACCCTGCGGTTCGTCGCCTCGGCGCCCTGTTTCGGCGCCGAGGACCGGGAGAGGCGGGCGGCGGTCGCGCTGGGGCGCCGGGACACGGCGGACCAACTCCCCTCCGGCGACACCGCGTTGCACCTGCGGGTGCGGCGGCTGCTGCACGCCGTCTGGCAGGTGAGCGATCCGCTGGCGCTGCCCGATCCGCGGGTCTGCGACCGGCTCAGGTTCGAACTGGAACAGCTCTCCGACCTGCGCCCGGACGGGGGCGCGCTGCTCTTCGCGGCGTCCCGGGCCTGGCCCGCGGACGCGCTGGCCGGGCGGCCCCTGAGCCTCCCGAACGACGACGAGGGGGACGTCTGATGCCGAGATGGCTGCGCGAGGTGTGGGAGATACGGCTCTACCGGTACGTCACGATCCTGGTGTCGGCCGCGCTGGTGGCCGGGGTGGTGATCGGCACGCGGGTGCTGCTGAAGGAGGACCGCTCCTGCGCGCCGGGGATCGCCCGGCCCGCCGGGAGCGACGAGTGCGTAGGGGTGACGGCGGCGGCGTACGACTTCGGGAAGCCCGAACTCCGGGACGCCGTAGGGGCGATCGCGCGGGAGAACGCGAGCCTGAAGGAGGGCTCGTACGTCACCGTCGCGCTGATGCTGCCGTTCTCCGCGACGGCGCCGTCCACGCTGAGGGACGTCCAGCACGAGGTGCAGGGGGCCTACTTGGCGCAGTGGCAGGCCAACCACGCGGCCAACGGGCAGACTCCGGCGATCCGGCTCGTGCTGGCCAACCCCGGTGCCACCAGCGCGCATTGGGAGCTGCTGGTGGACCGGCTCGCGGCGATGACGGAGTCGAAGGACCGGCTGCGGGCCGTCACCGGGGTGGGGACGAGCACCGAGGCCAACAAGAAGGCCGTCGCCGCGCTGACCCGGCGGGGCATTCCCGTCGTCGGGGCGTCCATCACCGCCGACGATCTCGCCAACGGGCAGGGCGGGCGGGATCCGTTCCCCGGGCTCGCCCGGGTCTCCCCCACCAACACCGACGAGGCCCGCGCGCTCGCCTCGTTCGCGAAGGTCGGGGCGGGCAAGGCGATCCTCGTCTACGACAAGCCCGGTGACCCCTACACCCGGACCCTCCAGAACTCCTTCGCCGCGCTGCTCAAGGGCTCGCCCTACGAGCCCCAGCCGTTCACGCCGCCCGCCGACCGGAGTCAGGAGGGGACCACCGCGAACACCTTCCGGCAGATCACCCACCTCGTCTGCGACACCGCGCCGGGCACCGACACGATCCTGTTCGCCGGGCGGCACATCCAACTCCGGCAGTTCATCAACGCGTTGGGAGGGCGGGGGTGTCAGGAGCGCCGGTTCACGGTCCTCACCGGGGACGAGGGTTCCTACCTCGAAGGCGACAAGGGCCTCGACCGCACGGCCCTGTCCCGCAACCTCTCCGTCCGCTACTCGGCGCTGGCCCACCCCAAGACATGGGCGTCAACTCCCGTGGGAACGCCGGGTGGTTCGGCCGCCGACATGAAGAACCTCACCGACCTGATCGCCCGCGCGTCCCGCGCACCCGACGGGCCGATCGGTGAAGTCTCCCTAGACGACGGGCAGTTGATCATCGGGTACGACGCGATGACACTGGCGGTCAAGGGCATCCGCGAAGCCACACCGGACGGCGGCGCCCTCCCTCCCCTCTCCGACGTCGGCCTCCAATGGCCCCAGGTCAAAGGCTCGTTGCGCGTCAGCGGCGCCAGCGGCTGGATCTGCCTCGACACCCACGGCAACCCCTACGACAAGGCCGTCCCGATCGTGGAACTGACACCGACGGGCGGCAACCGGTTCGTGCGGGTCGCCTGGCCGGAGGGAAAGCCTCCGGCCAGGGAGTGCCTGCCGCCGTCGTGAGCCTCAGGGACGCCGCCCGGCCTTGTCGACGACGGCGCGGCGCAGGATGGCCGTGTCGCTCATGAGGTCGCCCTTCTTCACGTTCGACAGGTCGGCGGTGGCGACCGTGCGCTCCCCCAGGAACGCGTAGGTCTTCGCGTCGAAGATCCACTCGTCCCGGAGGTCGTTGTCCGACTCGTCGCGGGCGACGCTGACCCCAGGCCGCCCGGCCGCGTCGACGGCGTTCCCGTTCAGGGTCACTCCGGGAATCCGGGCGACGGCCCGGAAGAGCGCGGCGCCCTGCTCCGGCGGCATGATCGAGTTGGCCAGCAGGTCGCCGGCCAGCTGGAACATCGCCTCGTAGGTCTCGTTCTCGCTGTACTTCGGCGCGGTCCTGTACAGGTAGTCCCACATCCGGTCGGCGGTGGTGGGCAGCGTCTTGACGTGGTTGTGGAAGGTGGACACCTCCCAGCCGGGGCCGCCCGGCTTCACGTCCGGGGGGAGGTCCATGGGCGCCTCGCCCTCCTCCCTCTTCAGCCCGGTGTGCAGCCCGTCCACCGACGTCCAGATCTCCTGCCGGTGCGGCGGCGGGATGATGAACTGGCCGTCCTTCGACATGGAGTACGACACCCGGCTCTCGACGTACACGAACTGGTCGTCGCGGATCTCCCCGTACGGCTTGCCCGACTCGGCGGCCATCGCCATGTCCTCCAGCAGAGCGACGGTCTGCTTGCTCGGCGGCGGGGGCGTGCCGTCCCCGGCACCAGGCCCGGAGGACGGCAGGACGGTGAACGCGATGGCGGCGGCCGCCGCCACGGCCGCGGCGGCGAAGGCGGGGCGCCGCCACTTCGCGCCCGCGCGCACCGGCTCCGTGCGGATCTCGGTCATCAGATGCTCCTTGAGGAGTAGGTGACGCCCCGGTGGAAGGTCCTGCTCGGGAAGCGGTGTCATCGGTTTCCCTCCTTCAGGGGGCCGACCGCAGGTGCGCGGTCACCTCTCATCTGTCCGCCGGTATGCGGGAGTTCCATATGGTTCGCGAGTTTTCTCCGCGCCCGCGACAGCCTCGACCGGACCGTCCCGACCGGCACCCCGAGCGCCTCCGCCGCCGCCCCGTACCCGAGCCCCGCCCACACGCACAGCGCCAGCACCTCCCGCTCGGCCCGCCGCAGTCGGTGTAACGCGGCCTGGACGAGGGCGAGTTGCGCGGCGTCGTCGAGGCGTCCGGCGATCTCCTCGGCGAAGTCCCTCACGGGCTCCCCCGGAGGGAGACGGGACATTGCTGCGGCGTGGCGGCGGGCGGTTCTACGGGTATTACGGGTGACGTTGGTCGCGATTCCGAGGAGCCAGGGGCGCAGGGAGCCGCCGTCCGCGTCGAGTGATACCCGTAGACGCCATGCCTCCAGGAAGGTCAGCGAGACGATGTCCTCGGCGACGGACCAGTCCCCGGTCAGCCGGTACGCGTGGTTGTAGACGGACCGCGCGCACGCGTCGAAGAGATCGCCGAACGCCTCGTGGTCCCCCGCGCGGATGCGTCTTCGCAGATTCGTGTCCACGCCCTCTGACTGTCCGCACGACAAAGGCCGGTTCCCGTGACCTGGGTCACAGGAACCGGCCTCGGCCGGCAAACCGACCTCGACTACACCCCGGCGTACGAGTGCTTCCCGCTCACGAAGATGTTGACGCCGTAGTAGTTGAACAGCCAGCACCCGAAGGCGATCAGCGCGAGGTACGCGGCCTTGCGCCCCTTCCACCCGGCGGTGGCACGCGCGTGCAGGTAGCAGGCGTAGCCGACCCAGGTGATGAAGGACCAGGTCTCCTTGGGGTCCCACCCCCAGTACCGGCCCCACGCGTCGCCCGCCCAGATCGCCCCGGCGATGATCGTGAACGTCCACAGCGGGAAGACGGCCGCGTTGACGCGGTACGCGAACTTGTCGAGGGACGCGGACGACGGCAGCCGGTCCAGCACGGAGTTCGCGAACTTGCCCGGCGTACCGCCCCCGGCCAGCTTGTTCTCGTACGAGTCCTTGAAGAGGTACAGGACCGTGGCGACGCCACCCACGTAGAAGACGGCGCCGCAGAAGATCGCCGTCGAGACGTGGATGTACAGCCAGTACGAGTGCAGCGCCGGGACGAGCTGGTCGCTCGCGGTGTAGAGGACGGTGACGGCGAGACCGAGGTCCAGCAGCACCGTCGTGATCAGGAACAGCCCGAGCCAGCGGACGTTCTTCCTCAGCGCCAGCAGCCCCAGGTACACGCCGACCGCGACCGTCGAGAACGTGATGTTGAACTCGTACATGTTGCCCCACGGCGCCCGCTCCACCGAGGCCGCGCGGGTGAGGACACCGGCCAGCTCGACGAGGAACGCGAGGATCGTGAGGGAGATCGCGATCCGCCCGTAGAGATCACCCTGCTCGTCCCCGCCGTGCGCCCCGGGCCCGTCCGGCACGTCCCGCGCGCCGGAGGCGGACCGGACGACGACCTGCGGCCGTTCGAGGACGGCGGTCCCGCCGGCCTTGTTGACCGTGACGGCCGGCGCCTTCTTGACGGTGGCCGGGGTGAGCGCGGCGGCGGTGCGGCCGACCTTGCTGCGGCTGCCGAAGAGCCATTCGGCGATGTACGCGAAGAAGGCCAGGGTGTAGACGGCCATCGCGGAGTAGATCAGCGTGTTGCTGACGCTGGCGAGGTGTTCGTTGGTGGCGGCGGCCAGCTCCGTCGGTGCGGCGAGGCCCGTCATGGCGAGAGTCACTTCTCAGACCCTTCGGAAGGGACAGCTTGGGGGGTGTCGGCGTCGGTGGGTGTGAGGGGGTCGGAGTCAGGGGTGGAGCCGGGGTCGGTCCCGGGGGCGGAGCCTGGCTCCGAGGTAGCCCCTGAGGCGGACTCGGGGTCGGAGTCAGGGTCGTCCCCCGCCCCGGACGCGGCCTCGGGGTCGTCCCCGTAGGACCCGGACGCGGCCTCGGGGTCACCCCCCTCGGCCCCCGCCTCGTCCTCGGGTTCCGCCACCCCCGGCGCCCGCGCGTACACCCCGTCCGCGAGCGCCCCCAGCTCCTCCGGCACCTTCGCGGACTCGCTGCGGCCGAGCCCGGCCATCTCGACGAGAGTCACCCCGTCGGGACCGGTGACCGCGCGGACCCAGACGCGGCGGCGCTGGACGAAGAGGGACGCGGCGAGCCCGAAGATCGCGGCGACGGCCCCGCCGAGCGCCCAGCCACCGCCCGGGTCCTGGACGACCTGGAAGTTCGCCCACTCCTTGGTCCCCTCGTAGGTGACCGTCCCGGCGCCGTTCGGCAGCGTCATCGACTGCCCCGGCGTCAGGTTCTCGCGGAGCGTGGCGCCCTTGGCGTCCTTGAACTCCTTCAGGTGGGTCTTGTCGAGCTGGTACACGCTCCTCGGGATCCCGGCGTTGACGCCGAGGTCGCCGTGGTAGCCGACGACGTTCATGATCGGGTTGATCAACGCCGGGAACGTGGAGGCGAGTTCGTTGCCCTTGGTGTAGGTCGGCAGGAAGAACAGCTGGAAGCCGAGCTGCTCGTAGGCGCCCTTGGCGTCCGTGTAGCCGTCCATGACCTTGAGGACGCCGGAGGAGGTGACGTTGTTGTCGAGCGGCAGCAGCGGGACGGCGTCGCGGTAGACGACCTTGCCCCGGCCGTCGCGGACGCTGATGACCGGCGCGTATCCGTGGGCCGTCAGGTAGACCTTGGCGTCGCCGATCTCCAGCGGGTGGTTGACCTTGACGACGGTCTGCTTGTCCTTGCCGTACGCGCCCTCGCTGTACGTGACGGCGGCCTCGTACGTGCGCGGGGTGCCCCGGTTGGGGCCGGTCAGCTCGTAGGTCCCGGTGAACTTCTTCAGCCGGAAACTGAACGGGACGAGGTCCTCGCTGGTGTCGAAAAGGTTGCCGGACTTGAAGTCGTCGTACTGCGGAAGGACGTTGGAGAATCCGTCGCCCTCGACGATCAGCTTGTTGCCCTCCGACTTGAAGAGCTGGCCCCAGGCGAACGCGACGAGCAGGACGATCAGGGCGATGTGGAAGGCGAGGTTGCCGACCTCCCGGAAGTAGCCCTTCTCGGCGGCGACGGCGTCCCCGACGACGTGGGCCCGGAACCGGCGCTTCTTCAGCAGGGCGAGCGCGGTCTCCCGTACCTCTTCAGGACTGCTCTCCGTACGCCACGAGGTGTACGCCGGAAGTCTTGTCAGCCTCTTGGGGGCGCCCGGCGGACGGGAGCGGAGCTGGCCGACGAACTGCCAGGTGCGCGGGACGATGCAGCCGATCAGGGAGACGAACAGCAGGATGTAGATCGCCGAGAACCACACCGAGCTGTAGACGTGGAAGAGGCCGGCCTTGTCGTAGATCGGGCCGAGCGTGGTGTGCGCCTTGCGGAAGTCGGCGACCTTCGTGGCGTCGCTGCCGGTCTGCGGGATCAGCGAGCCGGGGATCGCGGCGAGCGCCAGCAGCAGCAGGAGGAGCAGCGCGACCCGCATCGAGGTGAGCTGACGCCAGAACCAGCGGGCCCAGCCGATGACGCCGAGCGTGGGGAGGGCGAGGGACTCCTCGGGGGCGGTGGAGAGCTTGGTGCTTCCGGCGCCGAGCACCTCGGCGTCGTCCGGGGCGACGGCGTCGTCCGCGTCGGTACTACGGGTCGTAGGGGTCGTCGGGGTGGTCTTGCTCATGGATCAGATCCCCACAGTGAAGCCGTTGGACCAGGACTGCATGTCCTGCACCATGCCGTCCCAGACGCCGGTCAGCAGCAGCAGGCCGGTCACGATCATCATCGTGCCGCCGGCCCGCATCACCCAGACGTAGTGCCGCTTGACCCAGGTGAAGGCCCCCAGCGCCTTGCGGAAGGCGACCGCCGCGAGGACGAACGGTACGCCCAGCCCCAGACAGTAGGCGACGGTCAGGATCGCACCGCGCCCCGCGCTGGACTGCTGAGAGGAGAGGGCCAGCACGGAGGCGAGGGTCGGGCCGATGCAGGGGGTCCAGCCGATGCCGAACAGGGCGCCCAGCAGGGGGGCGCCGACGAGGCCGGTGACGGGCCGCTTGTGCAGGCGGAACTCGCGCTGCGTCATCCACGGCATGAGGCCCATGAAGAACACGCCCATGAGGATCATGAGTACGCCGAGCGTCTTGGACAGGACGTCCTTGTTCTCCTGGAGCGTCTGGCCGAAGTACCCGAACAGGGCGCCGCTGGAGACGAAGACGACCGTGAAGCCGAGGACGAAGAGGGAGGCACCGGCGACCATCCGACCCCTACGGGCCTCCGCGAGGTCGGTACCGCTGATACCGGTGACGTACGAGAGGTACCCGGGTACTAGGGGGAGCACGCAGGGCGAGAAGAAGGAGACGAGCCCGCCGAGCAGCGCGATCGGGAGGGCCAGTATCAGGGCGCCGTTGAGGACGGTGCCGTTCAGCTCGCCCAGCGCGATCGTGTTCACGCCTTCTCCGCGAGCACCGGGTCGATCATCTCGCGCAGGCGTTCCTCGCTCAGCGGGGACAGCGAGCGGGCGGCGATCTTGCCCTCACGGTCGACGACGATCGTCGAAGGGATCGTCTGGAGGTTGAGCGTCCCCTTCTTGAACCGCAGGAGCAGCTTCCCGGTGGGGTCGGAGAAGCTCGGGTAGGTGACGCCCATCTGCTTCTCGAAGGCGATGGCGTTGTCGTTGTTCGTGTCCCGGGTGTTGATCCCGATGAACTGGACGCCCTTGCTCTTCAGGCTCTCGGAGACCTTCTGGAACCCCGGCGCCTCGGCGCGGCAGGGCGAGCACCAGGAGCCCCACACGTTCAGGACGACGATCTTGCCCTTGTAGGACGCGATGTCGATGTCCGGCCCCTCGACGGCCTTCCCCGACAGGTCCGGCACCGCGTCCCGCTGCCCCGCCTTCACCCGGGCGATCCCGTCGGTCCCCATCACGAAGTGCGTGTCACCGCCCCCGCCGGAGGTCCCCCCCGACGAGCATGCGGACAGCGCCAGCGCCCCCGCCGCGACCGTCAGGACAGCCCGGCGCGACCGGGCCCGCTTCTCGGGAACGCTGGCCTCGGATTTGCTGTTCGAACGCCGGGATGCACGGCTGACGGCACTCATGTGAAAAGTTTCGCATGCCCGTTCAGAGGATCTTGGGCACCCCCCTCTTCACCGCAAACCCCCACTTCAGCCCCCTAAAGGAGCCCCGCCCTCAGGGCCACACCAGGCAGTACGGCTGATGCCCCGCCTCATGCAGCCGATGGCTGAAGTCCTGCCACTCGTGCAGCAGTTGGTACACGTTGAACGCGTCCCGCGGCCCCCCGCGGTCCGGGACCGTCGACCAGATGAAGGCCGCGGCGCCGACCGCTTCCTCGCCTATGTCGCGGAGGGGGTCGACGACGGTCATGGGGAGTTTGACGACGGCGTAGTCGGGGTGGAGGACGACGAGTTCGAGGGGCGGGACCTTGTGGAGGGGGACGCCCTCGATGCCCGTGAGGACCATCGCCGCCATCGTCTCCGGCTTGATCTTCGTGAACATGCCGTTCATGCCGAGTTCGTCGCCGCCGAGTTCCTCGGGGCGCATCGAGATGGGGACGCGGGCCGCCGTCGCGCCGTCGGGGGCACCGAAATACTTGTACGTCACGCCCACCCGACCACCGTTCCCGCTCCCCGCCCGGAGGCGGTCGGTCCGGGGGCCGATCAGCCGACCGATCTCCTCGGACTCGCCCTGTGCCTGAAATGTCTGCTGTGCTTCGTCTGTTTCCTCCGCGTCGCGCCGGTGCCTTCCCCGCCGGGCACGACGAGGACCCAGGTCATCGGTCCCCTCGCCCAGTCCGCCACCGCGATGCATATCTCCACCCGACTGCTTTTCTAGGACGCGCGGTACCGCCCGCGCAACCCGATCATCGTGTCAGTGACCTCCCCCACGGCCGCCCGCCGAAACGTGCGGTGAAACATCCTGTCCGCGGGATCTTCCCGGTCCCCGTTCAGTACGGCCCGTGTGAGCTGTATGTATCAGATCCCAGTTTCTCAGATCCCGGCACCCGCCCCACCTGACGCCGGACACCCGCCCAGCGCCCCCTCCACAAGCCCCGCGCCCCCCTACCCGTAGTACCCCTGACCTACCCTGAGAAGGACCCACCCCGTCAGCACCCCCTCCTCAGCAAGCCGGAGAAGCCGCAGGCCATGAGCGAACAGCCCTACTCGTACGACGCCCCCGCCTCCCAGGCCCTGTTCGACCGCGCCGCAGCCGTCACCCCCGGCGGCGTGAACTCCCCCGTCCGCGCCTTCCGGGCCGTCGGCGGAACCCCCCGCTTCATGGTCTCCGGGACCGGCCCCTACCTCACGGACGCGGACGGCCGCCAGTACGTCGACCTCGTCTGCTCCTGGGGCCCGATGATCCTCGGCCACTCCCACCCGGAGGTCATCGCCGCCGTCCAGGACGCTGTTTCACGTGGAACATCCTTCGGCACCCCCGGCGAGGGAGAGGTCGCCCTCGCCGAGGAGATGGTCGCCCGGATCGCCCCGCTGGAGCAGGTCCGCCTGGTCTCCAGCGGCACCGAGGCCACGATGTCCGCGATCCGCCTCGCCCGCGGCTTCACCCGCCGCTCCAAGGTCGTGAAGTTCGCCGGGTGTTACCACGGTCACGTGGACGCGCTGCTCGCCGCCGCCGGCTCCGGCCTCGCCACCTTCGCGCTGCCCGACACGCCGGGCGTCACGGGCGCGCAGGCCGGCGACACGATCGTCCTCCCCTACAACGACCTCGACGCCGTCCGCGAGGCGTTCCGCCTGCACGAGGGCGAGATCGCGTGCGTGATCACCGAGGCGTCGCCGGGCAACATGGGCGTCGTCCCGCCGCTGCCGGGCTTCAACCAGGGCCTGAAGGACCTGTGCGCGGCGAACGGCGCGCTGTACATCTCGGACGAGGTGATGACGGGGTTCAGGACGAGCCGCGCGGGCTGGTTCGGGATCGACGGCGTCGTCCCGGATCTCATGACGTTCGGGAAGGTGATGGGCGGTGGCTTCCCGGCCGCCGCGTTCGGCGGGCGGGCCGACGTGATGGCGCACCTCGCTCCGGCCGGGCCGGTCTACCAGGCGGGCACCCTCTCCGGGAACCCGGTCGCGACGGCCGCGGGCCTCGCCCAGCTGAAGCTGCTGGACGACGCGGCGTACGTCAAACTCGGCGCCGTCTCCGAGCAGATCCAGGCGCTGGTCTCGCAGGCGCTGACGAAGGAAGGCGTCGCGCACACCGTGCAGAGCGCCTCCAACATGTTCTCCGTCTTCTTCACCGACCGTCCGGTGCGGACGTACGACGACGCGAAGACGCAGGAGTCGTACCGTTTCACCGCGTTCTTCCACTCCCTCCTGGCGAACGGCGTCTACCTGCCGCCGTCGTCGTTCGAGTCGTGGTTCGTGTCCACGGCGCATGACGAGCGTGCCGTCCAGAAAATCGCCGACGCCCTCCCGGCGGCGGCCAGAGCAGCCGCGGAGGCCACGGCAGCATGAGCAGCACAGGCAAGGAACTCACCGTCGTCCACCTGATGCGGCACGGCGAGGTGCACAACCCGGAGGGCATCCTGTACGGACGGCTGCCCGGGTACCACCTCTCCGAACTCGGCCGGCAGATGGCCGACCGCGTCGCCGAGCACCTCTCCGTCAGGGACATCACCTACGTGGTCGCCTCCCCACTGGAGCGGGCGCAGGAGACGGCGACGCCGATCGCGAAGGCCCACGGCCTCGACCTCGCGACCGACTCGCGGCTGATCGAGGCGGGGAACTTCTTCCAGGGCAAGACGTTCGGGGTCGGCGACGGGGCGCTGAAGAAGCCGGGGAACTGGCGGCACCTCGTCAACCCGTTCAAGCCGTCCTGGGGTGAGCCGTACGTCGACCAGGTCGTGCGGATGAAGGGGGCGCTGGACGCGGCCCGCGACCAGGCGCGTGGGCGGGAGGCCGTCCTCGTCAGCCACCAGCTGCCGATCTGGATCGTCCGCTCCTACGTCGAGCGGCGCCGGCTGTGGCACGACCCGCGCAAGCGGCAGTGCACGCTGGCCTCGCTGACGACGTTCACGTACCAGGGGGACCAGATCGTCTCCGTCGGGTACTCCGAGCCCGCGATCGACCTCGTGCCGGAGCATCTGCGGGCCGGGGCGAAGCCGGTGAAGGGTAAGGACAAGGCGTTCGGGGCGTAAGGATCACCCTCGGTACGTAAGGGACTCCCCGTAGTACCTGAGAAGGACCTGAGACGCGTGTGACGTCGGCCGAAATCAGTTGCTCCTGTTACCAAAGCCGGAACTCCTGAGGGAACCTCTCCGTTCCATACCGCCTCTGAATGGGTGAACCATCCAGAGAAACGTGACGAACGGAAGGTCCATGCGCACTGTCACCCGAAGGGGAGCAATCGGACTCGGGGCGGGCGCCGCAGCCGCGGCGGGACTCTCCGCCTGCGGCACGTCCTCCGGAGGTTCCGGTTCCGGCGACGACAGCAGCCCGTCCGCGAGCGGCTCCCCCAAGGGGGACAAGCCCAGCGCCCCGGCGAAGCCCATCGGGGACGGGTCGACGGCGTTCACCGGCAAGCAGCCGCACCAGCCGGCCGCGCCGGTGCCGCTGGAGGCCGGCGAGGAACCGCCGCAGTTCGTGATCTTCTCCTGGGACGGCGCGGGCGAGGTCGGCAACGGCCTCTTCCCGCGCTTCCTGGACCTGGCGCGGGAGCACGGCGCGTCCATGACGTTCTTCCTCTCCGGGCTGTACCTGCTGCCCGAGAGCAAGAAGCGGCTGTACGAACCGCCGAACAACCGGCGCGGCGCCTCCGACATCGGCTACCTCACCGACGACCACGTCAAGGCGACCCTCACGAACGTCCGCCGCGCCTGGCTCGAAGGGCACGAGATCGGGACGCACTTCAACGGACACTTCTGCGGCGAGGCGCACGGTTCGGTGAAGTGGTGGACGCCGCAGCAGTGGCGCAGCGAGATCGAGCAGGCGAAGAAGTTCGTCAAGGAGTGGCGGACGAACACGGGGTGGACGGATCTGCCGCCGCTGCCCTTCGACTACGACAAGGAACTCGTCGGGGCGCGCACGCCGTGTCTCCTCGGGCAGGACAACCTGCTGCCGACGGCCCGTGAGCTGGGGTGGCGGTACGACGCGTCGTCGCCGGGCGGACGCCAGATGTGGCCGACGAAGCGGAAGGGGATATGGGACCTGCCGCTCCAGGCGATACCTTTCCCCGGCCGTAAGTTCGAGGTCCTCTCGATGGACTACAACATGATGGCCAACCAGTCCCTCAACTCCACGAAGGCTCCGGCGCACAACTACCCGGGCTGGCGCAAGCAGTCCGCCGGCGCCTACATCGCGGGGTTCGAGCGCGCCTACACCACCAACCGGGCGCCCTTCTTCATCGGCAACCACTTCGAGCACTGGAACGGCGGGATCTACATGGATTCCGTCGAGGAGGCGTTCAAGCACATCGCCGCGGAGAAGGAGAAGGGGGCGGACGTCCGGATGGTCTCCTTCCGGCAGTTCGTCGACTGGCTCGACGTCCAGAAGCCCGAGATCCTGGAGAAGCTCCGCAAGCTGGAGGTGGGGCAGAAGCCGGCGGGCGGGTGGAAGGCGTACATGTCGGAGACGGCGGCGGGGGGCTCGGCGGGTACTACGGGTACTACGGCGGGTACTACGGGTACTACGGGCGAGGCTCCGACCGGCTCCCCTGCGGCAGGCTGAACCACCGGGGTCCGCTCGGACCTCACACAGCCCCTAGCTCCCGTACGACCATCAGCGCCAGCGCACGGGCCACCCCCACCGTCTCCCTCACGGACACGGCCTCCCGTGCGCTGTGGGCGACCGCGACGTCCCCGGGCCCGTACTGGAGCGTGGGGACACCGGCGCCGGCGTACAGACGCAGATCGCTGCCGTAGGTGGCGCCGCGTTCACGGGGGACGACGCCCTGGTGCGTGTCGGCGTGCGCCTTCTGGACGACGCTCAGGAGCCGGTGTCCCGCAGGGAGCCGCCCGCTGGCGAACTGGCCTCCCGGCCAGGTGACTTCGACAGGATGCTCCCTCAACCACGCGTCCTGGGCGCAGACTTCGGCGACGCGCCCCTCGAACGCGGCCCGCGCCTCGGCGGGGTCCTCACCGAGCCGCACACCCAACCGGCCCTCGGCGACAAGGAGATCGGGCACGCTGCTGGCCCAGTCGCCGGCGCGGAGTGTGCCGACGGAGAGGGAGTAGGGGATCGGGTACTCGGCGAGCAGGGGGTCGACGTCCCGGTTGCGCTCCTCCTCAAGTCGCCGGAGTTCGTGGTGGATCGGCATGAAGGCGTCGAACGCACTCACGCCCTGCTCCCGCGAACTGGCGTGCGCGGCAAGCCCGTTCACGGCGAGCCGGAAGGTGAGCGCACCGGCGTTGGCGGTGACGGCGGTCCCCGAGGTCGGCTCGGAAATGACACAAACATCCCCGGTATGACCCCGCTTGAGCGTCCCGAACGCCCCGATCCCCCCGTCCTCCTCCCCCACGACGAAGTGCACCCCGAGCGGCCGACGCAACCGCACCCCGGAGTCCCGCAAGGCCCTGACCACAGCCAACTGCGCGGCGATCCCGGCTTTCATGTCACAGGCACCCCGCCCATGAACAAGATCCCCCCGCACCCGGGGCACAAAGGGATCCCCCTCCCAGGCGGCCAGATCCCCAGGAGGCACAACATCAACGTGCCCCTGAAGAACAACCCCGGCCCGCGCCCCGGCCCCTCCGTAGCCCCCGTAATACCCCACAAC
>DATCQX010000684.1:0-6427 GCA_036569285.1 Streptomyces sp.
GTACCCAGCTCTCCGTGCCGTCCCCGCCCCGTGCCCCCGAGACGTCCGTGGACGAACGGCCGTCGGTGGTCTTCCCCTCGTACCCCTCCGGCAGGCCGTGGCCGTCGGCCCGTACGGGGCCCGCGCGTGCCAGGAGGCGCATGCGGGTGAGGTGGTCGAGGACGGCCGCGAGGAAACCGTCCCGGTCCTCCAGGAGTCCGCGCTGCCAGCCGCCGCGCCTGCCGTACTCCTCGATCAGTTCGTCGAGCAGCTCGGGCAGCAGGTCTCCGGGGACGGGGACGCCGATGAGGGGCCGGCCGGCGAGAGCCGGGGGCTGCGGGCGCAGGCGGTCCACGAGCCGGCCCACCAGCAGCAGCGCGGCCTGTGCGACCGTGCCGGTGCCGGGGAGGTGGAGGTCGGTGAGTTCGTCGTCCGGATCGATGAGGGCGATGCCCTCGGCGCGGATCTCCGCCTCCAGGCCGAGGAGTTCGGAGAACGCCTGGGACTCGCGGCGCTGCCGGGTGCGCAGCCATTCGCGCTCGGCGTCCGTGAGGTCGTCGAGGTGGACGACGGGGGTTTCGACGAGCCGCCGCCGGACGTACGTGCGCGGCCCGCCGAAACCGGGGTCGGCCGCCCGCCGCACGAGGTCCGCGCCGTCGCGGCTCTGGGTGAGCGGCCCCGCGACGACGGCTCGCGCGATGTCCCGGTCGACGGTCAGCAGCGCCTCTCCCCCGCCGTCCTCCGCGACCGCGGAAACCTGGCCCTCGGTCTCCGACAGGACGCCCCAGTCGACGAGTTGACGCAGCGCGGCGGCGAGTGTGCGGCGCTCGGCCTGCCGTCCGCTGTCGGTGATCTCCAGTCCCGCGTCGACGGCGGCGGCCCTCAAGTCCGCGACGAGCTGGGAGAGCAGGAGTTGTTCCGGGGCGGTGACCAGGACGGAGAGCGCGAGGGTGAGGTACGCGTACGTGCGTGGCGTGAACGGCGTGCCGGTGGACGGGCGTTCGAGGCGGTGGCCGGAGCCGGGGCCGAGGCCCGCCTTGAACAGACGGGCGTATCCGGCGTCCACCAACAGGCGGTAGCCGAAGACCTGTTGGAAACGCTGGGCCAGCCAGTCGGCGTGCTTGCGGACCAGGGGGAACGTGTCGCGGTGCGGGCCGGTGCTGGTGATGAGCGGGTGGGCCAGCAACAGCCGGGCGGCAGCACGGCGTTCGGCGGCGAGGGCGACGTCGTGGGTGGAGGGGAGCGGCATCAGGCGGTCGCCTCCTTGGGGGTGGGGAGGGTGGAGGGGGGTGTGCGGTCGACGGGCTCGCGCTCGACGGCCTTGCTTTCGAAGGCAGTTGGCTCGACAACCACACGCTCGGCACCCGCGCGCTCGACGCCTGCGCTCTCGGCGCCCATGCTCTCAACCGCCACAGCAAGGTCGTCCGTCGTCAAGTCACCGTCCACAGAGCGCAGAAGCGTGGCGCGACCCGGCGTGCGCCATGCGGTCAGCCGGATATCGAGGTCGGCGTCGCTCGCCTGAGCCCCGTCGAGTTCGAAGTCGGTGTCGGACTTGAGCAGTTGGGCTTGGCCGAGGGCAGTGGTGAGCAACTCCAGCAACAGCTTCATCGCTGGCGCGCTCAACCTCACCTGGTCGAAGCGCCCGGACGCGCTGAGGAGTTCGTGGGCCGCCGCCCTCCGCGCCTCGGCCCGCTCGCGCTCCCGTTCCAGGAGGCGGCGCTTCTGCTCGGTGTGGTCCTCGACGGCCGCGGACCGCCCGCGCGGGGACCGGCTGCCGCGCTCGCGCAGCGCGACCGGCACGTCGACCGCGGGCCCGGCCCACCAGCTGACGTACGCGGGAACGGTGTGGTCGGGGTCGGGGGCGACACCCAGGTGCCGCGCGCCGTACAGACCGAAGGCCGCGACGGCGATGTCGTGGGCCTCGTCGGGCTCGGCGGCGTCGAACCAGGCGGCGAGCCGCAGCAGGTCCTTGCGGCGGGACATCTCACCGGAGGCCGAGCGCAGCATCCTCTTGGCGTTGGCGAGCAGCGACTGAAGTGCCCGCAGCGTCGCGTCGCGCAGCTGGTCGACCTGGCTGCCGTGGCCGAGCCCGCCGCTGTCGGTGAACCAGTCCCGCAGCCCGTCCCAGTCCGCGAGGTCCCGCCCCCGGCTGCGCTGCACCCGCGTCTCGGGCAGCGCTTCGGCCAGGGCGCCGATGCCGGTGGCGTGCGCGTCGATGCGGGCGAGGAGGGCGGGCAGGTGGGGGCGTAACGCGTCGAGGTGGGCGGCGATGCGCGGGGCGCGCAGCGAGACGTCCTCGGTGATCGCCTCGACGTAGTCCAGGAGGAGTTCCTTGAACCCCTGGTACTCGGCGCCGTCGAGGTCGTAGCGGGCCAGGACCTGGCCCAGGTAGGCGTAGAAGTCCCGCACCGACTCGGCGAACTCGGCGAACTGGACGAAGAGGGTGCTGATCCGCTCCCACGCCTGCCGGGGATCCCCGCCGCCGGGTGCGGAGGCCAGCTCGACGATCTCGCCCAGCCCCCGGTCGACGAGCGCGAGCAGCTCACTGCTCACCTCACGCGCGGCATCGGCCCCCGCCAGCACCTCGTCCGCGTCCCTCTGCACTCGTTCGCCCAGCTTGGAGAGCTGGTACCGGGACCGGGACCGCTGATAGTCGGCGATACTGGCCGCCCGGACGGCATGGGTGGTGCGCAGCAGATTCCCCCACCCGGCCAGCTTCTCCAGCCGCGCGGCCAGCGTCTCGGCGTCGATCCCGCCCTGGTCGCCCAGTTTCGCGAGCACATCGGGCACCGAGAGGTCGGCGAGCAGCGTGCCGCAGAACACCCTCATCACCGCTATGTACTCCAGCCGCTCGGGCGCGGTGAGATAGGCGTACACACTGAGCCGCTCCCCCACCCCGGACACGTCGTTCCCCTCCATACCGACGAGGGTACGGACCCCGACTGACAACGCGCCGGGTCCGTCCTCCGCTTCGCCCTCCAGGTGCCGCGCCGGAGGGGGTCTCGGCCGGACACCCCTGGTCAAGGAAGCTTGAAGACCCTGTGCGAGTCTTGTGAACCGAATGTAAGAGCGACGGTTCACCCTGGGGGGTACCTTGCCCAATCACTGGAGAAGACCCAGCCTCGCGCTGGTCTCGATGACAGCCCTGACGGGGCTCGCGCTGGGTACGGCCGCGCCGGTTCAGGCGGCGGGGCCGGTGGCCGGGAAGGCGGGGGTGCTCGCCGGGGACAAGCGGCTGACGCTGATCACCGGGGACCGGGTCGTGGTGGACCGCGCGGGCCGCGTGAAGGGGGTGGAGCGGGCTCCGGGGCGTGAGCGGGTGCCGTTCCAGATCCGCAGGGTCAAGGACCGGACGCTGGTCGTTCCCACCGACGCCGCCGCGATGATCGCCTCCGGCAAGCTGGACCAGCGGCTGTTCGACATCGCCGAGCTGAGCAAGTCGTCGCAGAGGAACGGCCTCAGGGTCATCGTCGGCTACCGGGGCAGGGCAGCCGCCGCGCGGGCCGACGTCGAGGACGCCGCCACCGTCCGCCGGACGATCAAGTCCCTTGACGCGCAAGCCGTTTCGGCCGACCGCAAGGAGCCCGAGAAGCTCTGGGACGCGGTGACCGACGGGAACCGCCCCGCCTCGGGCGTCGCCCACGTCTGGCTGGACGGCGTGCGCCACGCGACCCTCGACAAGTCGGTGCCGCAGATCGGCGCGCCGGCGGCCTGGTCGTCCGGCTGGACCGGCAAGGGCGTCAAGATCGCCGTCCTGGACACGGGAGTCGACGCCACCCACCCCGACTTGAAGGGTCAGGTCGGCGCGGCCAAGAACTTCACCAACTCCCCCGACGCGAAGGACCGTCAGGGCCACGGCACGCACGTCGCGTCCACGGCGGCGGGCACCGGCGCGAAGTCGAAGGGCAAGTACAAGGGGGTCGCGCCGGGTGCGACGATCCTGAACGCGAAGGTCCTCGACGACGAGGGCTCCGGCGACGACTCCGGCATCCTGGCCGGCATGGAGTGGGCCGCCGCGCAGGGCGCCTCGATCGTCAACCTCAGCCTCGGCGGCGGGGACACCAGCGCGATCGACCCGCTCGAAGAGGCCGTGAACCGGCTCTCCGAGCAGAAGAACGTCCTCTTCGCGATCGCCGCCGGCAACGAGGGCGAGGACGGCGACAGGACGATCGACTCCCCCGGCAGCGCGGCCGACGCGCTGACCGTCGGCGCGGTGGACGGTGCCGACAAGCTCGCGGACTTCTCCAGCAAGGGCCCCACGGCCGACGGTTCGGTAAAGCCCGACGTGACCGCGCCCGGCGTGGACATCACCGCCGCCTCGGCGCCCGGCAACGCCATCGCGGCGGAGGTCGGCGAGGGGCCTGCCGGGTACATGTCCATATCGGGGACGTCGATGGCGACCCCGCACGTCGCGGGCGCCGCCGCGCTCCTCAAGCAGCAGCACCCCGACTGGACCTGGGCCCAGCTCAAGTCGGCGCTGATGGGTTCGTCGAAGCCGGCCTCGGGCCTGGCTCCGAACCAGCAGGGCAGCGGCCGGATCGCCGTGGACGTCGCCGTCAGGCAGACGGTGCTGGCCGACCAGCCCGCGCTGAACTTCGGCGTGCAGCAGTGGCCGCACACCGACGACACCCCGGTCACCAAGCAGCTCACCTACACCAACTCCGGCGCCTCGGACGTCACGTTGAAGCTGACGGGTTCGGCCACCGCGCCCAACTCCCGTACGGCGCCCGCCGGTTTCCTGCAGCTGGGTGCCACCGAGGTGACGGTTCCGGCGAACGGTTCGGCGTCCGTGGACGTCACGCTCGACACGCGGCTCGGCGGCACTCTCGACGGCACCTACTCGGGGTACGTCGTCGCGAGCGGCGGCGGGCAGAGCGTCCGTTCGACGGTGAGCGTGCTGCGTGAGGTCCAGTCGTACGACGTGACCGTCAAGTACGTGAACCGGGCCGGGCAGGCGCCGGTCCACCTCACCGCGCTGACCGGGTTCGCCGGGCTCGGCAACGAGCTCGACTACGCGTCCCAGTCCACCGACGACACCGTCAAGCTGCGTGTGCGCAAGGGGACTTACCTGCTGAACTCGATCAGCGGGAAGTCCCTGGACTCCGACGCGGGCGGCCTCGACTGGGTGACGCAGCCGTCGCTCGACGTCAGCAAGGACACCGTCCTCACGCTGGACCTGACGAAGACTCAGGCGTCGTCCATCGGCGTGCCGGACAAGGCCGCCAAACAGGTCATGGGCACCGTGGGCTACACGTTCGAGCCGGCGGACGGCGACTTCGGCCTCGACGTCACGTCGTTCGCCAACCTCCGTGTCGCGCAGGCCGGTCCGGCGGTGTCCAAGGGGCTGTCGCAGTACTGGTTCGGTCAGTGGCAGAAGGGTGCGGGGGCCGAGTACAACATCCTCACCTCCCGGAAGGTGACCAAGGTCGGCGCGATCAGCAAGCAGTACAAGGCCGCCGAACTCGCCACCGTGCGGGTGGGGATGGGGAGTTCGGCGAAGAACCGGAACGGGGCGGTCATCGCCGTCGGCGGACTCGCCGACGAAACCTTCGCGTTCAACGGCCCGCTCCTCCAACGCCTGCCCGGTACCCGGACGTTGTACCTGTCCACCGGTGAAGGTGCCCGCTGGGCCCTGAGCTTCTTCCAGCTCGCGCCGAAGCCCGACGCGGCCGGGGACCCGGTCGTCGAGGGCCAGTACAGCATGGACGAGGGCCGCGCCTACGCGGGCGGCAAGAGCTACACCGAGACCTTCAACTCCCCTGTCGTCGCGCCTCGGTTGGCCGGCGCCGGGTCGGGCATCTTCCGCCTGGGCAACGAGATCTACGCTTCGCTGCCGGTGTTCGCCGACGCGGCCGGGCACATGGGGCTGGCCCCGTCCATGTCGGGCACCACCACGCTGTACCGCAACGGCAAGAAGATCGGCACGAGCGACGACGTCCTGCTCGGCCTCGAACCGTTCAACGTCCCGGCGGGGAACGCGTCGTACCGTCTGACGGCGTCCGCGACCCGCTCGGCGTCGGTCTTCCCGACGTCCAACCGGATCGACGCGGCCTGGACCTTCTCCTCCAAGTCGGTCTCCCGGAACACCCGTCTGGCCGCCTCGACCCTGGCCATCCCCGCCCCCACCGACCTGTCCGGCCTCGCCCCCGCCTCCCGCTCGGTCACCGTCCCGGTGACCGTCCAGGGCTCCGCCGCGGGCAAGAACCTCAAGTCCCTCACGGTGTCCGTCTCCTACGACGGCAAGCGGTGGACCAAGGTCTCCCTCGCCAAGGGCAAGATCACGTACAAGAACCCCGCGAAGGGGAAGGCGGTCTCCTTCCGGTACGCGATCACGGACAAGCAGGGGAACACGTCCAACGTGACTGTGTGGAACGCGTATTTCGGCAAGTGACACTCTGAGACGGCCTGAAGCGGCCGCGTGAAACGGCGGGCCCGGCGTGTGCTGGGC
>DATCQX010000685.1:0-9845 GCA_036569285.1 Streptomyces sp.
CGACGACGTCCCCTCGAGTGTCCCGCGCTTCCACACACCCTCCGATCCGGCACGTCAACCGGCAACCACCGTAGTCGACGGCGCCGGGGGCACCTGCGCTTTCCGGACAGCCACCGGGGTGGGCGCGGAGGCGGCCGGCGGCTTCTTCGCGTGGACCGAGACCCTTTGCAGTCGAGGAGATCACCGACGGCGTCGTCCGCATCCAGACCGGCGAACCCCGGACAGAAGGGGCGGCCGGGGCGCGGCTGTTCTCAGGGCACGGGCGGCGCGCTGTCGCGCCCCGGGGCGGCGTACTCCAGGCCGTGCAGCCGGGCCGTCGCACGCCGGAAGCGTTCGGCCAGGCCGGGGTCGGTGCCGCGCAGCCGCCGCAGATCGGCGTCGGCGGTGCGCAGCGCGGCGGTCAGGAGGCGGGCCCTGCCCCGTTCGAGGCGCAGGACCGCCCGTGCGGGTGACCCCGCCGCCGCATGGGCGTGCGCGGACTCCGCGGCCACCTCGGTCGCCCGCGTCAGCCAGATCTCCGCGGAAGGGCGGGTCAGTTGGGTCCGGACGAGCAGGTCGACGGCGTCCAGCGCGTGGTCGAACGCCTCCGCGGCCTCCTCGTGGGCCTCCCGGCGCGCCGCCCAAGCGCCCCAGGCGCGGCCTGCCACCAGTCGCACCGGTACGTTGTCCCGGCCGGCGAGCCTGCAGCTCTCCCGGTAGGCGCGTACGGCCCTCTCGACGTCCCCCGGCTGTCCGCGGTCGGCGAGGGCATGGCCCAACTCGCTGAGCCTGCCGGCCTGTTCGGGAGCATCGGGCGCAGCGGCGCGGACGGCACGGAGCAGTGTCCCGACCGCCTCGTCGAGCGGCGTGCGCTGCCCGGTCCGCCGCGCCGAGGCACGCAGCGCCGCGGCGTGGTTGGTCAACACCGCGGCCGTGTACGGCGACTCCTCACCGACCGCCCGCCGGACCTGCTCGTGGATCTTCACCGACTGCTCCAGGGAAGCGTGGTCCCCGGCCAGTTCGGCGTGCAGCCGCAGCGCCGCGGCGAGGTTGCTCCGGCGCAGGGGCAGATCGGGCGAGCCGTCGCCGGTCAGGGCGACGGCCCGCTCGTGCAGTTCGACCGCCCGACGCGCCTCGGCCGCGTCGTCGAGACGTCTGGCGCTCAGCCGCAGACTCGTCCCCCACTGATCCAGGTACAGAGCCTCGTCGTCCGGTTCGGGGCCCGGCACGGTCGCCGCCCGCTCGTGGGCCCGTACCGCCTCCCGCAGATCGGCCAGGTCACCGAGGCGTTCGTGCCGGGTCAGCAGGACGGTGCCCAGACCGCTGCTGTGGGCCGCGTGCTCCGGTGTTCCAGGCGGCGCGGCACGCTCGGCCTCGGTGTACATCGACACCGCCTCGTCCAGTGCGTCCTTGCCCTCGTGGACGTAACGGTCGGCGAGCACCGAAGCCAAGTGCGCGAGCCGGGCCGGTCGCTCGGGCGAGAGGGCGTCCGTCACGGCGAGCGACTCCCGCAGACATTCCTCCGCACGGCGCAGATCCCGGACCGATCCGGTGCACCCGAAGAAGTCGGACAGGGCCACTCCGAGGTTGCCCGACGTCCGTGCGGACCGGCCGCCATGGCGCACCGCCCGCTCGAACCACACGACGGCGTCGGCCAGATCGGTGGGGGAGCCGGTGACGAAGTACCGGGTGCGCAGCACGGACGCGAGAGCGGTCAGCATGTCGGCGTCGCGCGCGCCGGACGGCCACGGACCGTCGGGGTTCGCGACCTCCTCGCGCTCCACCACCCGGCGCAGCAACTCCGCCGCCCGGTCCAGGTCCGCGGGACGCCGGTCGACCCGGTGTCGCAGTTCGAGCGCCCAGGCCAGGTTGGTGACCGCTTCGAGCCGTTGTGCGGTGCTCGGCGGGGTCAGCGCGTACACGGTGTCGAGGAGGCCGACGGCACGGCTCACGTCCTGCGCCGAGCCCACGCGGTCGGCGCGACGCAGCAGGGCGACACCGAGGTGGCCGTACGCCACCACGCGCTGTGGTGCCGTGGAACAGCGGTCGGCGGCTCGCTCGCAGCGGTCCACGGCGGTGTCGAGGTCGGCACGGCGCCCGGACCCGGCCGCCCGGTCCAGTGCGTCCAGGGAGGCCTCCACCAGTTCCTCCCACCGCTCCTGCGCGGGGTCGGCCGCCGTCAGTTCGCCGAACACCCGAGCCGGCTCCTCGGCACGGCACCGTTCGAGGATCAGTCTGTGGTACTCGAAGGAGTCCGCGGTGGTGTGGTCGGCGTCGGACCGTGCCTCCTCCTCCCACGAGGCGAGCAGAGCCAGAGCCTCGTCCCCGGTCAGCTGTGGCCGCGAGGCCACCAGCCGTTCGGCGCGCGGCCAGGTCGCGCAGGACAGGAAGCGGTCCATCAGCCGCTCCAGACGCCAGTCCCGAATCCGCCGTACCACAGCGGCGGTCCGGTTCACCGAGGGCGTCCGGCCGTGTGCGACCGGACGCCGTCTCGTGGAACGGCGTCCCCGCTCAGCAGCGCCTCCCTGAGCAGTTCCGCCCGGGCCGCCTCCAGGACGCATACGGCACCCGAGGCGTCACCGGCGCGCCAGTCTGCCGTGTGCGCGGGCGGCAGGCCGACGATCCCCGGCCTGCTCTCCCGGCGCGGGCGCATTCCCTGCCGGAGATACACCGCGCGCAGAGCGTCGAGACCGAAATCGAGCTGTGCACCGCCCAACTCGTCCACCTGCGCAGGCGTCCGCGGCAGGTCCGCGGCCTCGGCCTGGTCGTCGGTCACGGGCACTTCCTTTCGAACGGCCGACTCGCCTCTCCAGTGTGAGCGTTCATCTACGCTGAGTTCCAGCGTTCGGTGAAGGAGCCGACGGCGCCGGGGGTGATGGGGTGGACCGCTTCGAGGAGATCCGCGCGGCCAGACGTGAACTCGATGCCGTCGTGGACGAGATCCGGCAGTTGGACGGGTTCGAGGACTTCCTGCCCGAACCGACAGAGGAGGACGTCCACCATGCCGCCGAGGAGCAGCCGCTGGTGTACCTCTCGGCGGCCGAACGCGGCGGAGTCGCCCTCGTGGTGCACGACCACGATGTACGCCAGGTTGATCTGCCCGCCCTGACCGCCGAGGCGGTACGCGCCCGTGCGCGTGCCCACGACGACGCCCACAAGGCGTACGCGGCCGACCGTGCCGGACGGCTGACGCAGTGGGAGAAGTCCCTGGAGACGACCACCAAGTGGCTGTGGGACGACCTCATGGGCCCGGTCTGCGACACCCTGCGTACCTTCGACGAAGCCGTCCTGGTGGCCGGAGGTCTGCTCGGACTGCTGCCTCTGCACGCGGCCTGGACCGAGGACACGGCGACGCCCACCGGACGCCGGTACGCCCTCGACGACCTCGTCCTCAGCTATGTGCCCAACGCCCGCTCCCTGACCTCGGCCCGCGCCCGCTCCGGTGGTCCCGTCGAGCGGCTGGCCGTCGTCGTGGACCCGGCCGGACGGCCGCCCCTGGGCTCGGCCGAGCAGGAGGCCCGCACGGCGTCGGCCGGTTTCCCGGCCCGTACGACCGTGCTGCGCGGCCCGGCGGCTCACACCGCCGCCGTCCTCGTCGCCCTCGCCGACGCCGACGCCGCGCACTTCGCCTGCCACGGACAAGCCGATCTGCTCGCCCCGCTGGACAGCGGACTGCTGCTGGCAGGCACGGACGAACTGCGGCTGCGCGACCTGCTGGCGCTGCGGCTGACGCTTCGTCTGGCCGTCCTGTCCGCCTGCGAGTCGTACCTGCCGGGCACCGTCTTGCCGGACGAGGTGGTGTCGCTGCCCGGCGGACTGCTCCAGGCAGGCGTCGCCGGGGTCGTCGCCGCCATGTGGTCGTTGCCCGACGTACCGGCCGCGCTCCTCATGACCGACTTCTACAGGCGCTGGCGCACCGAGGACGAGCACCCGGCCACGGCGCTGCGCGACGCCCAGATCTGGCTGCGCGACGTGACCAACGGCGAACGGTTCGCCCACCTCCAACGGGCCCTCGCCGCCAGCGAGCCCTGGCTGCCGGACGACGAGACCACCGAAGGACTCATGCTGGCACTGGAGTTCCAGGAGGACGACAAGCGCTCCTTCGCCGACCTCCACTCCTGGGCCGGGTTCGGCCACTTCGGGGCGTGACGGCCGCACGTGATCAGAGTGGAAGCACTGCCGGCCCATGAGGGCGACTGCCTCTGGGTGGAGTGGACGCACGAAGGACGCACCCGCCGCATGCTCGTCGACGGCGGGCGGGCCGGCCGAAGCGGCCGGCTGCCCGAGGGCCTCGCCGCCCGGTTTTCCAGACAGCCGGTCGCCGAGCGCGCCTTCGACCTCGTGGTGTGCACCCACCTCGACGCCGACCACATCGGCGGCCTGATCCCCCTGTTCAGTGATCCGCCGGAGGGCTTCACCGCGAACGAGGTGTGGTTCAACGGCGACCGGCAGATTGTCGGCGACGTCCTCAGCCACGCCCAGGCCGACACCCTCTCCCGGCTGCTGGCCGACCAGTCCTGGAACACCAGGTTCAACGGGCACGCCGTCGTCGTCCCGGCCGACGGCCCGCTGCCCGAATTCGACGTCCGGGGGCTGCGGCTGACCCTGTTGTCCCCGCAGCGGGGCGCGCTGCTGGAGCTGAGCCGGAACTGGACGCGCTGGGTGGAGAAGACCGAACGCGAACGACTCGCTCCCGAGCCCCCCGCGCCCCCGGACGTCCTGCGCGGGGGCGACGCCGGTGTGGCCTGGGAGGAACTGGCGCTGGGCCCCTACGCCCGCGACGAATCCGTACCGAACCGGTCGAGCATCGCCTTCCTCGCCGAGTACGACGGCGCCCGTGTCCTGTTCGGCGCCGACGCGCACGCCGAAACCTTGTGCGACGGTCTGCGCCGCCTGGACGCCACCCCGTGGGGACAGCCGTATCGGGTGGACCTGTGCAAGGTGCCGCACCACGGCAGCGGCCGCAACCTCAGCCTGGAACTCCTCACCCGACTGGACTGCCGCCACTGGCTGTTCTCCACCAGCGGCGCCCGCTTCGGCCACCCCGACCGGCGGGCCGTCGCCCGGATCGCCCGGCGCTGCGAGGCGCCCGTGCTCTGGTTCAACTACCTCTCCCCCAGCACCACCGAGTACGCCTGCCCCGAACTCGCAGCCGAGCGGGGTTTCAGGGCCGTCCACCCGCCCGAGGACCAGCCGGGCGCCGATCTGACGGTGACATCCGGCCGGGTCACCCGCACGCACACCGATCCGGAGAGGGCACAGTGAACCCCGATCCCGCTCTCCTCGAACTCATCGACCTCTGGTACGAGTTGCCGGCCCTGACGGGCGACGGCTGGCCCGAACTGCGCCCCCGGCTGCTGACGGCCGTGGAGGAGCTGACGACGGCACCACCGGAGGAGTACGAGCACCGAGCCCTGGCCCTGCTGCGGTTGCTGCTCGACCACGCGGAGGTAAGGAAGCGGCTCGCCCCGGCTTTGATCGGCAAGACCGTCCCCACAGACCGTGCGGCCGACCCCGAGCGGGGCACCCGCACCCCGCCGGCCTCGCAACTCGCCCTGCGCGCGGGCATCCTGCCGCCGGACTTGGACGGCGCGGGCCGCTGGATCAACGCCGACGTCGAACAGGGCCCCGCGAACCGGCCGGGCACGTTCGTCCTGGGCTTCGACGTCGACGACGGCCCGCGCGCGGAAACCGTGGCAGACCCGCTCAGGGACCTCGCCACCCCGGACGCCTGGCCCGCGACGCTGACCGTCCGGGTGACCGGCGTCGACGCCGAGACCGAAGCCCTCGCCGACACACTGACCGTCCCCGCCCAGGGACCCTCACCCGACCGTGCCCGCTTCCTGATCAGCCCGACCCGCGCCGGCACCCTCCCGCTCCAGGCGACGTTCTGGCGTTCCGGCAGCCTCGTGCAGGTACTGCACCTCAACGTCTCGGGACACGAAGTACGCGCCCGGGCCCAAGGGCCCTCCCGCGCGGCCGTCGCCGAGGTGCGCGACCGCGGCCTGTCGGTACAGGTACGGCCGGCCCAGGGCGGCCGCGAGTACGAGATCGTCGTCTCCGGAGGAATCGGCCACGCCGTACGGGCGTCGCTGCACAAGACCGACGCCGCCCTCCACGCGATCGCGGTGCGGGCCCGCCGCCCCCTGATGGCCCTGGCAGCCGAGTGGGGCCCGCTCTCCGACGGCCCCACACGAACCGGACTCGACCTTCCGGCCGACGTCTACACAAAGCACAGTCGGCTGCTCGCCGAGGCGGGCTCCCGGATGTTCCGCGACCTGTTCTTCGACGGAGCCGACGCCCAGCTCGAAGAGGTCGGCCGCAGAATCCAGAGGTACCTGACCGGGGCCGGCCCGCGCAGCGTGCAGTTCGTGACCGACCGGCCCCTGCTGCCCTGGCACCTGATGTGCCCGGTCGAGCACCTGCGCGACGCCGACTTCGGACAGATCCTCGGCCTTCGCCACCGCGTCGACTGCATCCCTGTCGCCGCCCACGCGGGCCGCGGCATCACCGAGGTGGCCATCGACACCCGGCGGGGCCTGGCCGTCACCCTCGGCCTCAACCGTGCCATCGACCTCGACGGCGAACGGGACCTGGTCGCGAAGCAGGAGGCGTACTGGCGCGACTACGGTGACAAGGGTCTCGCCCGCCTCACCGTCCTCGACCGGCAGGAGCCCATCTTCGACGCCCTGTGCGGGACACGCGGATCCGCCGGGATCGTCTACCTCTACTGCCACGCCGTGGCCCACGACACCGACGACGAATCGGCGAACCCCCGGCTCGTGGTCGAGGGCACCGCCGGGGGAATCCTGCTGCGGAGCCTGCGTGACCACGGCGCCGCCCTGCCAGGCTCCCCGGTGATCGTGCTCAACGCATGCGGCACCGCCGTCAGCTCGGCGCTGTCCACCGAGGGGTTCCTGACTTACTTCCTGGAGCGTTCCCGCGGGGTGCTCGGCACCGAGGCGGACACTCCGGCCCCCTTCGCCGCAGCCTGGGCCACCGTGTTCTTCGACCGTCTCCTGTCCGGCGAGCCGATGGGTGAGGCGGTCCGCGCCACCCGGGAGCACTTCGCCCTCGGCCACCGCAATCCGCTCGGCCTCCTCTACGCCCTCTACTGCAACGGCGACACGGTCCTGCACCCCGCCCTCGCCACCACCTGACGGCGGCTACGGCGTTCGGGACTCCAGATCGGGCAGGCTCGCCGTCTCGATGAGACGACGGGCGTACGTCCATGCCGCCTCCTCCACCCAGCCGGGCCGCACTGTCCGAAGCCAGAACAACAGCAAGCCCACATCCGCCAGCACCAGCGGTACCGACACCACGGCCTTCGCGGAACCGGCCGGCGGCCAGCCCACCACCGCGTACAGCACCGCCCCGAGCAGACCGACGGCCCCCGCACCCAGGGCCAGCGGCCGCAGACCCAGCGCGTTGCGGCGGAAGCCGTACTCGCGGTTCTCCTCCGCCACCAGCTCACTGCCCGCCAGCGCCCGCGCCCGGGTCCGCAGCACTGTGCCCGCCACCTCGTAGACGGCGTCGGCCCCATCCGGGTCGGACCGCTCCTCCGCGGCCGACGGCAGCCTCAGCGGGGGTCCCGCGATCTGCTCGATACGAGCGTGCAGATACGTCAGGTGCGTGCTCCCCGTCGGACCTCGCCACCGCAGCAACTGCACCGACGGCTTGCCGCCCCACTGCTCGAACAGAACCGGCTCCAGCCGCCGCCCACGGGAGCGGCTGAACTGGCCCAGCAGCAGCGGCAGTCCGCACACCACCACGAGCACCCACACCCGGCGCCCGGCCGACCAGTCCGGCACCAGCACAACCAGCGGCAGGGCCGGCGGCAGCGCCGCGATCAGCACCGGGCGGATCCTCGCCCGCCACGTGTACAGACTGAACACCCGGGCGATCAGACCCTGTTCCACGACAGACCACCCCCTCGTCAGGGCCCGCCCCCAGGGGCCCTGATGAGGAATACCCCGGCCTTCGCCGCCGTATCCGCCCCACCGGATCCGTCCGGTGGCCCCAGAGGCTCAGCCCGCGTTCCGCAGCGCCTCTCGAAGCCGGTGCACGGCGTCGGAGTACCGGTCCCGCAGGGGGGCGGGCAGGTGGTCCAACAGGGCCGGGACCAGACCGAGTTCTTCGCTCAGCAGCACCGCGCGCCCACGTTCGAGGCGGACCACGGCGGCTTTCGGCCTGCCCTGTCTGGTCAGCGCGAAGGCGCCCTCCTGCGCGAGTCCGCGGGATGCGAGCAGCCATGCCTCGCGGTGGCGGCGCAGCGACTGCGCCCGGTGCAGGGCTTCCGCAGCCCGCAGCAGATGGCCGTCGGCCTCGCCCACCTCGTCCCAGGCCGAGCGCCGCACCGCCCACCGGATCCAGTTGTGCGCCGCCTCCACCGTCATCTCCGGGGCGACGGCCAGGCCGCTCGCACATGCCTGCCGCAGCGCGGTGCGGGCCGCGTCGACGTCGTCGGCCGAGCCGGTCTCCTCGGACAGCGCCCGCAAGGCCTCCCCGAGGACGTTCAGCCTGCTCGCCCGGTAGGGAGCCGTGGACGGGGTGAGACCGACGGCCTCCGCGAGCACCCGCACCGCCTCGCGCAGCTCGGGTTCACCGCTGTCGCGCGCCCCGCCCAGCCGCAGCGTTTCGACGCGGTCTGTCAGCGCGTTGCCCAGGTTGGACAGGAAGGTGGCACGTCCCGCGACCTTCCAGCCGGAGACCGCGATGGCTCTGCGGTACGCCGCGATCGCCGAGTCCAGGTCGGTGAGGTCGACGCGCGTGCCGGGGCGGGGTGGGGCACCGTCGGGGAACTGCGTGCCGTGGCGGGTCAGCAGCGCGTTGCCGAGGTTGTTCAGCCAGCCGCCCAGCTCCGGATCGTCCGGGTGCGCGCCCTCGACGGCCTCTCCGGCGAGCCGTACCGCCGCCTGCAGGTCGTCGTCGGCGCCGAGCCGTTCGTAGCGGTCCATCAGGAGCATTCCGACGTTGCTGCGCACTCGCGCCCACGCGCGGTCCGTGTGGGGCAGCGCGGCCGAGGCCCGGCCGCCGAGGTCGATCGCGGTGTCGAGGTCGGTGAGCGAACCGACGGCGTCGTACAGGTCCCACAGGCACAGCACGAGCGTCGCTGCGCACCGCGCCCACTGCGGTGAGCCCTCCTCGGCGGCGGCCGTCGCCTCCTCGGCCGCCCGCCGCGCCGCGGCGAGGTCGTCGTCGACGCCGGTGACGTCGTACAGATCGGTCAGGGTGACCGCCAACTCGTTGGACCACACGGCCCGCCGGGCGGGATCGGCGTGAACGGCCCGCCGGTAGTGGTCCACCGCCCGGTGCAGGTCCTGGGTGTCGCCGGAGTTCCAGAAGCGGCGCCGGTGCGCGGCGGCGGACCGGTCGAGGAGATCCGCGAGCCCGGCGCCGCCGACGCCCCGGGCCTCGGCCTGCCGCAGCGCGCGCTCCGCTTCCTGCGGATCCCCTGCGTCGGACCCGCCCAGACCTTGCGGTGTCATAGGCCTCCCCCTCGTGGCGCGCCGCGATGCTACTCGGTGATGGGGTCAGGGCACCTTGTAGCCGGCAGCGCGGAACAGTTCGTACCACTCGGAGCGGGTGAGCGGGAGGTCGGAGCCGAGGGCGGCGGCTGTGACGCGGGCCGGGGTGGTGGTGCCGAGGACGACCTGCATCTGTGCGGGGTGGCGGGTGATCCAGGCGACCGCGATGGCCTCGGGCGGGACGCCGTACTTTTTGCTCAGGCGGTCGGTCACGGCGTTCAGTTCGGGGAAGCGGGATGAACCGAGGAACGGGCCGTCGAAGAAGCCGGCCTGGAACGGCGACCATGCCTGAACGGTGATGTCGTGGAGGCGGCAGTAGTCGACGATGCCGTCGTCACG
>DATCQX010000686.1:0-19485 GCA_036569285.1 Streptomyces sp.
GGTGTGGGGGTCGGCTTCGGGGTCGGAGTCGGGGTCGGTGTGGGGGTGGGCGTAGGAGTAGGAGTGGGCGTAGGGGTCGGGGTCGGCGGGCAGTGCGGGGGCGGAGGAGGGGGTTTCGGACGGCAAGGGGGTGGCGTCGGCCAGTGCGGCCACGGGGAGTGACCGGCGACGGCCACGATCTCCACGCCGCCCGGTCCCACGGACGCGTACGCGCACGCGTCGGCGGACGCGACCCCGGCCGGCGCGCCCACCAGAATCCAGGCAGCGGTCACCACGCCCAACACCCGTACGGCGAGGGCGGAACGGGTCGGTTCGGGTCCATGCACGACGCAGATCATCAGCCCTCGCACCCCGGCGCACGCCCCTGATCGGCCACGATTGGCCCGAACGGGCGAACTTCACCCCCGTTTGGTTTGACGATGCATCGACCTGATGTCCGGACGTACGTACACGTATCCGTCGAACGTCCCGAACGCGCCGTCAGGCGGACGTCGGCCCTAGGCCCCCGAACTCGGCCGGTCGAAAGATTTTTCCGCCGCGGTTGAACACAACGGCACACCCCGTCCGTAACCAATGCCGAGCGGCGGCGCAGCAGGGCGCTGCGAACAGCTTGTGATGATCGGGGAGTTGACAATGAACACCTCCTGGCGGAGCGCCTCTCTCGTGGCGAGCGCTGTGGCCGTGCTGGCGCTGACGACGGCGTGCGGTCAGGAAAGCGGGGGCTCGACGGGCAGCCAGAACGTCGGGGCCACGGCTCCGGCCGGCACCGGTGGTATCACCTCCGGCGGCGTCGGCACCGGCGGCTACGGCGGTGTCGGCACCGGTACCGGCGTCGGCGCGGGCAGCGGTACCGGCACCGGCACCGAGGGCGGCGCCCAGGCGCAGGGCGGCGCCGGTGAACTCGCCGTCGCCACGAACGCCGAACTCGGCAAGATCGTGACCGACAGCAGCGGCCGTACCCTCTACCGCTTCGACTCGGACACCGCCGAGCCCCCGAAGTCCAACTGCAACGACGCCTGCGCGACCGCGTGGCCGCCGGTCGACGCCGCGGACGTCACGGCCGGCGACGGCATCGACAAGTCGATCCTCGGCGAGGTCACCCGCGCCGACGGCAAGAAGCAGCTCACGATCGACGGCTGGCCCGCGTACTACTACGCGAAGGACGCCAACCCCGGCGACACGACCGGCCAGAACGTCGGCAACAAGTGGTTCGCGCTGGCCCCCGACGGCAAGAAGGCCAAGGCGGGCGGTGCTGCCGCCGCCGGCTCCGGCTCCGGTGCCGTCGAGGCCGACCAGGCGGGCCTCTCCACCCGCAACGACCCGAAGCTCGGCGAGATCGTCGTCGACAAGAACGGCATGACGGTCTACCGGTTCCTCAAGGACAAGGCGTGGCCGAAGCCCGTCTCGAACTGCAAGGGCGCCTGCCTGGAGAAGTGGCCGATCGTCGCCCCGGTGGACTTCAAGGACACCAAGGACATCCCGCAGAAGGGCTACATGAAGTTCCTGCGGCCCGACAACAACGAGGAGCAGCAGACCCTCAACTGCTCCCCGATCTACACCTTCATCAACGACAAGGAGCCCGGCGACACCAACGGCCAGGGCGTCGGCGGCACCTGGTTCGCGGTGCGCCCCGACGGCAAGCTGGTCGGCGCTCCCAACAAGTAATCCGCGCAGCCCTACGGTCCGCCCTCTCCGCGCCGCACGGAGAGGGCGGACCTGTGTCGTCCGTCGCCACGGGAGTTGACAGAACCCACCCGAAACCCACACGTCTCGACCGGGAACGGACGGTCAATTTCCGTTTGCGCTCGTTCTTTTGGCGGACGATCAGTAGCCTCAGCTCGAACACCGGACTGTCGGAAGCCTTGGAGAACTGATGCAGCGTCCCGCCTGGGCCCCGCGGAGCATCGACATCTCGATGCCCAGCGTGGCGCGCATCAACGACTATTTCCTGGGCGGTTCGCACAACTTCGAGGCGGACCGGGCGGCGGCCCGCCGGGCGATGGAGGCGGTGCCGGGCCTGCCGAAGACCATGCAGGCCACCCGGGCGTTCATGCGCCGCGCCGTACGGTACGCCGCGGCCGAGGGCGTCACCCAGTTCCTCGACATCGGCTCGGGCCTGCCCACCGCCGGCAACGCCCACGAGGTGGCCCGCCGCGCCGCCCCCGACTGCCGCGTCGTCCACGTCTACCACGACGCGGTGGCCGTCGAGCACACCCGGGCGGCCCTCGCGGGCGACCCCCGCGCGGGCGCCGTCGCGGCCGATCTGCGCGACCCGGCGTCCATCCTGACCAGCCCACAGGTGCGCGGGCTGCTGGACCTGGAGCGGCCGGTGGCCGTCCTGCTGATTGCGATACTGCACTTCGTGGACGACGAGGACGACCCGTACGGGGCGGTGGCGGCGCTGCGCGACGCGCTCGCGCCCGGCAGCATGCTCGTCCTCACCCATGCCTCGTTCGAGGGAATCCCGCTGCCGCCCGGAGGAACCGGCGGCGCGGCCGACGTGTACAAGGACATCCGCAACCCGCTGATCATGCGCTCACGAGGCGAGATCGCGCGGTTCTTCGAGGGGTACGACATGGTGGAACCTGGACTGGTGCCGATGCCGCTGTGGCGGCCGGAGACGGCCCCGGAGGACGAGGATCCCTATGCCTTCCGCGGTTTCGCCGGCGTGGGGACCACGACGTGACGGCCGTTCAGGACGGACCGGAGGACAGACTCCGCCGGTTCGCGACGATCTGGAGCCGAGCCGTCTACCCGGCCACCTCCACCCCCCTCACCCGACCCGAGTTCGAGGAACTCCTCCTCCCCCTCGCGAGACGTCTGCGCGCAGCCCTCCTCGCGCGCACCTTCGACGCCACCGAGGCGAAGGCCGTCGGCGGCGCCCTGGTCGCCGCGCACTGCACCGACCCCGAGGCCCTCGCCCAGGCCCTCGACTGCGTGGACGCCTACCTGGTGCTGTACTGCGGCGACGACGGCCCCGCCGAGGAACTGCGCACCCGCTGCTCCCGCCTCCAGCACGCCATGTCCGCCGGCTACGCGCACGCCCTGCGTGAACGCACCCTCGTCGAACAGGAGGCCATCGCCCAGGCGGCCCTCCAGGCCCAGGGCGTCGTCGCCCAGGCCCTGCACGCCAGCGAGGCCCGCTTCCGCGCCGTCTTCGAGGGCGCCGCCATAGGCATCTGGATCGCGGACCTCGACGGCGCCGTCCTGGAGGTCAACAACGCCCTGACCCGCATGTTCGGCGGCTCCGAACAAGCCGTCCGCAGCCGCAACGTCAAGGAGTGGACGCACCCCGAGGACGCCCCGCTGGTCTGGAAGCTGCACGAGGAGCTGGTGCGCGGCGACCGCGAGCACTACCACACGGAGAAGGCGTTCTACCGCCCCGACGGAACGGTCCTGTGGACCAACCTGACGGTCTCCCTGCTGCGCGACGCCGACGGCGCGCCCCGCTACCAGCTCGCCCTCATGGAGGACACCACCGAACGGCGCCTGCTCAATCTGCGCCTGCGCTACGAGGCCACCCACGACGCGCTCACCGGGCTGCCCAACCGCACCCTGTTCTTCGAGCGCCTGGAGAAGATCGTCAGCGCGGGCGACGGCCGCCGCTACGGCCTGTGCTACCTCGACCTCGACGGCTTCAAGACCATCAACGACAGCCTCGGGCACGCCGCCGGCGACCGCCTCCTCGTCGAGATCGCCGACCGCCTCCAGTCGTGCGCGACCGCGCCCGGCGAGATGGTCGCCCGGCTCGGCGGCGACGAGTTCGTGGCCCTCACCACAGGACCCGACTCCCCGCACGCGGCCGACGAACTCGCCTCCCGCATCATGAACGCCCTCGTCGCACCCGTCCGCATCGACGGCCGTGAGCTGACCGTGCGCGGCTCCATCGGCATCGTCGAAGGGCAGGCGGGGGAGCGCAGCGCCGCGGAGGTGCTGCGCAGCGCCGACATCACGATGTACCGGGCCAAGTCGGCGGGCGGCAACCGCTTCGAACTCGCCGACGAGGAGGCCGACGCCCGCGCCATCACCCGCCACGGCCTGACGACCGCGCTGCCCGCCGCCCTGGAACGCGACGAGTTCTTCATCGAGTACCAGCCGATCGTCCGCCTGGAGGACGGCAGCGTCCGTGGCGCCGAGGCCCTCGTCCGCTGGCTGCACCCGCAGCACGGCGTCCTCGGCCCCGACCGCTTCATCCCGCTCGCCGAACACACCGGGCTGATCGTGCCCCTCGGCCGCTGGGTCCTGGAGCAGTCGGTACGGCAGGTCCGCCGCTTCCGTGACGCCTGCTCCGAGGCCTGGTCCCTGCGCATCAACGTCAACCTCTCCCCGGTCCAGCTCAGCCACCCCGGCCTCGTCCAGGACACCGTCGACATCCTCGAACGCGAGGGCGTGGGCCCCGAGGCCCTCTGCCTCGAAGTCACCGAGTCCGCCCTCATCGGCGCCGAGGACGACCTCCTCAAACCCCTGCGCCAACTCGCGGAGATGGGCGTCGACATCGCCCTCGACGACTTCGGCACCGGCTACTCCAACCTCGCCAACCTCCGCCGCCTCCCCGTCAACGTCCTCAAGCTGGACCGTTCCTTCACCCAGGGAATGCAACAGTTCCCGGCGGACCCGGTGGACCTCAAGATCGTCGAGGGAATCGTGACGATGGCCCACAGCCTGGACCTGAGGGTGACGGTGGAGGGGGTGGAGACGGGCGCACAGGCGGAACACCTGCGGCTGCTGGGCTGTGACACGGCACAGGGCTGGTACTACGCGAGGCCGGGCCCGCCGGAGAAGCTGAGGGAGCTGGCGTTGCAGGATGCGTCAGGATAGCCAGGGGCGCGGGGAACTGCGCGTATGGGGGTGTGGGGGCGTGCCCCCACAAGGGGCGCGGGGAACGGCGCGACCAGCCACGACGGCGCCGCACCCAACCACGCACCCAACTACCTCTCCAACAACATCCGTTGAAGCTCCCGAGCCGCCCGAGGCGGAGCCACATCACTCCGATGGGCCAGCGCGATGGTCCGATGCAACCCGGGCCGGGCCAGCGGCGTAACCCGCAACCCGTGCCCGGACCGCGCGGCAACCATCCGAGGAACGACGGCGACCCCCAGCCCCGCCCGCACAAACCCCAGCACCGCATCCATCTCACCCCCCTCGACAGCGAACTCCGGCTCAAACCCAGCGGAGCGACACGCGGCGACAGTCAGCTCCCGCAGGTCGTACCCGTGGCGGAACATCACCAGCCGCTCCCCGGCGAGATCGGCGACCCGGACGGCCCGCTTGCCCCCACCGGGACGGCCCGCCTCCAGGGACGACACGACGACAAGATCCTCCCGCAGCAGCTCGACGGTGGTCAGCGCGGGCGCCGGCGCGGGCAGGGGCAGAACGACCAGCGCGAGATCCAGCGCACCCCGGGCGAGTTCGCGGATGAGATCGTGCGAACCCCCCTCCTCGACAAGGAGCTGCACCCCCGGATACCGGTCGTGGAACGCGCGCAGCACATCCGGCAGCAGCCCCGTGCACAGACTCGGCGTAGCCCCGAGCCGCACCCGCCCGCCCCTCAACTGCACCAGTTCCCGCACCTCGTAGCGCGCGGTCTCCGCATCCGCGAGGATCCGCCGGGCCAGCGGCAGCAGCGCCTCCCCGGCGTCCGTGAGCGTGATGTTCCCCCGGGCCCGCAGGAACAGATCGGCGCCCAGCTCCCGCTCAAGCGCCTTGATCTGTTGCGACAGCGAAGGCTGGGCGACATGGACGGTCTCGGCGGCCCGCGTGAAGTGCCGGGTCTCCGCGACGGCGACGAAGTACTGGAGCTGCTGGAACTGCATGCCACCACGATAGTCCGAGCCTATGGAATCAAGCCGGAGCATGTCTTGGACCGATAGGCGAGCATCCGCTTAGCGTTCTGACTCATGGCTCTGGCAACACGGACGGACCGACGGCCGTCGATGGCGCGCACCGTGTGGGACTCCTCCGTCGGCAAGAAGACCGTGATGGCCGTCAGCGGCCTGATCATGCTGGCGTACCTCGTCGTCCACATGCTCGGCAACCTGAAGATCTTCTTCGGGCCCGGCGAGTTCAACCACTACGCCCACTGGCTTCGCACGATCGGCGAGCCGTTCATGCACTACGAGTGGACGCTGTGGGTGATCCGCGTGGTGCTGGTCGTCGCCGTGGCCGCCCACGCCGTCTCCGCCTACCAGCTCAGCCGCCGGGACCTCAAGGCACGCACGAGCAAGTACGTGCACGCCAGACGCGGGGCGAGCTACGCGACGCGCACCATGCGCTGGGGCGGGATCATCCTCGCCCTGTTCATCGTCTGGCACATCCTCGACCTGACGACGGGCACCGTGCACAGCGGCGGCTTCCAGGAGGGCAAGCCGTACCAGAACGTCGTGGACACGTTCTCCACCTGGTACGGCAACGTCATCTACATCACCGCGATGCTGGCCCTCGGCCTGCACGTCCGGCACGGGTTCTGGGCCGCCGCGCAGACCCTCGGCGCTGGCAGCCGCAGCCGTGACCGGGCTCTGAAGACCACGGCGAACGTTCTCGCACTGCTGCTCACGGCCGGTTTCATCGCCGTCCCCGTGGGCGTGATGACCGGAGTGGTGAGCTGATATGACGTCTTATGCCGAGTACACGACCGGCTCCCCCATCGCCGACACCAAGGCACCTGAAGGCCCCGTCGCCGAACGCTGGGACACCCGCCGCTTCGAGGCGAAGCTCGTCAACCCGGCCAACCGGCGCGGGCACACCGTCATCGTCGTCGGCACCGGGCTCGCGGGCGGCTCCGCCGGGGCGACCCTCGCCGAACAGGGCTACCACGTCGTCCAGTTCTGCTACCAGGACTCCCCGCGCCGCGCGCACTCCATCGCCGCGCAGGGCGGGATCAACGCGGCGAAGAACTACCGCAACGACGGCGACTCGGTGCACCGGCTGTTCTACGACACCGTCAAGGGCGGCGACTTCAGGGCCCGCGAGTCCAACGTGCACCGCCTCGCGCAGATCTCGGTGGAGATCATCGACCAGTGCGTGGCCCAGGGCGTGCCGTTCGCCCGCGAGTACGGGGGGCTCCTCGACACCCGGTCCTTCGGCGGCGTCCAGGTCTCCCGCACGTTCTACGCGCGCGGCCAGACGGGGCAGCAACTCCTGCTGGGCGCCTACCAGGCGCTGTCCAGGCAGATCGCCGCCGGGAACGTGGAGATGCACCCGCGCACCGAGATGCTCGACCTGATCGTCGTCGACGGGCGGGCGCGCGGGATCGTCGCCCGGGATCTGATCACCGGGAAGATCGAGACGTACTTCGCCGACGCCGTCGTCCTCGCCAGCGGCGGCTACGGGAACGTTTTCTACCTGTCGACGAACGCGATGAACTCCAACGCGACGGCCGTGTGGCGGGCGCACCGGCGGGGCGCGTACTTCGCGAACCCGTGCTTCACGCAGATCCACCCGACGTGCATCCCGCGCACCGGCGACCACCAGTCCAAACTCACCCTGATGAGCGAGTCGCTCCGCAACGACGGACGGATCTGGGTGCCGAAGGCGAAGGGCGACACACGGCCCGCGCACGAGATCCCCGAGGCGGAGCGGGACTACTACCTGGAGCGGATCTACCCCTCCTTCGGCAACCTCGTCCCCCGCGACATCGCCTCCCGCGCCGCGAAGAACGTCTGCGACGAGGGACGCGGCGTCGGCCCCGGCGGCCAGGGCGTCTACCTCGACTTCGCGGACGCCGTGAAACGCATGGGCCGCAAGGCGGTCGAGGCCAAGTACGGGAACCTCTTCGACATGTACCAGCGGATCACCGACGAGGATCCGTACGAGGTGCCGATGCGGATCTACCCGGCCGTGCACTACACGATGGGCGGACTGTGGGTCGACTACGACCTCCAGACGACCGTCCCCGGGCTGTTCGCGATCGGCGAGGCCAACTTCTCGGACCACGGCGCGAACCGGCTCGGCGCGTCCGCGCTGATGCAGGGCCTCGCGGACGGCTACTTCGTCCTGCCGGCCACCATCAACGACTACCTCGCCCGCCACCCCCGCCAAGGCGAGGTGACGGACGAACACCCCGTCGTCCAGGAGGTGCTGGCGCAGACCGAGGACCGGCTGAACCTGCTCCTCGCGGTCGACGGCGACCGCACCCCCGACTCCTTCCACCGTGAACTCGGGGAACTGATGTGGGAGTTCTGCGGGATGGCCCGCACGGACGCCGGGCTGCGCAAGGCACTTGAGCGGATCCCGCAGATCCGCGAGGAGTTCTGGCGGCGCATCAAAGTCCCGGGCACCGGCGAGGAGTTCAACCAGTCGCTGGAGAAGGCCAACCGGATCGTCGACTACCTCGAACTCGCCGAGCTGATGTGCCTCGACGCACTGCACCGCGCCGAGTCCTGCGGCGGGCACTTCCGCGAGGAGTCCCAGACGCCGGACGGTGAAGCGGCCCGCCGCGACGAGGAGTTCGCGTATGCGGCGGCCTGGGAGTTCGGCGGGAGCGGCCAGGCGCCCACCCTCCACAAGGAAGACCTCGTCTTCGAGTACGTCCACCCCACCCAGCGGAGCTACGCATGAGGCTCACCCTGCGCGTCTGGCGCCAGCGCACCACCGACGCCGACGGCACCATGGCGACCTACGACGTCGACGGCATCTCGCCCGACATGTCCTTCCTGGAGATGCTCGACACCCTCAACGAGGAGCTGATCCTGCGCGGCGAGGACCCGGTCGCCTTCGACCACGACTGTCGCGAAGGCATCTGCGGCGCCTGCTCGCTCGTCATCAACGGCGACGCGCACGGCCCCGAGCGGACCACCACCTGCCAGCTCCACATGCGGTCCTTCAAGGACGGCGACACGATCGACGTCGAGCCCTGGCGCGCCTCCGCCTTCCCGGTGATCAAGGACCTCGTCGTCGACCGCTCCGCCTTCGACCGCATCATCCAGGCGGGCGGCTACATCACCGCCCCCACCGGCGCCGCCCCCGAGGCCCACGCGACCCCGGTCCCCAAACCCGACGCCGACTTCGCCTTCGAACACGCCGAGTGCATCGGCTGCGGCGCCTGCGTCGCCGCCTGCCCCAACGGCGCCGCGATGCTCTTCACCTCCGCCAAGGTCAACCACCTCAACGTCCTGCCGCAGGGCGCCCCCGAACGCGAGACCCGCGTCCTCGACATGGTCGCCCAGATGGACACCGAGGGCTTCGGCGGCTGCACCCTCACCGGCGAGTGCGCCACCGCCTGCCCCAAGGGGATCCCGCTCGTGTCCATCACCGCGATGAACAAGGAGTGGCTGCGGGCGACGCGGAAGTCCGCCAAGAGATAACAAGACGTTCGCCGGGACGTGGCGGACGGGCGGGACCGGGAGTGGTGCTCATCCCCGGTCCCGTCTGGCTTCCCCACAGGCCCGCTCCCGCAGTTAAACAACCTCACATCCCCGCTCCCGCATTCGGTCACGTCCACGCCAACCGGCGTCGGAAGAACAGTCGTCGACGGCACCGCTCGCCGTCGTTCGCCTGTGACTCGGGAGAGAGTTATGACCGGCGTTTCCACGCTCGACCGTCCCCAGCAGAATGCGGCGCCGACGCGCTACACGGTGGGTCTTGCCCGCACCGAGGAGGACGTACAAGCCGCGCAGCGGCTGCGGTACGAGGTGTTCGCGGGAGAGATGGGCGCCCTGCTCGGCGGCCCCCAGCCGGGGCTGGACGCCGACTCCTTCGACGCCTACTGCGACCACCTGCTGGTCCGCGACACCGGCACCGGACAGGTCGTCGGGACGTACCGGCTGCTGCCCCCGGAGCGCGCGGCCGTCGCCGGACGGCTCTACTCCGAGGGCGAGTTCGAGCTGTCCGCGCTGGACGGGATCCGCCCGAACCTCGTCGAGGTCGGCCGCTCCTGCGTGCACCCCGACCACCGCGACGGCGCCGTCATCTCCCTGATCTGGGCGGGCATCGCCCGCTACATGGTCGACGGGGGCCACGAGTGGCTGGCCGGCTGCTGCTCGGTCCCCCTCGCGGACGGCGGGAAGCTGGCCGCCGCGACCTGGGACCGCGTCCAGGCGAAGAACCTCGCCCCGAAGGAGTACCGGGTCCGCCCCCTGCTGCCCTGGGTCCCCAAGGACCTCACCACCCCCGAGCGCACCGAACTGCCCGCCCTGCTGCGCGGCTACCTGCGGCTGGGCGCCTGGGTGTGCGGGGAGCCCGCCCACGACCCGGACTTCGGGGTCGCCGACCTGTACGTGCTGCTGTCGATGCGCAAGGTCAACGCCCGCTACCTGCGCCACTTCCTCTCCCTCGTCCCGTCCTGATGAGCGTCTGGCTGCCCACCGCGCCCTGCACCCCCAGGGCGTGCGTCCAACCGGGGCGCTGCGCACGCGCGTGGGGTGCGCCGAGGCTGCTGGCCGTGGTGGCGCTGATCCTCGCCGGGCTGCTCGGCTCCCTCGTCGCCCGCCGGCTGCCGGGCGCGCTGGTGCGGGGCTGGGCGCGCAGCGTCGTCCGGGCCGCCGGGGTGCGGGTGCGGATCACCGGGGCCGCGCCTCCCGACGGCGGGCTGCTCGTCGTCGCGAACCACATCTCGTGGCTGGACGTGCCGCTGCTCGCGGCCGTGCGGCCCGCGCGGATGCTGGCGAAGCGGGAGATCCGGCAGTGGCCGGTCGCGGGCCCCATCGCCGCGCGCGCCGCCCTGTTCATCGACCGGGACCGGCTGCGCGCCCTGCCCGGCACCGTCGCCCGCATCTCCGCGTCGCTGCGGGCGGGTCAGGCCGTCGCCGTGTTCCCCGAGGGGTCCACCTGGTGCGGGCGCGAGCACGGGCACTTCCGGCGCGCGGTGTTCCAGGCCGCGCTGGACGCCGGGGCGCCCGTGCAGCCGGTGCGGATCAGGTACCGGACGGCCGACGGCGCCGAGTCGACGGCGCCCGCGTTCGTCGGTGACGACTCCCTGCTCGCCTCCGTCTGGCGGGTCGTCACCGCGCGGCGGCTGGTGGCGGAAGTGGAGGTGCTGCCCGTCGTCGACTCCGGGAAATACCCGGACCGCAGGGCTCTCGCCCGAGCGGCCCAAGTGGGATCATGAGCGGGTGGATACGGTCCTGGTGACGGGCGGCAGCGGATTCGTCGCCGCCCATCTGGTAAGCGAGTTGCTGGAACGCGGCTACACGGTGCACGCCACCGTCCGCAGCCTCGACGCCGGCGCGAAGGTCGCCCCGCTCACGGCACTCGGCGCCCAACACCCCGGCAGGCTACGGCTGTTCGAGGCCGACCTGCTGGACGAGGGCTCCTTCGACGAGGCCGCGCGCGGGTGCCGCGTCGTCTTCCACGTCGCCTCCCCGTTCCTCATGCCGGAGAAGATCAAGGACGGGCAGCGGGACGTCGTCGAACCCGCTCTCACCGGAACCCGCAACGTCCTGGGGGCCGTTGAGCGGGCGGAGAGCGTCGAGCGGCTCGTGTTCACGTCCACGGTCGGCGCGATCTTCGGTGACTACGCGGACGTGCTCACCGACATGGGCGGCGAGTTGAGCGAGAAGTACGTCAACTCGACCAGCACCGTGGAGAACAACCCCTACCACTACTCCAAGACCGTCGCGGAACAAGCCGCTTGGGACGCCTGCGGCGCCCAGGACCGCTGGACGATGGTCGCGGTCAACCCCGGCCTGATCCTCGGCCCCTCCCTCACCCCGGCCTCCGACTCGGGCAGCCTCTTCCTCCTCGACGAGCTGTTCAAGGGCTACTTCTGTTACGGCGCACCGGACTTCAGCTTCACCACCGTCGACGTCCGTGACGTCGCCCTCGCCCACATCGCCGCCGCCGAGAACCCGGACGCGCACGGCCGGTACATCCTCGCCGAGAAGGAGATGACGTCGTTCCACCAGATGGCGACCCTCCTGCGACGGCACCACAAGGACTGGCGGCTGCCCCGAACCGCCCTGCCCCACTGGCCGGTCCGGATCCTCGGGCCCGCGTTCGGGCTCAGCCAGGACTACATCCGCAAACACCTCGGGATCCGCTTCACCGTCGACAACCGGCGCAGCGTCGAGGAGTTGGGGATCAGCTACCGGCCGGTCGAGGAGACACTCGTGGACCACTACCGGGCGTGGCGCCGATGACGTCCGCCAGCCGCCGGTAGGAGTCGAGAAGCGCCTCCCGGTCGTACGTACTCGTCGTCACCAGCACCTCCTGCGCGCCGGTCTCCTTCAGCAGCCGCTCCAGACCCTCCGCGACCTGCTCCTCGGTACCGGCGAGATGCCCGGTGAGGGCGTCGTCGTAGAAACCGCGCTGCTTGGCGGTCATCGGGCGGCGCGCGGCGTCCTCGGCGGGCGGGAGGGGCGGGAAGGCGCCGTGCGTGCGGGAGTACGCCGTCGACCAGGCCTCCGGGACCAGGAGGCGCTGGGCCGCCTCCGGGGTCTCGGCCACGGCGACCGTGCCGGAGACGACGACGTACGGCTCGGCGGCCCAGGGGGAGGGGCGGAACGCCGTCCGGTAGCGGTCGATGCCGCGCAGCATCTTCTCCGGGCGGCGCAGGTCACCGATGACCATCGGGAGCCCGGCACGGGCCGCGATCTCGGCGCCCTCGCCCATCGCCAGCACGAACGGCGGCACCCTCAGCCCCTCGGACGGCCGGGCGTGCACCCCCGTCGGAGACGTGCCCGCGAACCAGCCCAGCAGCTCCTCGATCTGCGCGGCGAAACCCTCCGCGTCGTCCTTGCCGTGCCCCAGCGCCCGCCGCACCCCGTCCGTGAACCCCACCGACCGGCCGAGCCCCATGTCGATCCGCCCCGGGAACAGCGACTCCAGCACCCCGAACTGCTCCGCGACCACCAGCGGCCGGTGGTTCGGCAGCATCACCCCGCCCGTCCCCACCCGGATCGTCCGCGTCGCCCCCGCCACAGCCGCCGCGAGGACGGTCGGCGCCGACCCCGCGACCCCCGGCACACCGTGGTGCTCCGACACCCAGAACCGGTGATACCCCAGCGCCTCCACGTCCCGCGCGAAGGCGACCGTGTCCCGCAGCGCCCGCGCGGGGGAGTGGCCCTCGCGGGTGCGGGAGCGGTCGAGGACGGAGAAGCGGGTGGCTGCGAGTGTCGAGGTCACACCATGTTCAACGCTGCCGAGCCCAGGAGATTCCTTCGGCCGGCGGCGCGACCGACCGGCGCACGACCAGCTGAGTGCTGAGGACGACGTGGTCCCCGTCCGGCTCCGAACGGTCCCGCAACGCCAGCCGGACGGCCGTCCGCCCCAGTTCCTCGTACGGCACCCGGACCGTCGTCAGGCCCGGCGTGAGGTCGGCGGCGAACGGGACGTCGTCGAAACCGACCACCGACACGTCCTCCGGCACCCGCAGACCCGTCTCCTTCAGAGCCGCGATCGCCCCGATCGCGACCATGTCCGTGCCCGCGCAGACGGCCGTGAACCGCACCCCCGCGCGCAGCGCCTCCCGGGTCCGCAGATAGCCGGACGAACGGGTGAAGGGGCCCGGCACATCCAGCTCCGCGTCCGGCGCGACCCCGTGACCCCGCAACGCCTCCTCGAACCCCGCCCGCCGCTGCTCCGCCGTACTGAAACCCCGCTCGCCGCCCAGGAACAGGATGCGGCGGTGCCCGGCGATCAGCAGGTGCGAGGCGGCACGGAAGGCGCCCGCCCGGTTGTCGTACGCGACGACCGACGCGGGGACGCCGTCCGGGAGCGGCGGACGGCCCACCAGCACGAGCCGCGAACCGGCCGCGTCCAGCGCCCGCGCGTACCCCGTCGTCCGGCGCCGGTAGGCGTCGTCCAGGAAGGCGCCGCCGACGAGCAGGACCGCCGCCGCGTGCTGCTGGCGGGCCAGCCGCACCAGCGCGTCCTCCCGGGCCGGGTCGTCGCGCGTCGCGCACACCAGGCTCAGCCGGCCCCGGTCGGCGGCCTCCTGCTCCACCCCGGCGGCGACATGCGCCAGCGGCGGGCCGGTGAGGTCCTTCACGACCAGCGCGATCGGTCCCGCGACCTGGCCCGACAGGGCCTTGGCGTGCACGTTCACCACGTAGTGCAGGGCGTCCACGGCCGCCATGACACGTCTGCGGGTGTCCGCCGACACCGGGTAGTCGCCCGCGAGCGTGCGGGAGACGGTGGCCACCGAGACGCCCGCCCGGGCGGCGACGTCGCGGATCGTGCTGGGACGCTGCTTTTCCCTGGTCACGGGCTTGACGTTACTAGACGGAGGTACGAGTCACGCGGCGTGCTCGTGCTCGCAGGTGTCGTCGATGCCGGTGGTCGCCCACAGGGGGAAGGGGTCGTCGTGTGCTTCCTCGTCCGGGGCCAAGAGGCATTCCGTGAGGGCCTGTTGGAGTGCCTCGGCTCGCAACTGGGTGCCGATGAAGACGAGTTCCTGGGCGTAGGGGGCGTCTTCGTCGCGGGCCGCCGAGGGTTCGAAGCGGGCCACCGAGCCCGCCTGGGACCAGAGGCCGGTGACGTGGGGGCGGGTGGAGAGGGTGAAGAAGCCCTTCGAGCGCAGGATCCGGCCGAAGGCGCCACTGTCCAGGCGCTCGGTGACGAACGTCCACAAACGGGCCGGGTGGAAGGGGAGTTCGGAGCGGAAGACGGTCGACGAGATGCCGTACTCCTCCGTCTCCGGGGTGTGCTCGCCGTTCAACTCCCGCACCCAGCCCGGGGCTTGCTGCGCCTGTTCCAGGTCGAAGCGGCCGGTGTCGAGGACTTCGCGGAGGGGGACGCGGCTGTGGGTCGACGTCAGGATCCGGGCCGTCGGGTTGAGGCGGGTGAGGGTCGCGCGGAGGCGGTCGGCGGTGGGGGTGTCGACCAGGTCCAGCTTGTTCAGGACGATGACGTCCGCGAACTCGACCTGGTCGATGAGGAGGTCGCTGACCGTGCGTTCGTCGTCCTCGAAGGGGGCGAGGCCTCGGGCCGCGAGTTCGTCGCCGGTGGACAGTTCCGTGAGGAAGTTCGCCGCGTCGACGACGGTGACCATCGTGTCGAGGCGGGCCACGTCTTCGAGGGTGGCGCCGTCGTCCCGCGCGAACGCGAAGGTGGCGGCGACCGGGAGGGGCTCCGAGATGCCGCTCGATTCGATCAGGAGGTGGTCGAAGCGGCCCTCCCTGGCCAGGCGGTCCACCTCCTCCAGGAGGTCGTCCCGGAGGGTGCAGCAGATGCAGCCGTTCGTCATCTCGACGAGGCGTTCCTCTGTGCGGGAGAGGGCTGCTTCGCCGCCTCTGACCAGGGCCGCATCGATGTTCACCTCGCTCATGTCGTTCACGATCACCGCGACTTTCAGGCCCTCGCGGTTGTTCAGGACGTGGTTGAGGAGGGTGGTCTTGCCTGCGCCGAGGAAGCCGGAGAGGACGGTCACCGGGAGGCGGGTGGGGTGGGGCACGTTCGTCAGCCTTCCGGGTGCAGGAGGCCGCGTTCGTACGCCTTCACCAGGTTCTGCGGGACGAGGTGCTGGACGCCGTCGACCGTGACCGGGACCAGGGTGGGGACGCTCGCCTTCCACTGGGCGCGGCGGTGGCGGGTGTTGCTGCGGGACATCTTGCGCTTCGGGACGGCCATGGGGGCTCCTCGGGAGGTGGGGTGTGTCCCGGGGAGGCTATATGAACATGGTTCCCATTAACAATTGGGGGTGGTGTCAGTGGGGCGGATTAGGGTGGGGGCGTGACTGAAAGCCGTCCTCTCGCCGTATTCGATCTCGACAACACGCTTGCCGACACGGGGCATCGGCAGCGGTTCCTCGAAGGAGCCCGGAAGGACTGGGACGGCTTCTTCGGCGCCGCGTCCGAGGACCCGCCCATCGCCCAGGGGGTGGCGTTCGCGATGGCCTGCGCGCAGGAGTGCGAGATCGTCTATCTCACCGGGCGGCCCGAGCGGTGCCGGCGGGACACGGTGGAGTGGCTGGCTCGGCACGGGTTGCCCGAGGGGCGGGTCTTCATGCGGCGCAACTCGGATCGGCGGCCGGCCCGGGAGATGAAGCTGGGCGTGCTGAGGGGGGTGGCCCGGGGGCGGGAGGTCCGGGCGGTGGTCGATGACGACGAACTGGTGTGCGTGGAGGTGGAGCGGGCCGGGTTCCCGGTGGTCCGGGCGCGGTGGGTCGCGGAGTCGGAGGTGCTGGAGGCCGCACAGGAGGGGGAGGGGAGGACGTGAGGGGGCGTCGGCCACAGCCCGGTCGCCGACCAGAACGAACTCAACCACTCTTGCCGACAGAACATGCGGCGAGCGGACACCGGGCCGCAGACTCGTCTCACACATCCCCTCCAAGCGAGGTGAACGAGATGTCACCCCTGTCCCGAAGAAGTGTGCTCTCCGGCGTCCCCACCGTGGCCGCCACCACCGCACTGACCAGCAGCAGGCCCGGGCCGGCTCAGGAAGTGCGCATGACCTGGTTCGGCATCTCCAACTGGCACTATCAGATCGGTGATCTCGGCATCCTGGTCGACGGCGCGGTCGGATACCCCGCCCGCGAGCCCGACCCGGACATGGTGCGGCGCGTACGGACCGCCCTGGCGCTGAAGGGCGGCACCGTCGATCACATCTTCCTCGGGCACCAGCACCCGGACCACTCGGTCGACACGCGTGAATGGGCGCGCGCGACCGGGGCTCCCCTCGTCGCCTCACAGGCCGCCTGCGAGGAGGCCGTCGCTTACGGCGTTCCGCGCGGACAGTGCGTGCCGGTGAAGGGCGGCGAGGTGCTGCATCTCGACAAGCACGTCGAGGTGCACGTCCTGAAGTGGGTGCACAGCGTCGAGGCGGGCCAGTCGAGCGGACCGGACGGCGGCATCGAGACGTTCGGCTTCCTGTTCAAGATCCGCACCCCGCGCAAGATCCTCACCCTGTTCATGAGCGACAGCGGCGCGGGCGGCCCCGAACTGGTGAAGGAGCACATCGTCGCGGGCGAGAACCGTGGAGCGCCGCTCAGCAATCTCGGACATGCCCTGGAGGCGGCGGGCCTCAGCACCTTCGACGTCTGGCAGCCCGGCCCCGAGTCCCGGCTGGTCACGCAGGCCCGCGTGCTGGTCCCGGCCTTCAGGCCCGCGTACGTCATGCCGCACCACATCGGCGCGCGCGGCGGTTTCAACCTCCTCGGCGGCCTGCACTACGCCTTCGACCCCGCCGAGATGCCGAAGTTCATGTCCGTCCTCGACGCCTTCGAGGTGCCGCTCCTCGCTCCGGTCAACTACTTCGACGCATGGGTCTACGACCACCGAGGAGTACGCGCCACGGACAACGCCACGGTGAAGACCTCCCTCGGACTGCCCGCCGCCGGGCCGGGCCCCAACCCGCAGGGCCCCAACCCGCGCGCCGGTGAGCTGGAAGGCCCGGACGACTGAGAGGCGCCCCGGGCTGGAGGGGCGCGCCTCGGGAGTCCTGAAGGCGTGGCCGGGTGCCGTTCTCCGGCTGCCCTCGGCCGTGTTGGGTCGTCCTCAGCCGTGTTGGGTTGGGCCGTCCTCAGCCGTCCTCCAGCCTGAACCCCACCTTCAGCCCCACCTGCCAGTGAGCCACCTCCCCGTTCTCTATCTGGCCCCTCACCTGCGTCACCTCGAACCAGTCGAGGTTGCGGAGGGTCTGGTCGGCGCGGGTGATGGCGTTGCGGACGGCTCGGTCGATGCTGTCGGGGGAGGTGCCGACGATTTCGGTGACGCGGTAGGTGTGGTTCGACATACGTCCACCGTGCCTCACACCGGCGGGCGGCGCGCGGTGGAGAGGGAGAGCGCGAAGCGGCCGGCGGTGTCGGTCCACCAGTGGGTGAGGTCCAGGGCGGCGGCGGAGAGCTCGGCCCGGATGCCCTGCTCGCGGAACTTCGCGGAGACCTCCGTGCGCATCTCCTCGCCCGGCGCGAAGTCGACCGCCAGATCCAGCGCGGGGATCTTGACGGTCTGGGCGACACGGGAGCGCAGGCGCATCTCGATCCACTCGTGGTCGCGGTCCCAGAGGGCGACGTGGTCGAAGGAGCCGGGGTGGAAGTCGGCGCCGAGTTCGCGGTTGACGACGTCGAGGACGTTTTTGTTGAACGCGGCGGTGACGCCGGCGGAGTCGTCGTAGGCGCGGACGAGGGTGGACTCGTCCTTGACCAGGTCCGTACCTAGGAGAAACGTATCGCCGGGGGAGAGGAGGGCGCGGACGGTCGCCAGGAACGTGGTGCGTTCGGCGGGGACGAGGTTGCCGATCGTGCCGCCGAGGAAGGCGAGGAGACGGGGGCCGGGGGTGTCGGGGAGGCGGAGGGCGCTGGTGAAGTCGGCGACGAGGGCGTGGATGGTGAGGCCGGGGTGCTCGTGCTCGGCGAGGAGCGCGGCGCCCGCCTGGGTGAGCGCACTCTCGCTGACGTCGACGGGGACGTACGTGTCCAGGCCGGTCAGCTCCGCCAGGAGGTGGCGCGTCTTGTCGGAGGAGCCGGATCCCAGCTCCACCAGCGTGCGCGCCCCGGACGCCGAGGCGATCTCGGACGCCCGGTCGAGGAGGATCTCGCGCTCGGCCCGGGTGGGGTAGTACTCGGGCAACTCCGTTATCTGGTCGAAGAGTTCACTGCCCCGGGCGTCGTAGAACCACTTGGGCGGCAGCCATTTCGGGTTCGCGGTGAGACCGCGCAGGACATCGGCGCGCAGGGCCGCGTCGGTGGCGCCCTCGGGCAGGGTACGGGTGAGACGGAACGGGCTCACGGACGGGGCTCCTTCGGTGCGGCGAAGTCCTTCAGCGGGGTGAGCAGGACCTCGGTGCGGGTCGCGGTGAGGAGAGTGGCGTCGGGGACCTCCTGCCAGGCGGGGTCGTCGTCGTACGGCTCGGAGGCGACCACCGTGTGGCGGCCGGGGTGGGTCAGGTACCAGAGGCTGTCGCCCCAGGTGGTCGCCGCGATCGAAGTCCCGTCCGTGGCGAGGAGGTTGAGGCGGGAGCCGGGGGCCGCCTCGGCGACTTCCGTCACGGTGGCGGACAGGGCGTCGCCGAGGGGCTCGCCCTTGCGGAGGCGGGCCAGGAGCAGGGCCCAGACGAACGCCGAGTCCGTGCGGGACTCCAAGGAGAGGAGGTCCGTCGGCGTGAGGGCCGGGGTGAGGGGGGTCATGGTGGCCGGCCAGCCCTTCACCGCCCCGTTGTGGCTGAACAGCCAGCGGTCCGCCGCGAAGGGCGCCGCCGCGGCCTCACCGTCCGCGCTCGGGAGGGTCGCGTCGCGGACGGCGGCCAGGAGGGCGCTGGTGCGGACGACCCGGGCGAGATCGGCGAAGGAGAGGTCGGCCCAGATCGGTCCGGTACGGCGGTAACGGGCGGGCACGGGGTCGCCGTCGGCGTACCAACCCACCCCGAAACCATCGGCGTTGACCGTCCCCGAGCGCTGGTGCAGCGGCTCCCAGGACTGGCGGAACAGACTGTGCGGAGGGTCCTGGACGACTCTCCCCAGCGGCAACGGGTCGCCCACGTAGGCGAGATGACGGCACATCAGACGGCCCCCGAACGAGCCGTGCGGAACCCGGAGAAGATCTGCCGCCGGATCGGATAGTCCCAGTTGCGGAACGTCCCCCGGCAGGCGACCTCGTCCACGGCGAACGAACC
>DATCQX010000687.1:0-2700 GCA_036569285.1 Streptomyces sp.
TGTACAGCTCCTTGAGCATCCAGTCGAAGTTGGCGCGCTGCTTGATCACGTCGGGTCCCCTTCGTCGTCGGCCGCCATGGCCTTGTCGTCGATCAGGTGCAGGTATGCGGTGGGATTGCGGGTGAAGTCGGTGGGGTGGACACCTTCGGGCGTGTTGTCCTTCAGACCGGCCCAGAACGCCTCGAAGCCGAGGCCGGGCGCGGGCCCCGAGGGGGCGGGTTTGGCCAGGACGCGGGCGGACGCCTCGGCCCACATCTGTTCCTCCGGGTCGACCGCCACCGGTTCGCCCCGGGCGGCGGCCTTCTCGGCGGCCTCCTCCGCGAGCTGGCGGCGGTAGGCCTCGGGGTAGGAGTCGAGGATGGAGACGACGGCCTTGCTGCGCCGCTGCGGGAGACCTTCGGGGGTCGTCCCGACGACATCGGGCGACGGCTCGGCCTGCGGGGACACGCCCTCCGGCAGGCGTGGGCTGGTGGGCCGGCGCTTCTTCGGCTTGCGCTCGGGGCCCTTGATCCCGCCGAGGTCCAGGGTCGGGGTGGCGCCCGCGCCGATACCGTGCGCGTAGATCGTCTCGGGGCCCTCGGTGAGCATCTCGGCGGGCACGATGAGGACGGCACGGACGCCGCCGTACGCCGAGACCCGCAGCGAGCACTGCATGTTGAACGTCGTGCACAGCCGGCCGACGACCGCGAGGCCGAGCTGGGGGGCGCCGCCGTCGTCGTGGATGTCCTCGCCGCGCTTGGCGTCCTCCAGGATCCGTTCGACCCTCGCGCGGCCCTCCTCGCTGAGGCTGACGCCGGCGTCCTCGATCTCGATCGCGATACCGGTCTGCACCTCGATCGCGTTGACGTGCACGGTGCTCGCCGGGGGCGAGAACCGCGTGGCGTTGTCCATGAGTTCGGCGCAGGCGTGGATGACCGGCTCGACGGAGATTCCGCGGATGTTGACCTTCGCGATCGACTCCAGCTTGATCCGCGGGTACTCCAGGATCCGGGACATGCCGCCGCGCAGCACGCTGTACAGCGGGACCGGCGCGGGCCACTGCCGGCTCGGCCGGCCGCCGCCGATGACGCCGACGGAGTCCGCGAGCCGGCCGATCATCGCCGTGCCGTGGTCGATGCGCAGCAAGTCGTCGAAGACGTGCGGGTTGTTGCCGTGGTCGTACTCCATCTCCAGCAGTTCGTCGTTCTGCTGGTGGACGATCGCCTGGATGCGCCGGGCGACCGAGGTGTACGAACGCAGCGCGGAGTCCCGGAGGTTCTCCTGGTGCTCGACGATGTCCAGGACGCTGCTGACGACGCCGGCCTGGGCGCGGTCGAGGTCGCGGAAGGTGGGGTCGATGTCCGGCATCAACTGGAGGACCTCGCGGGGGGAGTTGCCCGCCCTGAGGATCTTCACCGCGGTGGGGATGTGGTCCTCGACGACCCTCAGGTTGAGGGTCGCGTACGCCTCGATACGGCGCTCCAGGGCGGCCGTACGCCGCTCCGCGTCCGCCTTCAGCTCGCGCAGCCGCCGGCCTCGCCGGACCACCTCGACGGCCGTCATCACCACCAGCATCGTGGCGACGGCCCCGCAGACGCCGACCGCGACCCGAGCCGACCGCGGGACCAGCGCGACAGCCGCTCCGCTCACCGCGGTCATCAGTATCGCCGGGGGCAACAGCACCCGGGCGAAGGGGCGTTCACGCCCGGTCGGGGACTGCGCCGGGACTTGAGCACTCACCATGGGGACCCTCTGTCGGGAATTGTCCGCATCTTCAGAACATTCGGGAACAAGCGCACGAATCCATCTCAACCGGGTGCGCTGCGGGCGAGCTTAGTCCGACCGGATCAACGCCGCGTCATGTTCGGCAACCGCCTGAAACGGATCCCTCGACAGAGGTATGGTCGTTCGTTTTAAACACTGCGAACACGTTCGAATGCGAACGGTGACCGCGTACAGGCGTACGACACTTCAGACGCCGGCGATCCTCAACGCGGCGTCGGCGGTAGCCCGCGCGAACTCCGAGACGTCCCTGGCGGGATCGTCCCGCCGCACCAGAATGACACCCTCGATCAACCCGAAGACAAGATCGGTCCGCATCTGAAGCTCCGCCCCCTCCAGCGAAGCGGCCTCCCCCACCAACTCCCGGTAAGCGCCCTTCAACTCCTCCCGAGCGGCCCGAAACCCCGCGAACCCCTCCCCCCTGACCTCAGGCAACAAATAAAGCCCACCCAGATTGAACTCCCCACCGCACAACACCTCGACATCAGCCCGACACAGCTCCCACAACCGCTCCCGAGCCCCCCGCCCCTTCTCCTCCAACAACCCCCGCGCACAAGCCAGCGAAGGCGCCACCGTCGACTCCAGCAACGCGACGAGCAGCTCCTCCTTCCCCGACACATAGTGATACATGGTCGCCTGCCGCATCCCGGCCCGCTCAGCAACCGCCCGAGTACTGGTAGCCGCATACCCCTTCACGGTGAACAACTCCGCAGCAGCCCCCAACAACTCCCCCCGAGGATCCCCTCCGACCCCCACCCGCACCACAGCCCGAGGCCGCCCCACACGCCGTCCACCTGGGCTATCCATACTCCGATCCTCGCACAGCCCTGAACACAGAGCCGAACACCCCAGGGACCAGCCCCTGCAGGGGCTGCGGGCCTGCACCCATCACACCACCGGCACCCCCCCAGGGGCGCGGGGAACTGCGCGACCAGCCAC
>DATCQX010000688.1:0-5174 GCA_036569285.1 Streptomyces sp.
GCAGCAACACCCCCAACGGATCAGCCCCGATCGCCGCCCCCAGCCCGATCCCCAGCACCGGCAACCCCGCGAGCATCACCGCAGTCGCCCGAGGCCCAGCCAACTGCGCCCGAAGATCGGCTCGTTGGTCCCGCTCCGCACGCAACGCCTCCTCCACCCGCTCAAGCCCGGCAGCAAGCCCGGCCCCTTGATCGACGGCGACCCTCCAGCACGCGGCGAGCCCCAGCAACCCCTCGGCCCCGGGCTGCCGCGAGGCAACGGCGAGGGCGGCCGGCACATCCCCACCGAACCGGGCCGCAGCCAGCACCCCGGCCCGCGCCTCGTCCAGCCCGGCGGCTTCCCGCGCGGCCAGCGTCAACGCCTCCCCGGGCTGTCGCCCGGCCCGCACTTCTCCGGCGAGGGCCGCGCACAGCCCGATCACCGCGTCGGCACGCCCTTCCCGTTCCCGCCGCGCCTCGGCGGCCCGCCGCAGCCGCCGCAGGAGCGGCACGGCGGCCACCCCGGCGATCACCGGCAGCAAGGAGACCCCGAGCAGCCCCAGGACGACGCCGACGACAGGCGCCCACCACTCGACCCGCCACCGTTCCCGCAGGGGCCCCAGCACCCGGTCCACGTCCCAGGGCTCGTCCGCCACGACCCCGCCCCCGGCCAGCACGAGCCGCGCCCGCCGCACTCCTTGCCGCTGCTCCCCGGCCGTCCAGAACACGACCCCGGCACAGGCGACGGCCGCCCCGAGGGACAGCTGGTACGCCGACGTCATACGCCCTCACCGCCCAGCAGCTCCCGCAGCCGCCCCCACCCGGTCTCCTGGACGAACGCCTCCGCGCCCCAGCGCAGCGCCGGCACGGTCCGTACGAGCCCCGCCCGGTCCCGTTCCAGGACGTGCACCTCGGCGATCCGCCGCCGCCCGCTCCCGTCCCGCACGAGATGCAGGACGACCGACAGCGCGGCGGCCACCTGGCTGTGCAGCGCGGCCCGGTCGAGCCCGGCGGCGGTGCCGAGCGCTTCGAGCCGGGCGGGCACCCCGGAGGCGGCGTTGGCGTGGACCGTCCCACAGCCTCCCTCGTGGCCCGTATTGAGAGCCGCCAGCAGATCCAGCACCTCAGGCCCGCGCACCTCCCCCACGACCAGCCGGTCCGGCCGCATCCGCAGGGCCTGGCGCACGAGGTCCTCCAGCGTGACGAGCCCGGCGCCCTCCTGGTTGGCGGGTCTGGTCTCCAGCCGGACGACGTGCGGGTGATCGGGCCGCAGTTCCGCCGAGTCCTCGGCGAGGACGATCCGTTCGGCGGGCCCGACGAGCCCGAGGAGCGCGCTCAGCAGCGTCGTCTTCCCCGTCCCCGTCCCGCCGCTCACCAGGAACGACAGCCGCGCCCGCATGAGCGCCCGCAGCACCCGGTCCCCTCCCGGCGGCACGGTCCCGGCGGCCGTCAGCTCGTCGAGCGTGAACGCCCGGGGCCGGACGACGCGCAGCGACAGGCACGTGCACCCCATGGCCACCGGCGGCAGGACCGCGTGCAGCCGGGTCCCGTCGGGCAGGCGGGCGTCCACCCAGGGCCGGGCGTCGTCGAGCCGCCGTCCGGCGACCGCCGCCAGCCGCTGGGCGAGCCGCCGGACGGCCGCCGCGTCGGGAAAGGCGACGCCGGTCAGCTCCAGCCCGCCACCCCGGTCCACCCACACCCGGTCGGCCGCCGACACCAGCACATCGGTCACCGACGGATCGGCGAGCAACGGCTCCAGCGGCCCGCTCCCCACCAGTTCGGACCGCAGCCGGTCCGCCGCGCCGAGCACCTCCGCGTCCCCCAGCACCCGCCCCTGCTCCCGCAACGCCTGCGCCACCCGCGCGGTCGTCGGTTCGCCCCCGCTGACCGCCAGCCACTGCCGCACCCCGTCCAGCAATTCCGTACTCACAGACCTCTCCCGTCTCCTGAACCACCCGAACCGGACTCGCGAACCCGCTCACCTCGCCGCCCCGCCCCCTTCGGCCAACGCCCGCTCCCAGAACTCCTTGCAGAACCTCCCGAGCGCCCCCTTCGCCGCCCCTCCCGGCGGCCGGCCCCCCGCCTCGGCCCGCAGCAGCCCCGGGTCCGACGGCACCTCCCCGGCCAGCGGCAACCGCAGCAACCGGGCCACCTCCTGGTCGTCCAGACCGGGCGCCCCAGGCGCGCGGACGGCCACCCGGAGATCCCGCAGCACCATCCCCACCGCCGAGGCGACCCGCCCGGCCGCGGCGACGGCGCGCAGTTCGGCGGGGACGACCAGGAGGCCGAGGTCGAGCTGGGCGAGGACCTCCGCGACACCGTCGTCGAAGCGGCGGGGCAGGTCGACGACGACGGTGCCACCCCGGCGCCGGGCGGCGGCGAGGACCGCGCGGACGGCCTGGGGCGGGACGGCGACGCAGTCGCCGCGGTCCCAGCTGAGGACGCGCAGGGCGTGCAGTTCGGGCAGTGACTCCTCCAGGGCGCCGCCGCCGACGCGGCCCCGGGAGGCGGCGAAGGCGGGCCAGCGCAGGCCTTTCGCGGTCTCCCCGCCGAGCAGGACGTCGAGGCCGCCGCCGAGCGGGTCGGCGTCCACGAGGAGCGTGCGCAGCCCCTCCCGGGCGGAGGTGACGGCGAGGGCGCAGGCGAGTGTGGAGGCTCCGGCGCCGCCGCGTCCGCCGATGACGCCGACGGTGAGGGCGGGCCGGCCGACGCCCTCGGCGACGTCGGCAATGCGGTCGATGAGCCACTGCTCGCCGTCGGGCAGCACCATCACGTTGTCGGCGCCGATCTCGACGGCGAGGCGCCACACGTCGTGGTCGTCCGGGTCGCGTCCGACGAGCACCACGCCCTGTCTGCGGGTGGCGTGGCGGGCCCGGCGGGCGGCGTCGTCGCCGACCAGGATCAGCGGCGCGGACTCCCAGGCCCGGCCGCGCCGCGGCAGCGAGGGGTGCACCTCGGGTGTGGCGCCGGCGGCGGCGCACAATCGCAGCAGGTCGTCCAGCAGGCGCACGTCCTCGGTGACGATGAGCGGTCTGCCCTGACGTCCCACGGTGGTGGACGGCGGGTCGTGTGTCTTGGAACCGGACACGGTCTCCTCCCCTTTCTCGCAATCGGCCGACATCGGTGGCCGGGCGGAAACCGGCCACCCCGCGTCCGGAAAGCGGAACGGGCCCGGAACTCCGTCCTGGAACTCCGCCCCGGTGGACGCGGTGGAATCACGATGCGCCGATCCCGGAAATCGTGTGGATCTCGGTCGAAAACTGTGGACAACCAGCGACCTGTGGATATCTCCGTCACCCGAACCGGTGAGTGCGCGCCTTCCCCTGACGAAATCCCGACGACGTGTCGACAAACTGCCCGGAAGTCGCCGCACCGATCTCCACAGAGCAGCCATTTGACTACGCTCCGTGACGCTCGGCGGGCATGCGGAAGAGGCGGCCGAAGCCGCCTCGTACGGCGCGATCGCCGTGGAGAGAAGGGAGAAAACCCGCCCGGACATGCGACGACCCCCACCGGGGGGGAGAGTGGGGGTCGTCTCCACGGCCTGACTCGGGGGGGGGGAGGAGTCGGGCCGGGTTAGCACGGTCGCGAACGATCCGTGACTTCCATGGTGTACCCGAGAGCCCTCTCAGGCAAACCCACACGCCCCACCTTACGCCGAATGGGCTGCACCTATGCTCAGGGACGTGGAAAACCACTCCTCGCCCCGGACGGCGGCCTTCTTCGACCTGGACAAGACGGTCATTGCGAAGTCGAGCACTCTCACCTTCGGCAAGTCCTTCTACCAAGGCGGTCTGATCAACCGCAGGGCAGCCTTGCGCACTGCATATGCCCAGTTCGTCTTCCTCGTGGGCGGCATGGACCACGAGCAGATGGAACGCACCCGTGAGTACCTCTCCGCGCTGGTGCGCGGCTGGAACGTCCAGCAGGTGAAGGAGATCGTCGCCGAGACCCTGCACGACCTGATCGACCCGATCATCTACGACGAGGCCGCCTCCCTCATCGAGGAGCACCACACGGCCGGCCGGGACGTCGTCATCGTCTCCACCTCGGGCGCCGAGGTCGTCGAACCGATCGGCGAACTCCTCGGCGCGGACCGGGTGGTGGCGACCCGGATGGTCGTCGGCGACGACGGCTGCTACACCGGCGAGGTCGAGTACTACGCCTACGGCCCGACCAAGGCGGAGGCGATCCGGGAGCTGGCCGAGTCGGAGGGGTACGACCTGGAGCGCTGCTACGCCTACAGCGACTCGGCGACGGACCTGCCGATGCTGGAGTCGGTGGGACACCCGCACGCCGTGAACCCGGACCGCACGCTGCGCCGTGAGGCCCTCGCGCGCGGGTGGCCGATTCTCGACTTCCACCGCCCGGTGCGGCTGAAGCAGCGCATCCCCTCGTTCTCCGTGCCGCCCCGCCCGGCGCTCGTCGCGGCGGCTGCCGTGGGCGCGGCGGCGGCGACGGCCGGGCTCGTCTGGTACGTCAGCCGGAAGCGGACCCCCCTCACCTGACCTGGCCGAACACCCCCGCACTTACGGCCAAAAGCAAAGAAATACGGTCAGGACTTTCGCTCTCCCGGGTCCGGGAGTACAAAGGAAGACACGGCCCGCGAGACCGAAGGACATCCGAGAGGATCACCTGACTGACGCATTTGGCCCCACGGACCGAGCATGTGAATCGGGCACCCACGCGACGTCGACCCGTCGATTACGGGCCAGCCGCACCAGGTGACGGGCGAAGCTCCCGACCTGATGGGCAACATTTCGAGGACGCTTGGTAACCCGGCGAACATGCCAGCGGCGGTACGGAATCCCGTACCGCCGCAACCCTTTTCAGGCCACCCTCAGCGCGCGAAAACGCCCTCCACGCGTGCGTGCGTCACGCCGCCCCGCGCTGGAGCGCCTCGCACACCGCCGTCGACTCCCGCGCCCCCAGCTCGATCGCCCGCCCGCAGTGGACGATCCACGCGCCGACACCCTCGGGCGTGCCGGAGACGTACCCCTCCAGAGCCGCGAGATAGGCGGCCCGCCCCAGCTCCGCGTGGCCCACCTCGGCCGGGCAGATCGACTTGGGGTCGAGCCCGCTGCCGATCAGCACGATCCGCGCGGCGGCACGGGCGACGAGCCCGTTGCGGGAGGTGAACGGCCGCAGGGCGAGGAGTTCGCCGTGGACGACGGCGGCGGTCACCAGCGCGGGCGC
>DATCQX010000689.1:0-7893 GCA_036569285.1 Streptomyces sp.
GTACAGGGCCCGCAGTTCACCGACGGCGACCGCGATCACCCGCAAGGTGCCGGCGGTGACGTGCCAGCGGTGGATGCCGGCCTCCTGAGTGGCGGCGACGACGTCCGTGAACGGCACGGGGGTCACGGGATCGTCGGCGAACGCGGCGAAGACGTCACGGATGTTGGCGGAGATCTCCGCGCGGGCCGCACGGATACCCACCTCGGCGGCCTCACGTGCAGGTGAGAGGGCAGGGCCGGCGGAGGCGGAGAGGTCGGGCGGGATCGGGACAGCGTCGGCGGCGCCGAGGGGCTGTGGACCGTCCAGGACCCAGCCGAGCATGGCGTCGGCGTGGCTCAGTGCGGCCGGTTTCGTGAGAGGGCCGAGGAGGTGTCCGACCGCGCTCTCGCCGTTCACCAGGTAGGACTCCAACGCTGCCGCGAGCTTCCCCTCGTCCAGGTTCAGTCCGTACCTGAACCCGTTCACCGCCAGGTCGTCGAAGGTGCCCTCCGGCGTCCAGGTCCGCAGGTGCTCCCTCGCCCGGCGAGCCGTACGCCGGGCCTCCTCATGGTCGCCGTTGACGGCGAGGCAGTAGGTGAGCAGGGTCGCCGCCCGCATGCGGGCCGTACCGCGCACCGGTCGCAGGATCGCGGAGACCTGTCGGCGTTCGGGTTCCGGGGGAAGCGCGTCGTACGCGTCGGTGGCGGCCCGAGCCGCCCGCAGCGCCTCGCCGTGGTCTGCGGCCAGCACGAGCGCCAGCGCGAGCTGGTACGTCGTCTCCGCCACCGTCGCCGTGTCCGGGCTCGCCCGCACCCACTCGGCCGACAGCACCGCCCGCGCCGCGGCGACCCGCAGCCCGGCGAACTCCCCGCGCAGTGGCACCACTTCGAGAACGCTGCGGGCGACGGAGAGGTCTCGGTGCGCTCCCACGGCCGCCACGAGTGACCCGATCACGGCTCCCGGCTGCTCCAGCCGCACTGCGGCCCACACCGCCGGCACCACCATTCCGACCGGATCGCTCTCGATCAACTCCGCTATGCATTCGACGAGTTGCGGATGCCGAGGAGCTGCCCTGCCCAGCACGAGCAGGGCTCGCTCCCGGTGCTCAACGTCCAACTCCGCGGCGACCCCCCGGACCAGCTCCGGCTGCTCCAGCACCGTCAGCGCGACGTGTTCCTCACCGAGCCGGTCGGGTCGCAGCGCGTACGGCGCGGCCACGCCGGCCGTCTGCCCAGCGGGCGGATATAGCCGTGCGACCCACCGCAGATACCTCCGCACGACGTGCATCTGTTCCTGCCGGAAAGTGAGTTGGACGGCCAGCGCCTTGTACGCCGCTCGCTCCGAACGGCCCCCGTACATGGTCGCCACGGCGACGACCGCCGCGAGGCGTTCCCGATGCGGATCGGGCAACTCGGCAGCCACCGCGCTGCGTTTCCAGTCCCGCCACTCGTGGTGCAGGAGACGGACGACTGGATCGAGGGAAGCTCCGGCCGACGCCGGGCCGCTCGCGGTCAGAACGGCGTCGAGGGCGGCGGCGTGCAGGTCCAGAACACGGTCGCCCACCTTGCGGGGCCCTGAGGCGCGCTCCTGCGAAGGAGTCTGGCTGGTGACGGGCGGGCGGCCGGCGGCACGCCACGTCACCCCGAGCCGTTCGGCGAAACATACAGCGGCACGTTCCATCTCACCTTCACTCTCCAAGCTGCCAAGTTCCAAAGGCTGTTCCCCGACCAGAAGGGCGGCGACGGCATCACTCCCACGCTCCAGCAGTACGTTGGACCACGCCCCCGCGGAACGCGCCAGCAGCATCACCCGTACCGCCGCCGCGCCCGCCGCCCGCACGGCCATCGCGCTCAACAGGTCGGCCACGGACTCCGCCTGGGACTCCACTCGGTCCACCACGACGACCACAGGCACCCCGGCTTCGCTCAGCCGTACGAGATCCTCGTTCCGGGTTCCCTCGACAGGCTCCCCCGCCGCCCATCCCTCGGTCCTGGAGCGCCGGCAGAACTCCACGGCCAGCCGCGACTTGCCCTGTCCCGCCGCCCCTACGACCACCTCGACGGCGAGCGCGGGTGTGGAGTCCCGCCACCGGGTCAGCCGCCCCAGCTCTTCCTCCCTGCCGCGAAACGGGACGACCTCGTACTCGGGCCGCAGCAACGAGCTCGGCAGCCGGTCCGCCCGAGGCTGCGGAGCCGGCCGCGGAAAGTGCCGGACGGCGAGCTGCGGCGCGACCTCGCGCAGGACACGGACCAGCCCCGGGATGTCGTGCGCCGTGTGCCGGGCCCGGAAGTACACGGTCTGACGCTCGGCCAGCCCGGCCAACTCGCGGGGAAGTTCCCCGGTATCGGGCACCCTCCGCACCCCGCCGAGCAGCACGGGTATCACCGGGACACCCGCCTCCAGGAAGTACGCGATCTCCCTGCACACCCAGTCGCCGGGCTCGAACAGCCGTTGTTCGTCGGTCCAGTGCGGTCCGACGAGCACGAGCGCGACGGCGGTCTCCCCCATCGCTCTTTCGATCTCGGGCGGGAAGACGGCCCCGGCTCCGATCGACCGGCTGGCCTTGAACACACTCTCCTCGCCGAAGACCGGCGTCAGGACATGGTCAAGGAAGGAGGCCGCGTCACCGGTGTCGCTCTGCCGGTAGTTGATGAAGATCCGGCATCGGACTGCCATCCCGTTTCCCCCAGAGCGCGCGTGAGTACGAAGCGTTCTGCCCCACGCTCACAGCATCGAAGCCCTGGCCCGCTACTCTCGCCGCAATCCCAGTATTTCGACCGCCCCGAACGTCTCGCCGCTCGGTCTCTCGGCGTAGTGCGAAGTCAGCACGGCGTCCAGCTCGTCGTACGTGAACGTGTCCTGCTTGCTGTCGAACTTGGCGCGCACACGCGGGCGTTCGACGATGGCGAGCATTCCGCCGTGGACGACGAGGAGCTGGCCGTTGATGCGGCCGGCCGCCGGGGAGGCCAAGTAGCCGACGAGGGGGGCGACATGCTCGGGGGAGAGCGGGTCGATGCCGTGATCGGTCTCCTCGGCCGCCGCGAAGACGTCCTCGGTCATCCGGGTACGCGCGCGGGGGCAGATGACGTTGGTGGTGACGCCGTACTTGGCGAGGGCGAGGGCGGTGGAGACGGTGAGCCCGACGATCCCCCCTTTCGCGGCGGCGTAGTTGGGCTGCCCGGCCGACCCCGCGAGGAAGGCCTCGGACGAGGTGTTGACGATCCGCCCGTACACCGGCCCCCCGTCCCGCTTCGCGCGTTCCCGCCAGTGCGCGGAGGCGAACCGAGTCGTGTTGAAGTGCCCTTTGAGGTGGACGCGGACGACGGCGTCCCACTCCCCCTCGGTCATGGAGAAGACCATCCGGTCGCGCAGGATGCCCGCGTTGTTGACGAGGACATCCAGCCGGCCGTACCTCTCGATGGCCAACTCGACCAGTTCGCGGGCTTGTTGGAAGTCGGAGACGTCACCGGTGTGCGCGACGGCCTCACCGCCCGCGGCCCTGATCTCGGCGGCCACCTCTTCCGCGGGGGTGGCTGACGCCTCGCCGGAGCCGTCGCGGCCGGCCTGCCCGTAGTCGTTGACGACGACGGCCGCACCGAGCCGGGCCAGCTCCAGCGCCTCGGCGCGCCCGAGTCCGCGTCCGGCACCGGTGACGATCGCCGAAAGCCCTTCCAGGGGAAGCGACATGACATCTCCTCAGATCTCGATGCAGGTGCGCAGGGCGGTCCCGGTGCGCATCTGGTCGAGGGCCTCGTTGACGTCGGCGAGCGGGACGCGGTGCGTGATGAGCCCGGCGAGGTCGATACGGCCGGCGCGCCAGAGGGCGATCGTCCGCTCGTAGGAGCGCAGGACGTCGCCGCCGCCGTACATGGACGGCAGGATCCGCTTCTCGTCGAAGAACAGCTCGAACATGTTGAGTTGGAGGAAGTCGTCCATCGCGCCCGCGCCGACGACGACGAGGGTGCCGCCGCGCCGGGTGGTCTCGTAGGCGGTGCGGGCGGTGGCGGAGCGGCCGACTACCTCGAAGACGTAGTCGAACCCCTCGCCGCCGGTGACGAGTTGCTTCGCGCCGGGCAGCTCCTCGGGTGAAACCGCCTTCGTGGCACCGAACTTGAGAGCGGCCTCGCGACGGGACTCCACCGGGTCGACGGCGACGATCTCGGCGGCCCCCTTGAGCCGCGCGCCCTGGATCGCCGAGATGCCGACTCCCCCGCAGCCGATCACGGCGACGGACGAACCGGCTTCCACGTCGGCGGTGTTGAGGGCGGCGCCGAGTCCGGTCGTCACCCCGCAGCCGATGAGGGCGGCGATGTCGAAGGGGACGTCCTCGGGGATCGGCACCGCGCATCCGGCGTCGACGACGACCTCTTCCGCGAAGGTGCCGGTCCCGGCGAAGCCGAACACATCGCCGCTGGAGCGACGGAAGTTGGGGGTTCCGGCGTTCATGAACCCGGCGAGACACAGCTCGGTCTGGCCGCGCTTGCAGGCGGGGCAGGCACCGCAGGCGGGCAGCCAGCAGACGACGACCCGGTCGCCGACCGCCAAGTCGCTCACGCCCTCCCCGACTTCGAGGATCTCGCCCGCCCCCTCGTGCCCCGGCACGAACGGCCCAGGCTGCGGCAGCACCCCGCTCATCGCGGACAGGTCCGAGTGGCACAGCCCCGTGGCGCGCACCCGGATCCGGACCCTGCCGGGCCCGAACCCCACGGCCTCGACGTCGTCGAGAACCTCCAGCTTGTCCTGACCGATCTCGTGCAGTACGGCTGCGCGCATGGCTGCGGCTCCCCTCAAGGCTTCCTGTCAAGTCACGCTGGGTTCAGGCGCGTTGGGATCAAATGGCGTCGGGGTCATGGGTGCCGGACGACCGTGTCGGCGAGGACCGGCGCGTCGTCCCGCTCGACGGCGCCGACCGCGACCCGTACGGCCCCCTCGCCGCGCCACATCCGCACACGCAGCGTCTCCCCCGGGTACACGACTCCGGCGAACCGTGTCTCGTAGGAGCGGACTTGGCTCACGTCTCCGTCCAACACCGTGTCCACGACGGCCTTCAGCGTCATGCCGTACGTGCACAGGCCGTGCAGGATGGGCCGTTCGAACCCGGCGCGCTTCGCGAAGTCGGGGTCGGCGTGCAGCGGGTTGTAGTCGCCGGAGAGGCGGTAGAGGAGGGCCTGGTCCTCGCGGATGGGGCGTTCGACGGTCAAGTCCGGTTCGCCGGTGGGGGGTTCGAGCCGTCCGGAGGGGCCCCGGTCGCCGCCCCAGCCGCCCTCTCCCCGGACGAAGATGTGGGCGTCGCCGGTCCACAACGGCCCCTCGGCGTCGGCGACTTCGGTGCGCATGACGAGGACGGCCGCCTTGCCCTTGTCGTACACGGCGGCGATGCGGCCGGTGGCGGTGGCGGTGCCCTCGGCGGGGAGCGGGCGGTGGATCGTCAGGGACTGTCCGCCGTGCAGGACGCGTGACAGGTCGACGTCGACGCCCGGCATCGAGAGGCCGCTGATCACTCCGGGGGAGCCGTTTCCGGCGACGGTCGCGAAGCTCGGCAGGACGTGCAGGCGCGATTCCAGGGTGTAGCGCAGTTCGTCGGGGTCGGTCGCCGGGCGGCCGGCGCCGATGCCGAGGTGGTAGAGCTGCACGTCCTTGCGGGTCCAGGAGATCTCGCCGGTGCGGGGGGCGGCGGCGAGGGCTTCGGCTGCGTCGATGGGCAAGGGGGCTCCCTGGGGGCGGGGCTTCGGGGCGGTACGCCGACGGCTGCGTGGTGGGCCCAAGACCTCGGTACGGCTGTCCGCACCGTCGGCCGCACCGAGGTCGTCACGGTCCGGACTGGAACAGGTTTCAGTCCGGCGCCCTAGGTATAGCCGAGGGCAGTTTGATTGGGAAGGCTCCTGACGAGCCATCAGAAACGGGAGCGGGGGCGGGGCTCGCGAGCTGTGACATTTGTACTGCCGGAGTGGGTACGGACGGTTCTGTCGGGTCAGGCGGGGAGGCGCGTAGCGTCGTGACTCACAGCGATCGGCCGCGATCCGCGGCGTACCGGACGGGGGAAACACAGGATGAACAGGACAGGCAGGGCGGACGGGAAATGCGGGCCGGGAAGAGCCTCCGCCCCCAAGGACATCTCACTCAACGGCTTCAGCATGCTGCCCTGGCTGCTGATCGGCCTCGGCGCCTTCTCGAACCTCCTCCAGGCCAAGACCCCGAACCCGTGGATCGGCGGCCTGGGTCTGCTCACCTTCAACTCGCTCTACATCTACGTCGTCTTCCGCGCCTTCGTCCGCGAGACCAGGGAGTCGACGTCGACCCGGATCGCCCTCGGGCTCCTCACCCTGGTCACCTGCGCCCTGGCGATCGGCTACGGCGGCACCTGGCTGCAGTTCTTCCCCTTGCTCGGCCTTGCGACGGGCGCGGCGGTGAGGATGCCGCACCTCCGCTGGGCGAGCCTCGCCCTGGCGGCCCTCGCGGGGACGGTCGGTGTCGTGCGGGACGGCTGGGGCGGCATCGACGCGGCGTACACGACGTGGATCTCGACGCTGGTGACGGCGGTCGTCCTCTCCCTCGCGGACACCGTGCGGGAACTGCGCTCGGCCCGCGAGGAGCTGGCGCGCAGGGCGGTGGAGAAGGAGCGGCTCCGCTTCTCCCGGGACCTGCACGACCTCCTCGGCCACACCCTCTCGGTGATCGTCGTGAAGTCGGAGGCCGCCCGCCGCCTGGCCACCCGGAACCTGGACGCGGCCCTGACGCAGATCACGGACATCGAGTCGGTGGGCCGCCAGGCGCTCACGGAGATCCGCGAGGCGGTCACCGGCTACCGCGAGAGCACCTTCACCGCCGAACTGGACCGCTCCCGCTCCACCCTCACCACCGCCGGCATCACCTCCACCATCACCGAGTCCGGCCCGCCCCTCTCCCCTCAGACAGCGGCCCTCCTCGGCTGGGTCGTCCGCGAGGCCGTCACCAACATCGTCCGCCACAGCGGCGCCACCCACTGCGCGATCGTCCTCACGGGAACGCCGGACCGAGCCCGCCTGACGGTGACGGACGACGGCCCGCTCCTGAGAGAACCTCGGACACCTCACCGCACCGCCACGGCAGCCTCGGGCAACGCCGCCCTGCCCGAAGACTCCGGCCCTCTGGAAACGGCCCCCCACCTCCCGACCCGCGGCACCGGCCTCATCGGCCTCCGCGAACGCCTCGCCGCAGCCGGCGGCACCCTGGAGGCCGGGCCGGGAGTGCGCGGCGGGTTCACGGTGACGGCGGAACTGCCGACGGAGGCCGACGAGGACGACGGCCGTGGCACCCGATGGGACCCGGTGCACGGCGCCGGAAGCGTGGACGGCTGGCACCCCGAACCCTGTGCGCCGGGGGTGTACACCGTGCGCCCCACTCGGGAGTCCCGTCACGCCGCGCCCTCCCCCGGCTCCGGCCCTAGGCTGTCCCCGTGACCAGCAGCCCCCTGAACTCGCCGTACGTCCCGCGGGACCCGGCCGCGAGCGAGATGCCGAGCAGTCACCGTCCCTCGAAGTCCATCCGGGTACTGCTCGCGGAGGACCAGGGCATGATGCGGGGCGCGGTGGCGCTGCTGCTGGGGATGGAGCCGGACATCGAGGTGGTCGCACAGCTCGGCGCGGGGGACGTCATCGTGGACACGGCGCTGATGTGCCGCCCCGACGTGGCCCTCCTCGACATCGAACTGCCGGGCAAGAGCGGGCTGGACGCGGCGGCGGAGCTGCGGGACGAGGTACCGGACTGCCGGGTCCTGATCCTGACGACGTTCGGGCGGCCGGGGTACCTGCGTCGGGCGATGGACGCGGGAGCGGCGGGGTTCCTGGTGAAGGACGGACCGGTGGAGGAACTGGCCCAGGCGATCAGGAAGGTCCTGACCGGGGAGACAGTGGTGGACCCAGCACTCGCGGCAGC
>DATCQX010000690.1:0-23411 GCA_036569285.1 Streptomyces sp.
GGGGCCTTGTCCCCGAGGGGTGGACACCTGTTCGTGTCGTTATGCGGCGAGTGTCAGGGTAGCTGACCGCTGTTCGTAGACGTTCGGTGCCTGTTGTCCGTTCGCCGAGTGCCGTCGGCGGGTGTTGTAGCGCGTGGTCCAGCGGAAGACCTCCAGGCGGCAGGCGCGGGTCCCGTCGAAGCGGCGGGCGCCGCGGAGCGTCTCGCGTTTGAGTGCCGCGTTGAAGCTCTCTGCGAGCGCGTTGTCCGCGCTCGTGCCGACCGCGCCCATGGACTGCCGCACCCCCAACTCGGCGCAGACATCGGCGAATTGACGTGAGGTGTACTGGGTTCCGTGGTCGCTGTGGAAGACGGCTCCGGCCAGGCTGCCGCGGGTCGCCGCGGCTGCCCTGAGTGCGTCGGTGACGAGCGAGGTGCGCATGTGGCCGGCGACCGACCAGCCGACCAGACGGCGCGAGAAGCAGTCGATCACCGTTGCCAGATACAGGAACTCGCCGTCGCCCACCGGCAGGTAGGTGATGTCCCCGACGTACTTCGTGTTCGGGGCGGTCGCGGTGAAGTCGCGGCGCAGCAGGTCCGGCACCGGGGTGGCGGACGGTTCGGGCATGGTGGTGACCTGGCGCCTGCGCAGCCGCAGCCCGGCGATGCCGTACTTGCGCATGACCCGTCCGACGCGCTTGTGGTTCACCGGCTCGCCGTCGTCACGCAATTCGGCGGTGATGCGGGGGCGGCCGTAGATGCCGTCCCACTCTGCGTGCACGGCCCGGATCCGCTCGGCGAGCGCGGCGTCGGCCCGCTCCCGGGCGGCGCGGGCCTCGCGGCCGGCCCGCCATTTGTAGAAGCTGGAGCGGGCGACCTCCAGCACGTGGCACAACCGCTTCACGCTCCAGGCGTGGTGGTGGTCCTCGACGAACTGGAAGCGGCTGGTCACCAGGTCATCTCTTGTGCGAAAAACTTCGTGGCCTTGCGCAGGATGTCACGCTCGGTGGCCAGTTTCTGGTTCTCCTTGCGTACCGTCGCCAGCTCGCGGCGCAGGGCCTCGTTCTCGGCCTGAAGCTCTTCGGCCGTCGGCGGGGAATCCACCGTGTTCTTCTCCGTGTTCGTACTCGTCCTGCTGCCCCCGCCATGGCGGGCCCGTTCGGCCTGTACCCAGTTGCGCAGCGTCTCCCGGCTGATGCCCAGGTCCCTGCCGATGCCCTCGAAGGTGTGACCCGGGTCCGACAGGTACAGCGCGACAGCGTCCGCCCTGAACTCGGGCGAGTAGACCTTCATCACCATAAAAGATGCCTCCTACCCGGCCCCTGCCGGGGCCGGCTCAGAGATGTCCACCACTCGGGGACAAGTCCCGTGTACCGGTCTCCTGCCGCCTGGCTGTGAGTTGCCCGGTCAGGAACCGCAAGGTGCGGCTGGACAGATCAATCGAGGACGGGGAGACAAGCACGCGAAGCTCCTAGCGGACACGGGGGATCCTGGCCGAGAACCCGTCCACCAGGAGCTTCGTCGTTGCGCAGGACCGTCCAACTCTCGGTCAGCACTGCCAGCTGGGAAAAGGCTCCCTACGTTGTCCTGCGGGACGTGACAAACGCGGCCCCTGATAATCAAGAGCAGGGGTCGCGTTCGCATGCCATTCTCCCTGATCGACGCCCTGCAGCACCACCGCGCAGACGTCGACCTGTCCAAACTCTCCTCGCCAGCTGAAGTTTTGGCGTGTCTTGATCCGCGGCGGCTACCGGGGCGTCGCTACCGGTTGGGCCTCCTGCTTGCCTCGTGTCTACTCGCGGTGCCCAACAGGGCCACCACGTTGGCCGACATGTCCGACGTGCTCCCCGCAGCCGTGACTGCCCCGGCACTTCGAGCCGATCACCTACTCAGGAGGCAGGCCCCAGCAGCACCCGCCGCCGAGTCAGCCGTACCTCCGCTCATCGAAGGTGCACCCTCGTACTGGCCTCACGCCGCCGACCTGCTATCCGGCAGAGCCCCGGACACCTCCCCTGCGGGAGACCGCCGCCGAGCCAAGCGCCCCTTCCTGCGATCCGCATGTCCGTCCTACCAACAGAGCGTGCACACACGTTGACAGACAATGCCTTCCGTTTCCATGCTCCCAGGGCGCGAGAACCGTCTACCGTAAACATCTGTTTACGGCATGAGGCTTCGTGCAGGCGGAGTCCGGCTGTCTCAGCGAAGGAGTCCAAGACCATGACCGTGCTCCGACACGTCGCGGCCCTGTCGGTTTCCGCAGCACTTCTAGCCGGGGGGGCGATCGCTCTGGCGCCGGCGGCCTCCGCGGCCGGATCGCCCAGGTGCACGTACAACCTGACTGACTTCACCGGGACCGTGGGCTACAACGGGGTCAACTACAGGACGGGCCCGGGAACCGGGTACACGGCCAAAGGGCGGCTCTACGACGGTGACCGTCTGCACATCTACTGCGGCAAGGGCAACTGGTACTACAGCTCTTTGGCCAAGCGGTCGAAAGGCGGCCTGGCCAAGGGAACCGCAGGCTGGGTCCGCAGCGACATGCTGCACCAGCTCGCCGGCTGACCCTCCGGAATCGTCCGCCGTCGAGGAATCGCGCTTCCCACGCCGGTACCCCGCGGCACGTCCTCACAGCGCCCACCCCGGCACCGCGCGGTCGACGGACGCCCACCTGCGCCTCCGGATCGGCAGCCCGGGCCACATCACCAGGAACGGCATCACACCGAACGGAGAGACATGCGCGCGCGAACAGGCATTGCGGCGTCACTGGCGAAGGGCTCACGGGCTTTTATCGACTGCTACCTGTGGAAGAAGAACGCCAAGCGCCTCTGGTTCTACATCAAGGTCAACTCCGACGCCCACGCCGGTCAGCGCGGCTGGGTCCGCGACGGCCTTCTTTACTGGCCGCTGTGACACAGAAGGACGCCAGCGCAGGAGCCACCGGTCGAAGCAAGCCTCCAGAGTCTCCCGAAGACGGGAAGCCTCCGAGCAGGGTGGACCGGTTGCCGTCGTCGTCCTTGTTGCTCCCTCCACCGCCCCGGCTGATGACCATCCGCACCCACCACGAAGTCCTGACCCGCACAGCGACTACCGACGATGTCGACGCGGTGAACCTCATGCACGCCCGGTCCTCTCTGCGTTCCCGGTTTGCCCGCTATCACGGCGCCCGGCACGGAGTAACTCACCGTGAGTGGGAGCGCCTGTGCGACCCCGCCCGAGGGACGACTCTGGTCACCGTCCCGCTGGACGAGCCGGCCCGCATCGTCGCCGCCACCCATCTCATGCGGACGCAGGTACCTCATGTGCGTGAACTCGGCATCCTCGTCGAAGATGCCTGGCAACGCCGAGGTCTGGGCAGCGCTCTCGCCCGCTACGCAGTCGGCCTGGCGCATACCCACACCCTCGACTGCCGCGAGATCACCGTCATGACCGGGAGCAGCAACCGGGCGGTGCTGTCCATCCTGCGGTTGCTGAACGCCCGGGTGACGGAACGGGACGGTTCGGCAGTGAACGTCGTGATCCCGGTCAGGGGGCGGGGGCACATGCCGCTTCCTCCAACTGCCCCTGGCACATGGTGACGTAGGAGCGGCCGGCGTCACCGCCGGACGCGGAATCCGTCGCGGCGTCACCTTCTCCTCGCGCGGCAGGAGCCGCCCGCAGACGGCCTTGCGGTTTGGAGGGTTCGGCGCTCAGCGGTGGCCTCGCAGGGACATTCCGTGCACAGCGCCTTACGGGCTACGGCCGCCCTCATCCGACAATCCAACTTCGCATGGAGATCTCCTTCGTGTCCTCGTTACTCACCGTCGTCGACCTTGACGTGCCTCTCGGGCTCGATGACGGCACCATCACCCACGCCCGCACCGCAGCCGCCGAGGACTTCCCTCTCGTCGACGACTTCCACACGCGGTGCAGCGCGGCCAGTCTCTTCGCCCGCTACGGACGCCGCCGACCCGCCATCACCTCCTCCGAATGGCGACGCATGACGGACGGTCCTCGAACTCGCGTGCTCCTCGTTACCCCTGGCACCTCGGATCGCGTCGTGGCCGTGGCCACGATGACCGAGTCCCCGGGTGCTCCGGACACATGCGGGATGGGCCTGCTAGTCGCCGACTGCCCCGGGGCTGCCTACCAGTCCCGCGGACTCGGCACTCGGCTCGCCGACCTCGTCTCCGAACTCGCCCGCGGCATGGATTTCACATCACTCGTCGTCACGCCGGAATGGACGAACTGGCGGATGTTCCTCATCGCCGAACACCTCGGCGGCCCTGCCCTGCCCCAGACCCCTTATGTACGGAACATGGCGCTGCTCGGCTCGCTCCCGAGAACCGGCCGAAAGACGGCCAAAAAAATCAAACTGCGGGTCACACTGTGACGGCGCCGGCAACATGGTCCGCCGCACGGTCCACCGTCGTCACCGACGACGGAGCCCATCTGGCCGTCTACACCGACGGGCCGCCGGAGGCGGACGCGGCCGTAGTCCTCAGCCACGGCTTCCTGATGACCTCGGACATGTGGCGCCTGCAGACACGTGAGTTGGCCTCCCTCGGGGTCCGCGTCGTCCGCTACGACCAACGCGCCCACGGCAACTCCACGCCGGGCCGTGCCGCCCCGACCATCGACCGCCTCGGCGCCGACCTGGCGGACGTCCTTGATGCCGCCGCGCCTCAAGGACCGCTCGTCCTCGCCGGACACAGCATGGGCGGCATGGCCGTCCTCACCCTGGCAGCCTGCCGACCTCACCTCATCCGGCACCTCAGCCCTCATGTGGCACTGATCTCGACGGCCTGCACCAGGGCCCAGTTGATGCCAGGCAACCGGCCACTGCACTGGGTGAGAGCAGCGGCCCGTGCGGGTTACGCCTATCCGCTGTGCTGGCTGCCGTCCGCCGCCGACATCGCGCGGCGCCGACTGCCGAGCCGCCACCCATGGAACCTCCGCCCGGGAACACGGCTGCTTGATGAGGGCCCACTGCCGAGCCGTCAGGCCCTCCATCACACGCCCACAGAGCAGATCTCCCAGATGTGGATGTCCCTGCGCGCGTACACCACGGCAGGCAGGCTTCAGGCCCTCGATGAACTCGGTGACCGGGTCGAGATCGTCACCGGCGAGTTGGACGACTGGATCCCGTTGCCCCAGACCCGCGCTCTGGCGCAAGCACTGCCCCGGGCACGCCTGCACGCACCGGTCGCGGGTGCCGGACACCAGCTGCCCACCCACCGGTCCGGCCACACGGCCGTGACCGAGATTCTGGGACGGATGGCCAAGTCGGCTCTCCGTCCCGCCGCCGGAGGCGTTCTGCGGTGAACGGGCATGTGCTGATGTTCCTTCAGGCCGGTCCCAGGCACGGTCGTGCCGCTGCGGCCCTGCGTCGATCCGGCCGAGCACCACCGACACCGTAACCCCGCTGCACCTCCCGGCCTCCTTGCCGGGTCCCGCCCCGAGGGAAGGGCGGCACGGGCCCCGTCCCAGGAGTGCCTGTCGGCAGGCCAGCGCAGCGCGTGGAGGGAGAGCCGCTCTCAGATCACGGCATCTCGCTGTCAGGGCGCTCATGCCTCACTGGCGGCAGCCGTCGCTGAGTGATCAACTCACCGGCGCAGCACCCGGCTCACCAGGCCGGCCACTGTGGTAATCGTGCTCGCAACAGCCGCCCCTACCCCGAGCGGCTGGGCGAGAGCCGGATGCTCACACGTGAGGTAGACGACGGCCCCGGTAGCCATTAGGCCCAGACTCAGCGCTAGCAGGATGACCGCGAGACGAAGGTCTCGGTCCTCCCCATCCGGCCGGCGAGGCATGTTCGTGTCCGTAGTCATGAGCGATACGTCCTTCACACGTTGGGGCCCGGGGCGGGTCGAGTCCTGGCTGATGCCTGGCAATTCAGCTGGGCCATGCCATTCGGCCGTCTCCACTGTGCGGGTCGGCTACCAGGACGACCGGGCAAAGGTGGGGGGTCTCCAAACGGTGCCCCCTCCGGCGCGTTCGGCTAGCGTCATTGCGTGGCTTTCAGCAAAAGGCCCTGCGCGGCGGACCAGAGCCTCATCGAGTACGCCGCGGACCAGGGTGTCAGCGTCACTGTCAAACAACTCGCCACCTGGCGACAGGCCAGGCTCCTGCCAGGGAACATCCCCGGCGGAGGCCTCGGACAGGGCCGGGGCAGCACATCCGCACCGCCGCCTGACAGCTATGCCCTCGTCACCGGCCTCGGGCGCCTCGCCGGGCGCGGCAAGCGCCCGGCCGACCTGGCGCTCCTCCTGTTCGCCGAGGGATCCCCCGTTCCCGAGTCCGCGGTCCGTGCCGCTTTCCGCACGTCCGTGGAGACCACCCTCGTTGCCGATAGCCAGTTCTCCCTGTCCGACGCTCTCACCCCCGACGAACAACTGGATCTGCTGTCAGCGCAGTTCTCCGCTCGCGGCCGGGCCGTCACCCTCGTCCCAGCGCGCGCACGCCGGATCGACGAGCGCATCTCCCGCGCGCTGGGGCAACTCCCTGTCCGCATGGCCGAGTTGGACCGAAATCCCGATGCACGGCCGCTCACCGCCGCAGATGCCACACTGACCGTCGCCGCAGCGGCCGTCGGCGGCGGCATTCCTCTTCAGGACATCGGTGCCCTGCTGCGTGCCATGAATCCGCCCCTGGCAGCCCATCCGTTCGCTTCGCTGATCGAGACTGCCCAGACCGATGTCCCGGACTCCGCAGCGCGCATCCTCAGGGAGGACGGCTCCCTGTCCTTCATTCCCTCCGGCGACCCCCGCGCCCTCCTACGCACCCTGGCCGATACCGAGCCGCTGGACCGCCTCGCCTCCGCCTGGCACGTTGCACTCAAGGTGAAGGAATGGGCCCTGGGACTGTGCCAGCAGGTCGAGGAGGAACTCGAAAGCGGGCAGTTGGGCAGTGCCGTCGAGGAATGGGTCCTCTGCAGGCAACTGCCGTCGGGCCTTTCGGTCATCGAAACACTGCGCGAGCGCCGCTGGACACCGTCGAAAGGCGCAGCCTCGGCGCTGCTCTGGCTGTTTCAGCGTCAGATGTTCGCAGCGCTCGACGTCCTGTGCCCCGGCTGCCAGTGGCACCTGGTCCAGACGCCAGGGGTTGTCCCACCACCCGTCCGTGAACTGATCTGCCCCGAGCCCGCCACCTGTAGCGCAACGGGGCAGCCGGTGCCGCTGACTGACGCCTCACCAGGGAACTGAATCCCCTCTCATACTGGGCCCGGGCCGCACCGTAGGCGCGTGCCTGTTTCATAGCCGGCCGCCCTCCCGCATCATCCGACGGAAGCGCAGCAGCGGGTCCGGCCTGGTCCTCGGCCCAGGATCGACGGGCCGGTGGCTGGCGCCCGCGTCCGGGTGCGGGGGTGTCCCTCCCGGCTTTCGAGTATGGGAGGCCGCGGCGAACTCCGCGCAAGGTCGGGTGGTCTTTTTTTATCCGCTCCTTCGTCACGGAGAAAAAAAGACCACCCTCCCCTGCACTCCGTTCGACGGCCTCCCAGTTTTCTTTCACCGGGAGGGCCCAGGGGGCGATCTCCACGGCGAAGCGTCTGCGATGGCGGAGCCCGTCACCCGGCTGCAGAATCCATGGCGAAAAAAGCCGACGAAGAAATCAAATACGCCTCCCAGATATCAACTTTCCACATTGACCATCACATCACCAAAAGATAGATTTACCTATGTAAGAGCGAGGCGGGGCAGGCCTCGCGAACCCACCACACCCGGGAGACCACATGGGTATTTCATCTCCTCTCGCACTCAATGAAACAACCGAGATCAAGGCGGTATTCGACCCGGTCGGGCGCAATTTCCAAGTCCAGCTCTGGCAAGACTCCCAGGTTGCCGCCCAGCTCGGCGAAGGCATCCGCCTCTCTCATCCTTACGAGATCCTCGAAGAAATCGATGCCTTCCTGGTCGAGCACGACCTGGAGCCGCTCACGGAGGAGCAGACGGGCCACCTCTGCGTCATGCTCATCACCGCAAAAGGAGGGCCGGACCTTGCGCTCCTCAAGGCATCCCGCACAAATCCCCAGGGCTTCCTGATCATTTAGATGCGCAGCCGCCCGGGATCGGACGATTTTCCCCGGTCCCGGGCCTCGCCCCCATTTCCGGGCTATCAGGCCCGAGACCGGGCGCACCGGACTCTCTTCACTCATTCCGGATTCCACAGAAAAAGAAGGTCAGAAGCTTTGATAACCATCGAAGAAATAACGTATCGCGTAGCCGCGATCCTCGCAGGTAACTGGAAATCGGAAGTCGGCTGCTGGGGTGTACACAGCAATCTGGCGAGCGACGACTCCGACGAGACGTACACGCTGTGCGCGGAAGACCATCGTTACCTGGTCGTAGAGGCGGTGTGGCGTTCCATGGAAATCGCCCGGTTCCGCCCGCACGACGCGCAGAACAAGGAGTACGTCATTCAGGGCATCGTCGATGCCATACGCGCGCATGAAGCGAAGGCCGCGGAGGGTGACGAGTGGATGGAGGTAGAAGAACCCGAGGCGTCGGACACGGCATCTGGCGCTCGTCTCCGCACTGAAGCGGATTCTGCTGTTCGCCCTGCCGCACAGGCCCTCACCTTTCCCGGTCGGGACGGAATCCGCACGGGCAGTCCCCTGCCATCGATGCTCACAGGGTCGCCGGACCAGCCGAATGTGCTGCCCGCCCACACCGAATCCAGCGGCACCGTGGGTGAAGAGGCCCCGCACGGGCCGCAGGAACCCAGCCGGTCAACCGTGCACGCATGCGCTGTTCGCAACTCTGGGAATAGTTCGCTGCCGCCTTCCCGTCAACTGAATATGAAGGCGCATTTCACGGGCGCCGACTACGACGACCCGGCAACGCCGCACCACCCGACCCTCACCAACGCGGGGATCATCGTCTCCACCTACATCGACGATGCCGGGACCTGCCAGATCGTGGTGGACCTGGACGAAGCAATCACAGCCGTTTCGGGGAGCGACAACGAGACGGCCGTCCCGATCCGGATCACCATGCAGGGAGGTGTCCTGTTCTCCTCCACCGGCATCTGGATCATCCGGTTCCGGCACCCCGATGACCGCGGGGACAACGGAGTCTGGGAGTTCACCGTTCCGGCGCAGGAGGCTCAGACCGAGGAGACGGCGCGCGCCGCCGCCACGCAGCAGTTCACGGCGGAGATCAGCTCTCACGAGAACCCCGAGATCTGGGACGGCGCAACGATCGTGAGCGTAAGGCTCACGGATCATCCACCGGTCGCCTGACTCCTCGCGCCGTCACCGGACTCTTCGAACCGGACCTCCGCATCGCCCCGCATGTCGCCCGGCTGCTGCCCCCCACCCACAGGGCGGCAGCAGCCGGTTGCCCCCTCCCACCTGTCACCCGGCCGGGCGTTCCCGCCCGCGTCCTTACACAGACGCGCCGTCGCCCCCAGGCCGTGTCAGCGGCGCCGGAACTTCACCAGCTTCGCCATCGGGGCCATGGGCCCCGCAACCTGCCCTCGGGCATGAGGTCACCACATGGGTCCCCACCCTTCTCCCGCACAACTCGGCCTCTGGCCGGATCAGCCCACCGTAGTCAGCTCCCGACCTGCGACCGTGCTTTCCTACGGTCTGGGAGCGGATTCGACACTCATTCTGATCGAGATGCTCCGCGATCCCGTCGGGCACGGCCTGCGGCCGGACCTCTCCGACCTGATCGTGATCACAGCCACGGTCGGTTCGGAGTGGAGCGACACCGTCCGGCTGGTCGAAACTCACATTTTCCCCCTCTTGCGGCGCCACCAGGTCAGATACATCCAGGTCGCCCGGCGCGGACCGCGCGAGGCGGACGGCTGGGAGACTCTGGCCGACTCCCGGGCACCGCGGCGCTTCGTCCCGCGCGGGCGCTGGACGCTCATGGATGAACTCTCCCTCAACGGAACCGTCGTCCAGGCGGCCGGCGGTAACACCTGTTCGCTGAAATACAAGGGCTGGCCACTGGACCAGTGGGCGGCATCCGAGTTCCCCCACAACACCTTCAGGAAGGTGATCGGCTATCACGCCGGTGAAACCAAACGCGCCGCCAGCTACGACGCATGCCAGCAGGAGGACAACACCAAAGCCCGCCGAACCGTCTGCACCGTCGAGTATCCGCTTATCGAAAAGGGATGGAAGCGAGACGGGGTGGAAGCGCGTCTTTTCACCGAGTTCGGCTTCATGTGGCCTAAATCCTATTGCACCTTCTGTGTCTATTCAGGGTCCTGCGCCTCCCGCCCCGCGCACATGGCACGGCTGCGCGGTCACCCCGCTCAGGCCGTCGAAGTCATGGCCCTGGAATGCACGTCGATGGCTCTGAACGAGAACGGATCTTTCTATCCGCAAGAAACCCTCTACGAGCGCGTCAGCCAGGACGGCAACACAGAGGCCCTCCAGTCATTGGAGCACCACCTGGCCCGTACTGAGTGGGCGCTGTACCGGGTACGGAGGGTGTACCAGGCGGCCCGGACCGACGGATGCCGGACCCGGCACGGAAAATCCTGCCGCTCGCCGTGGCCCGGCTGCACCGATCCCGGAACCGGCGGCCGGACACCGTCGTGCATGCAGTGGCACGGCCCCACATGCCTCGCGCCCCAGCCGGCTTGCCGCGACGCCTCCCGGAAAGGGCCCGCGAGCCGGTCCGTCGAGATCGCGATCACGGGCACGCGAGCGCAGGTCACCCGCCTCATCCGGCGCCGCGCGCGGGACGCCGGAGAGGAGGTCGAGGAAAGCGCCCTGCACCCGCTCGGCCATCTCCGCAGCCGGACGCTTTCGCGGGGCACGTCCTATCCCGCCGTCGAGGAGTTCCACACTGTCGCGCCGAGCGGCGTGATCGAGAAGAAGAAGGGCAACTTCGAGGAGCAGTGGCGTGCCGCGTGCCGACAGCTCCTGATTCCCGCCTGACCCACGTCCCGGCATAAGCCGTCGCACTGCGGCGAGCCCGGCCAGAGTTCCGGTTTCCCGGTTTTCCGAGCATGGGGCCCTCGACGGGTGGTGTGCAAGAACGGGCTTCGCCGCGTTCTTGCACACCACCCGCTCGGACCCCGTTTTCTTTTCACCGGGAACGGGCGGGGGCACTCACCGGCTACACCTCACCGCCGCTCCAGCACTGCCGCCGGGTGCACGCCATCCGGGGGAAACCCGTCTTCCGGCAGATCCAGATTCATGGAATTCCCCTCCATGAATCGCTATTCCAAGGTTGCCAACCACACCCATCGAGAATAGATTTACCTATGTCGGAACGGGGCAGATGTGAGATCTGAAAATCCCTGATCCGGACCGAAACGCGAAACGGATAATCACCGCTCCTTGAAAATTCAACAGTGAATCTAATGAAAACCGTAGCACATTGAAGATTCTCGCGAATCGGAAATTCCACGGGGCAGGGCAGGCCCCGAATAAACCCACCTCACGGAATGGAATCACCTCATGTCAGAAGCCGTCGAGCTTCCTGTATCCATGGTCGATCTCGCTACCGCCATCAAGAAAGGCGCGCAGGTCGACGCTTATCACAACTACGGCAGGGCCGTGGTGATACCGCTTCCGGGTTCGGGGGACCAGGTAAGCATCTACCCCGGCCCGCAGAGTTCCCCCGCCTCGCCCCCGCAGCTCCTTTGGCAGCGCAACAACTCGTCGGATGTGACCGTCGGCGGCGGAAAACTTCCGTGGCCTTCCGACCCTCAGCCGATCGTGGACTGGGTGATCTCCATGGCCTACGCGACCGATGAGATCGGCCCGCAGTACGCGCCCGTGCTCGCCGCACTGCGCGAGCACGGGCTGATCGCCCACATCATCGCCGTCAAGGGAGTCGGCCACCTCATCCGCGTTCCCCTCCCGGACTCCACCTTCTTGACCATCGGGGGCGACAAAGGCCTCCCCGCCCGGGTCGACCAGGTCGAGGACTGGCACGTGCAGCACCACGGCGTCACCCAGCACATCGGCGTCGCCTATCACGGCTGCGACCTGCACAGGATGATCGTCGCGACCAGGCAGTACCTCCACACGACCGCCACCCGCTACGGCAGCCACCACCCGCTCGGCGCCCCCGTGGACGGCGAGCGCGGCGACGGCCCGGACAAGCTTTACGGCCTCCTGTCCGACCTGTCCGAACTGCGCCGCACCACCGACAGGGAACAGGGCGGGGCCCTGCTGATCGTCGCCGACGCCGACGGCCACAACGGCGCCACGATCGACGTCCCGGCAGAGGTCGTCACCCGTCTGTGCCGCCTGATCACCGTCGAGATGCAGGTCATCGAGACCTACGGCGGCTGACCTCCCACGCAGCGCTGCACGGTGCCGGACCCGCAGAACAGCCGGGTCCGGCACCCCCGGAACTCACCTATCGGAGAAAGGCATGACCGCCAACGTTCCCTTCGCCCACAACCACTGGGCCCTGGCGCTCGCGACGCGCGACGGTGCCCCTGAGGACCCGTTCGCCAAACGCTCCGAAGCGCCCTTGCTGCCCTTGCTGCTGGCCAGCCCGCCGATGCCCCTGCTCTGGAGCCCGGCAGGGCCACGCCACTCCCCGGAGACCGGGGACCCGCGCTCGCGGGTCGCCCTCCTCCTGGCGGCCGAACTCGGCTCCACTCCCGTCCGGGGCTGGGCAAACGACCGCCCGACCCGTACGTTCCAGGCCGTCGAAGAGGTCATCGAGACCGCCGTCTGGCTCACGTCACGGTCTCGCGGCGCGTAAGCGCACCACCGCATCACCACCGCGTCGGGCCCGGAGGGCAGACCGACCCGGCGCGGCAGAACCCACCGCGCAGGAAGCCCCCTTGACTCTCACCTTCACCGACATGTACGCGGGTGCGGGCGGCTCCAGTACGGGCCTGGTCCTTGCCGGGCTCAGGCTCGTGCTCGCAGCCAACCACTGGCAAGTCGCCGTCGACACACACACCGCCAATCACCCTGAAGCCGAACATCTGTGCGCCGAGATGGAGTACTACGACATGCGGCGCCTCCCGAGGACCGACATCCTCTGGGCCAGCCCCATATGCACAGAGATCAGCCCGGCCGGGGGACGTCCCCGGACCAGCGGCCAACTGGACGACGAGGAGTGGAAAGCGCTCCCGGACAAGGCATTCGAACGCACCCGCGCGACCGCCTACGAGGTCATCCGGGCCGTACAACTCCACCGCTACAAAGCCGTCATGGTCGAGAACGTCATCGAGTTCGCGACCCACTGGGAGCTGTTCAACTGGTGGCTGGCCGGGATGGCGCAGTTGGGCTACAACCACCAGATCGTCTGTGTCTCCTCGGCGCACATCGGGGACGCCTCCAATCTCCCCGCCCCTCAGTGGCGCGACCGGCTGTACATCGTTTTCACCCGGACCGGAATCCGGCTCCCTGACGTCAGGCCGACCCCGCAGGCGTTCTGCGGAGTCTGTGACGAGGACGTGCCCTCGGTGCAGACGTGGCGCAAGCTCCGCCCGCCCCGCAAAGGCCAGAGGCCCCGCATCCCGGGGGTCGGCAAGTACAAGGTCCAGTACGACTACACGTGCCCCAACGGTCACGGGATCGTGGAGCCGTACGTCCGGCCCGCAGCCTCCATCATCGACTGGGCGGACGAAGGCATCCGGATCGCCGACCGGCACGAGCACGGTCTCGACCCGCTGGCGGACAGCACCATGGCGCGCATCGAGGCGGGACTGAAGATGTTCCCTGAACACCCCTCGATGGTCACGCTGAACCACAGCGGCCACGACGGCCGGTCGTTCCGGCCGGACCAGGCCCCACTCCCGGTCCGCGCCGCGAAAATCGGCGAAGGGCTGTTGGTCCCTCCGGGGGCCTTCCCGTACGCCACGCAGTCGGCTGACCTGGCCGCTCCGCCGTTCATCGTCGAACTGCGCAACCACGGCACGGCGCGGCGGATCGATTCGCCGCTCACCGTGGTGGCGGCGGGCGGGAACCATCACGGGCTGGTCATCCCGTACCGCCGGGGTGCGACGGCCAAGCCGACCTCCGAGCCGCTCCACACGCTCTCCACCCATGACTCGGCCGGTGTCCTGAGGCAGGCCCTGCACATCAAGGACTGCCGTTTCCGGATGCTGAAGTGGCGTGAGCAGATGAGCGCCCAGCGGTTCCCTCCCAGTTACATCGTCACGGGCCCCAGCAACGCCGCCAAGACCGTCCAGGCCGGAAATGCGGTGAGTTGCAACGTCGCGCAATGGCTCGGCCAGCGCGTAGCCGCAGTGCTGTGACCCCTGGAGGGGGCTACAGCAAGGCAGCCCCCTCAAGCCCTTGACCGCCTGCCGCCGGGCGAGGCCACGGTCTCGCCCGGCGCCCATCCGGCCAACAACACAAACCAACGAAAGAGCCAGCCCCGCCATGACCGACAGCACTGATCAGATCCAGTACACCCCCTACGGCCCCGACCGGTTCCCTTCTCATCTGCCGTTCGCCCGGCGCGGCTATCTCTTCACCGTCCCCGGCGAATTCCCCCAGGACACCCCCGGATACATCAACCCCACCGACTGGGAGATGGCCGTGTACCGCAAGCACGGCGAGTGGGAGGTCCGGGACGTCAACCGGGAACGACGGATCTGGGGATTCGGCCCCACTCGTCGGGCGGCGGCCGGCTCGGCTCTCCAGGGTATAGCCCGGGAACGCCGCTATCGCGCGGCTGACATCGCAACCAAGCGCACTGCGGCTGGATTGGAGGCCGTTCCCCCGTACCAGGTCGAGGTCACTGCCGCCGCGACCTTGGTTCTGTCCCCGCATTCCGTAACCCATCTCGCAAGCACCGAGCCCTCCGAGGAGGACCCGACGGCGTACGTGGTGAACCACCTCGACGGCGGCGGCCGGTTCACCATCAAGGCCGACAGCACGGTCTCCCTGCGCTCCTTCCACGTCGGCGTTCTCCACATCCGGTGCGGCTGTAACCCGGACACCACCGTCCTGTTCGAGAACGAGTCGGACGCCTTGGTGTACGTCCACCACCACCTTGCCGCCTGGGGAGTCTGTCCCAAGTCGCCCGGCACCCCGGGTGTCAAGGACCAGTAGTCCCGATCAAGGCGGCGAGGACCTGACGGGTTGCCGGACCGGCGCCTCGGCAGCCCGCCGCCCCACCCCGTCTCAAGGTCATGCAGGTCAGCGGGCCGTACCACCGGAACAACGTTGACTCCAATCCTGAATAAAAGATAGATTTACCTATATCGATTCAGGGCGCATATCCCCTGTCGACGGCCCTCCTCCCGGGAGGCCGCCAGCACAGACCAGCCCGAATCCCCGGCCGGAGCGCGGAGGGCAGACCTCGCTCCGGCCCTGAACCCACCTCAAGGAGAAGCCCATGCAAACCCCCGTCAAACGCGTCACCGCCCGCGACCGGCTCAAGGCCGCACGACACCGGCTGGACATGACACAGACAGTCCTGGAACTCCACCGCAGGGCGGCAGCCCGGCACGAGCAGGAAATGACCGAAGCGGGCAACCGGCTCATCCGGTTCCTCTCCGAAGAGCCGCTCCTGCCGAGTGACTTCAACGGGGAGCGCATCAGCGCGGCGCAGGAGCAGCGCTCGGTGCGGGAGCAAGTCCTCTTGGAGGAGAAGGCGCTCATGGCGGCCTACGAGGTCGTTGCCGCGGCCTACCGGCTGGATCTCGGCAGGGCCGACAGCGTCGTGCACCCCGTGCCCGAACAGGGCACCGCCATCGCCCCGTCGAACCCGGTCGCGCACGCCGTCAACTACACGGCGGTCTACACCCGTCACCGCGAAGACAGCCCGACCGAACACCCGAACGTCCTGCCTGCGGACGCCGTCGAGTTCCTCCTCTCCCGCTGGCAGAAGGTCCAGTCCGCCCGCATCCTCGTGCACGACTCGCGCATCTACAGCGTCGCCCTCCTGGGACGCTACATCGAGCTGTGTCCCGTCGAGGAGCCCGTGCCGACCGAGGGAGACGTCCTGAACGCCGCCCTCTGCGTGTACGGCGTGCCGTCCTACCCGATGGCCGAGTGCGGCATCACCTACCGGGTGATCCCTCTCGACATCACCGCCGACGGCGAGGGCGCCCACACCGGTGCCCGGCTCTTCATCCGCTCCGGCGAGAGTGCAGACCGGCCGGTCCAGGCCCACCGGGAGCCGTGGACGGTCACCTTGCACAGCCCCCAGGGAGACGAGATCGGTCTCCTGTACAGCGGCTCGCCGCTGCCCGGGGGCATCGCCGAGGAGTCCGCCGACTGCGCGAAGTTCACCGCACACTGGCTCCGCGACAACGCCCCGGACCACTCCGTCACGAGCTGACTTCCGAAGCCTCTGGCCGTACGGGGCACAGGCCAAAGCCGCCTTCCGCGTGTCACGCAGACCGGTTCGCGCCGAGCGCATGCCCTGCCAGAGGCATGCCGACCGCCGTCCTTGACGCCAGTCCCCTGGGCGTCAAGGACGGCGTTCTCGCACGCTTCCTCAGATCACCTGTCTCCGGCTGCCAACACGACTCATGCGGCAGGCCGCAGCCCGGGACACTCCACCGCCCCCCTCATGTGAAGGCCACTGTTCCATGAACACTCGCAGCCACATCCCCGTCGCCGCGGTTCTGCTGCACGCGCTCGCCGTCCACGGCGTCTCCGGCTTTCTGGACGAGGACGACTTCGTCGTTGCTCACCCCCGGCACATCCCCCAGGACTGCGCTCTGCGCGGGGAGCACATCGTCCTCACAACCGAGGTTGGAGTCGCCATCTCCGTCGACCAGTACGCCGCCCCGTGCTACGCCGTGGCCTACATGGGCAGCAAGGACTACGACGACTACACCAGCATCGGCACGGTCTACGAAGCATCCCCGGGAGGCGGCCTCATCACCGACGCCCACACTTGCGCCGAAAAAGCAGCCGCCTGGTTCGCCTCTCGCCAACAGCATCTGAAGAGCTGAAAGGGACCGACGGCACGGACAAGGTCCGTATCAGCGCCACCGAAGTGTGCTGACTCGGGCAGAACCGTCGGCCCACCCACCACCCGCGGATGGAGAAACCCATCGCACAAGCGGACGCGACATCATATACAGCCGGGCGGCTCCGGAGGATGAGACCACTCGGAGCCGTCCGGACCCGATGCCCCCTGTATGAGACAGGATGGCCGCGATGACCACGACCAGAGAGCAGTTCGACCAGCGCCTCGCGCAGTTGCAGCGCGAGACCGGGGAACTCACCCGCAAGCACTTGGCGCACCTCGCCGGCGTCGCCGAGAAAACCGTCCGCAACTGGCTGGACGCCGATCCCGAGTTCGCCGCCACAGCCCAGACCGGACCCCGCCGGGTCCAGCTCTTCCCCATCGATGCCGGGGCGCGGTGGGTGAGCACCCAGCTCTTCGGCCCCAACGAGCGAGCGCCGGAAGTGCGCCCGGGGCCCCGGCTCTCCGCCGAGGCCCGCCGCATGTCCCACGCTCCCGGCGAACGGTGGGGCTGGGTGGACATGGCTCGTCTGCGCGGCGTGACTCCGGCCGCCGTACGGGCCCTTGCGGGGGCGTACAAGGATCATCCGGAACGCCCGTTCCCGCCCCGGGACGAGACCGACCGTAAACGGGACGCGGGCGAGGTCGCCGACTGGTTCCACTGGTACGACACCGTGCGCCCCGGATACGCCGGTCCCCGCCCCGCCGAGATCGCGGCATGGTCCGGGGCGAGAGAGACCCGCCGCACGCAGGTCGCCAGGCGGCTTACCGACGCCATCGGCAAAGGAGAAGACCTCCCCACCCATGTGCTGGCCGAGGAACTCGGCGTGAGCGCGGACGTCGCGGCGGGCTACCTCCGGCAGGCCGCCCAGGACGTGCTCCCTGATCTCGGCCTGCTGTCCCGCAGCCAGGTCGCCGAGCGCCTTCCCCAAACGTCCGCAGTGTTGACGGCCGCGCAGCGCCAGGGCCGGGTGAAAACCCTCCTCAGACGCAAGGGTGCCCCCGCCCCCGTCATCACGGTCGCCGGTACGGCGTACTACAAGGAGACGGCCATCGCCGGTCTTCTCCGCCCTCCCGGGTGACGTCGCAGGCCGTGAACAGGCCGGCTGCGGCTGGCACTTCAGTCTTCGCATCCCGGCGATCGAGTCTGGGGCCCTCGGCGGAGGGTGGGCAAGGGCGGGCTGCGCCGCGCCCTTGCCCACCCTCCGTTCGGGCCCTGTTTATTCTGCGCCGGGACGGCAGGGGGGCATTCTCCGGCACCGCTCCGGGAGTCGTCGTCCGCCGTGGCCGCGTGCGGCACCATGGCCTGCCGCCTGGGCGAGCGGCAGCTGTACCAGGGCGTTTTCCTTAGAAATGGCGCCCGCCAAACAGGTGTCTCACGTTGACCATCTCACCCATGAAAGATAGATTTACCTATATCGAATCCGAGCAAGAAAGGGCCCCGGAGCCCACGCCCTCAAGAGAGACCACTGTGACCGACGCCCCCGAGCGCACCGAGTTCTGGCTGGTGTGCGAGGCCGGAGACATCCAGGACTTCGACGACTACTACGACGCGCGCGACGCACTCAAGGCCGCCGTCAAGCGCGACATCGCCACGCACGGCGAGGAGGCAGCCCGCACGTCAGGCGTCTTCCACCCCTACGGCTACACGATCAACGTCGTGCGTGACGGCTCGGACGTCACGGAGGACTGGGAGCGCAACGAGCCCGACAAGCCGCTGAGCATGCCCTGACGGCACCACCCCCGCTCCAGCGCACAGTCCGCGCGACGGGATCACCCCGCGCACCGGCGCCGGGTCCGCCCCGAACGCCGGGCCATCCACTCGGAAGCCGGACAGCTGCACCCGAACACAGCCGACTCCCGACCCGTTCCCTTCCTTCCGTTCCCGGCCGGAGGACTACCGGCCCCACCCCGAAAGGTCCAGTCCATGAATTCCATCCCCCCTCCCCACTCTCCCGAGGCCCACGCCGCATTAAGCGCCTACATCGCTTTCCCCAGGCGCACCGCCCCGTTGCTCGCCACCCGGCTGACAGTGCTTCGTGAGTACGCGGCAAACCGCAGTGACGTCGCGCTTTGGGAGGGCACCGCCGCACAGCTCCACGAGGCCGTCGTCGCCGTGTGCTTCGCCCAGATGAGCCGTCGCCGCAAGAACCGCCGCGTCGCCGTCCGCGTCACCGAAGCCGCCCTGGCGGAGTACGAGAAGACCCACTCCGCCTCCCTGCTCCACTCCGAGCTCGAACAGGGCGTCAGCGTCCCGGATATCGCGCGCGCCGTCGCCGGTCTCCTCGGTGACAGGTGGGAGGCGTTCCCCGGTGAATGGGGCGTCCGCGCCTACGTCGCCATACCGGCGACGGATGACGGCTACATGATCAGCGTCACCGAGAACGGCTCCTTGTACGTCGAGCCGTACGCATCCGGAAACCGCACCGTCCTGAGCAACCTGCACCACGTCGACGGCATCGGCACGATCGCCCACAGCGTCGCCGACACGGTCCGGGCCCTGCACAAAGACGTCTGATCCTCCACGCGCCCCGCGCCCCGGCCGCGAACCGGCCGGGGCGCCCCGCCCGAGGAACTCCGGCCCCGTACCCGCCGCCCGACGACGAAGCCGACCTCTGACACCCGATGTAAAGGAGAACAACGTGCCCGAGCACGACCCCTACCTGCGAAACATCGAAGCTGTCATCGCTGCTCACGGGCACGCGGTGCAGTACGTGGGCGACTCTCAGCAAGGCGGCCCCGCCGCCTTCGCCTACACCGTCGGACTGCACACCCGCCCCGGACACGACTACGAGCTCGCGGCCACCAAGCTGGGGAGCTTCGTCTCCAGGGATCTCCTCAACGCCGTGGCGGACATCTTCACCAACACCTCCGTCTCTCCTGCCGACGAGGGCGCCGACCAAGCGAGGCGGGCCCAGCAGCTCCTGTGAACCCATCAGACCCGCGACGAGACCAGCCGGCCCGGGGGCACAGCCTCCCCCGGGCTCACCGTGAAAGGATCACCATGCGAACCCCCCGCTTCCACCCTCTTTCCGACATGCCGTTGGTCGAAACACTGCGGGACCTACGCGGCCACCCCTTCTACCCGAGCGACGACGTGCTCAAAGCCCTTGCACCGCGTGGACAGCGTCTCCGGCCCGAGGAGGCCCCGTGCGTCGTCTACCACTCCCCGTGGGGCCACTTCGTCGTGACCGAGATCGACCAGAAGACCTTGAACGGCTACGGCTGGGCCTGCCTCGCGAGCTTTCCTGACGGCGCCGAATGGGGAGACCTCGGATACCTGGGCGCCGTCGAAAAGCACCGCAGGATGCCGTGGGAATACTGGGAGCGTGATCTGTACTCCAACGACCGGACAGCCGCCGAAGCCGTCGCGCGGATACTTCAGCGCTACGACTTGCCTGCGCAGCACAGCGCCGAAGAGGACGGGCAGTCGCCGCAGTAGAACATCACCCGGGCGTTCCTGAGAGCGCCTATCACGAGCAGCACCGCCGGGGCCCTTGTGCCAGTCACCACCGTGACTGGCACAAGGGCCCCGCTCTATGGGTGCGTCGCTCTCGTTCTTTTCCGCTACGGCCGTCCCGGAGGGGTCACCCAGGACTGCGGGTTCCGTGCGGGCGCCCTTGGAGGGCCGGGAGGCGGGGGCGGGGGCAGTTGTGCTCCGGAGGAACCGGCCGCCGGATCCTCGGGCGGGTAGTGGCCGGTATGGGCAGGCGGGCCGGAAGGCTGGCGAGCGAAGCGGAGTCTTGTTCCCGCGTGCACGGTGACGCTCCAGGCGGGGTGGTCGCTGAAGAGACGCCACACGGGTTGGCTGTCGGCCTCCGTCTTCTCGTATCGGCCGAGCCTGAACCCGATCGTGGTACCGCCCGCGTCCTCCACTTCCATCGCGAGTCCGATCCACTCCGGGGCGAGATCCTCGATGGGCCAACCAGCCGTCCGGTCGGGTTCCGTCTTCTCCCTCTTCTCTCTTCTCATGCCGAGGCCGTGGTCGTCTCGGCTGTCCCGGTCGGTGCAGGCACACTGTAGGCCGCATCGATGTCGGACTGGCCCTTCGGCGTCTGCGGGCCGGTCGCCGTGGCGCCACGGATCTCCGGTGCGGGTTCGCCGGTCTTCCCCGCGGGCTCGGCAGAGGCCGCTCTGCGGACGGTCTCCACGATCTCGCCGAGGCGGTCGGCGACGGACCGGGTCCCGTCGAGCGTGAGCATCTCGCGGACGTAGCCGGACTGGCGGTCCCTCAGCACCCGTATCCCGGTCTCGGCGTCACGCCGCTGGCGGGCAGCGTAGGCGGCGATCCTGGCTTCGGCCGCCTCCGTGACGTCCCGGATCTCCAGGGCTGCGAGTTCGTACCCGGTCGCCAGGTCTTCCAGCCGCCGTTCCCGCTCCATCTGCCGGACGCGCCGGGCGCGCACCCGCTCACGCGCCTCGGCCTCCCGCGCCGACTTCCGCATTCTCCTTTGGGCCATCCGGATCGCCTCCCCTTGGTTACGGGTTCGGGGTCATTGTGGCCGATGGATCCGCGTCTGCCGTATGAGGATTCCCAAGGTTTCTTCGGATAACCCCTCCAGAGACAGCAGGAGGCATTCATAGGGGAGTTGATCTTTCCTGTGGATAACGCGAAAGACGAGTTTTCCCCAGGTCCGCTCAGGAGAGCGGACCTGGGGAAAACCGTGGGCGCTTCGCGGTCCGTGCAGAAGGAAGGTACAGGTCGACTCGCTGGTTCGGCTCGTTCCTCGCTCACCAACTCCCCTTCCCTGCACCTTCCTTCTGCACGGTCAAAGCTCTTGCATTCACAATGACACTAGGTAGCCTGAGAGCATGATGACCATCCATAAACTCTCGATCGGGGATGGTTACCGCTATTACATGAGCGAGACCGTCACGGGAGATGTGCGCCGCTCCGCCGACCGTGACCTGGCCGATTACTACACAGCCGAGGGAAATCCTCCAGGCGTGTGGACAGGTGGCGGGACAGCGGAACTCGGTGTCTCCGGTACGGTGTCCCAGACCCAGATGGAAGCCCTGTACGGCGAGGGTCTGCACCCGGACGCGGACGAGATCATCGAAGCTGCCGTGGCGGAGGGTCTCTCGCCCGCCGAGGCCACCCGCCGAACACGGCTGGGACGGCGCTTCTACCGCTACGAGCAGACCGCCGGTCCCCTCGCGGCCAGGATTCAGGACGAGATCGAGGCGCTGGAGGCCCGCAAGGGGACGGAGGCAACCGCCGAGGAGCGCAGGAAGGTGCGCGCCAGGGCCGGGGCTGTCGCGTTCCGGGCGGACTTCGGCCGCTCTCCCAAGGACGCCGAGGAACTCGCCCGCTACATCAGCGCGAGCACCACCGCGAAGCAACAGGCGGTTGCCGCCTACGATCTGGTCCTGCGCGCTCCGGAGGACATCAGCAAGGGGCTGTTCGGGCATGGGGACGACGACGTGTGCCGGATCGTGATGGAGTGCGACGAGGAAGCGGTGCGCGAGACGATCGCCTGGATCGAGGAGCACGCGCTCGCCACGCGCACGGGCGTCAACGGGATCGCCCAGGAGGACGTGCGGAGCGGCATGGTCGCCACCCTTTTCCGGCACCACGACAACCGGCTGGGAGAGCCTCTCCTCCACCATCACCTGGTCGTGGCGAACAAGGTGCGCGGCGCCGACGGGAAGTGGCGTTCGATCGACGGGAAACTCCTGTACGCGATGGGGGTTGCGGCCTCCGAGTTCTACAACCAGGTCGTGGTCGAGAAGGTGTGCGCACGGCTCGGGCTTCAGGCGGAGGAGCGGGAGGTCACCCCGGGCAAGCGTCCGGTCATGGGCATCAAAGGCCTCGACCGCAAGGTCCTAGAGCCGCACACGCAGCGAACGCGTGACATCGGCAGACGCCTGGAGGAACTGCTGCTGGCCTACCGTCTGGAGCACGGGAGGGAGCCGGGGACTGCGGCCCGGATGGCGCTCATCCAGCAGGCCACGCTGGAGACCAGAACGGCCAAGAAACGGGGACGCTCCCTGTCCCGGATGCGGGCAACGTGGCGCAGAGAGGCCATCGCCGCAGTCGGCCGAGAACGTGTGGACGCGCTGCTGCGCACGGCGCAGGGGCAGGCATCTTCAGGCGGTGACGACGGCGGGGATTCCTCCGGGATCGATCTGGTGCAGGCCGCCGAGGATGTCCTCCGTGTGGTGTCCGAGGCTCGGGCGGTGTGGGGCGAACGGCATGTGCTGGCCGAAGCGCGGCGTCACGTCGTACGGCTCACCCGGGGCCGCGGCACGGTGGCCGACCAGCTGGCCGAGCAGATCACCCGACGTGTCCTGGAACAGGGGTCTCTGAACATCACACCGCCCGACCTGCACCGGCCGTTCGCCCCTCTTCTGCGGGCTGACGGCACGAGCATCTACCGGCGCCGGGAGTCCGTGCTGTACACCTCGCGGGAGGTTCTCGCGGCAGAGGACCGGGTCCTGAACGCGGCGCGCACCGTGGTGGTCTCCACCCTGGCCAAGGACCGGTTCGCGGAGGTCGCCGACCGCTTCCAGGGCCATGCCCTCGATCCCGGCCAGCGACGGCTCGCGCAGGCGTTCGCCTGCTCGGAGCGGCTCGTCGTCGGCGGCG
>DATCQX010000691.1:0-2606 GCA_036569285.1 Streptomyces sp.
TTACTTGGGAGTCACTACCGTGACCGACGTATCCGACGGCGTCCTGCACACCCTGTTCCACTCCGATCAGGGTGGTCATGAGCAAGTCGTGCTCTGCCAGGACCGCAAGTCCGGCCTGAAGGCCGTCATCGCCCTGCACTCCACCGCTCTCGGCCCCGGGCTCGGGGGGACGCGGTTCTATCCGTACGCCTCCGAGGAGGCGGCCGTCGCGGACGCGCTGAACCTGTCGCGCGGGATGTCGTACAAGAACGCCATGGCCGGGCTCGACCACGGCGGCGGCAAGGCCGTCATCATCGGGGACCCGCAGCGCGACAAGAGCGAGGAACTCCTGCTCGCCTACGGGCGGTTCGTGGCCTCGCTCGGCGGCCGGTACGTCACCGCGTGCGACGTCGGCACGTACGTCGCGGACATGGACGTCGTCGCCCGCGAGTGCCGCTGGACGACCGGACGCTCCCCGGAGAACGGCGGCGCCGGCGACTCCTCGATCCTCACCGCGTTCGGCGTCTACCAGGGCATGCGCGCAAGCGCCGAGCACCTGTGGGGCGACCCCTCCCTCGCCGGCCGCCGCGTCGGCATCGCCGGTGTCGGCAAGGTCGGCCACCACCTCGTCGGCCACCTGCTGGCGGAGGGCGCCGAGGTCGTCGTCACCGATGTGCGAGGCGACGCCGTCCGCCGCGTTCTCGATCTGCACCCTCAGGTCCGGGCCGTGGACGACACCGACGCGCTGATCCGCGTCGAGGGGCTCGACGTGTACGCGCCGTGCGCGCTGGGCGGGGCCCTGAACGACCGGAGCGTCCCGGTGCTGACCGCGTCCGTGGTGTGCGGCGCCGCCAACAACCAGCTCGCCCACCCCGGCGTCGAGAAGGACCTCGCGGACCGGGGGATCCTCTACGCGCCGGACTACGTCGTGAACGCGGGCGGGGTCATCCAGGTCGCCGACGAGCTGCACGGGTTCGACTTCGAGCGGTGCAAGGCGAAGGCGGCCGGGATCTACGACACCACGCTGGCGATATTCGCACGTGCGAAGTCGGACGGGATTCCGCCGGCCGCTGCGGCCGACCGGATCGCCGAGCAGCGGATGCGTGAAGGGGCTCTCGCGCGGGGCTGGTGACCGGGCTCGCGGTACCGCCGGGAGGAAAGTTGGAGAGAACTCTCACTCTTCCCGGCGGGTCGGCCGCCAATAAGTGGTTAAAATCGCCACTGACCAGCCATGACGGCATGTCTCACCGATGCCGGGCGTACGCGCCCGCCACGGGCGACGTACCGTATGCGTGCGGGCTCAGGTACCGTGGGAGCCCTACGGACGGCCTCTCCACGGAGAGTCCGTTCTGGATCATGAACGCGTGTCAAGACTCTGGGGCCGTCGAGCCCCGTCATTGAGGGGGTCGAGCCATGGGGCGCGGCCGGGCCAAGGCCAAGCAAGCGAAGGTCGCCCGCCAGCTGAAGTACAACAGCGGCGGGACGGATCTCTCACGCCTGGCCAATGAGCTGGGCGCATCGTCATCGAGTGTTCCGCCGAACGCTGAGCCGTTCGAGGACGACGATGATGATGAGCAGGATGACCCGTACGCACGGTACGCCGAGCTGTATGGGGACGATGAGGACGACGATGAGTCGCCCTCGTCCCAACACCAACATCGTCGTGGCGCTTAAGCGTTAGCTGACGGCGGTTTGGCCGCACCCGACCCGGTCCGGGGATCATCGGACCGGGTTTTGTGCTGCCCTCGGGGGCGGGGCGGGCTGCGTCAGCTCGCGTAATCGCCCACCAGCTCCGCGCCCGTCCCGTGGCTCCCACGCGCCTCGATCTCCCCCGCGACCCACGCGTCCACCCCGCGGTCCGCCAAGGTCGTCAGGGCCACGTCAGTGGCTTCCTCGGGGACGATGGCGATCATGCCGACGCCCATGTTGAGGGTCTTCTCCAGTTCGAGGCGTTCGACCTGGCCGGTCTTGCCGACGAGGTCGAAGATCGGGGCCGGGGTCCAGGTCGAGCGGTCGACCACGGCGTGGAGGGTGTCGGGGATCACACGGGCCAGGTTGGCCGCGAGGCCGCCGCCGGTGACGTGGGAGTACGCGTGGACATCCGTCGTGCGGGTGAGCGCGAGGCAGTCCAGGGAGTAGATCTTGGTGGGCTCCAGGAGTTCGGCGCCCAGCGTGCGGCCCAGCTCCGCGATCTCGGCGTCCAGGGAGAGCTTCGCCTGGTCCAGGAGGACGTGGCGGACCAGGGAGTAGCCGTTGGAGTGGAGGCCGGACGAGGCCATCGCGATGACCGTGTCGCCCTCGCGGATGCGCTCCGCGCCGAGGAGGCGGTCGGCCTCCACGACGCCGGTGCCCGCGCCGGCGACGTCGAAGTCGTCCGGACCCAGCAGACCGGGGTGCTCGGCCGTCTCGCCGCCGACCAGGGCGCAGCCGGCGAGGACGCAGCCCTCGGCGATGCCCTTGACGATCGCGGCGACCCGCTCGGGGTGGACCTTGCCGACGCAGATGTAGTCGGTCATGAAGAGCGGCTCGGCGCCGCACACCACGATGTCGTCCATGACCATGGCGACCAGGTCGTGGCCGATCGTGTCGTAGACGCCGAGGCGGCGGGCGATGTCGACCTTCGTGCC
>DATCQX010000692.1:0-2154 GCA_036569285.1 Streptomyces sp.
CTGACCGTGACGGCGTTCAGCCGCGCGGCCAAGTGGTACGCGAAGGCGGGGGGTCCGGCGGTGCGGGGGCTTCAGCTGGCGTATGCGCGCAGGTGCGGGAAGGTGTTGAAGGGGTTGTGCGCGGAGGCCGGGGAGTAGCGCGGAGGCCGGGGGTAATGCGGAGGCTTCGCCTCGCTGAGGGCATGCGCACGAAAGGCGCCTTCAGCGCATCAACACCCCTCCCGCCTCCAGCAGTTCCTCCGACGGCACCGCCACCAGCCCCAACTCCGCCGCCGACGCCAGCAGTCGGTGCGCGGGCAGTACCCGGACCGTGTAGCCGAACGGCCCGGTGCGGTCCAGCGAGAGGGGCCCCTCGTACGACCAACCCCCCTCCTCGTCCGGCCCGTTGACCGGCTTCAGGGGGACGGGCGTCGCGTCGGTGATGCGGTCCTGCGCGTCGACGCGCCCGGAGAGGGCCTGCACCTGGACGTCCTCGGGGCCGAGGTCACCGAGGCGGACGCGGACGCGCAGGGCGAGCGCGGAGCCGAGTTCGGGCGTGGCGGAGGCGGTGGACGTCTCGACGTGGTCGACGGCGACCTTGTGCCAGGCTCCGCGCACCCGCCCCTTCCAGTCGGCGAGTTCACGGGCCCGCTCGGGGGTCGTCGCGCGGTGGGCGAGGGCGGCCGGGGTGTAGAGGCGGTCGACGTACTCGCGGACCATCCGGTCGGCGAGCACCTTCGGGCCGAGCCTCGTGAGGGTGTGGCGGACCATCTCCGTCCAGCGGTCGGGGTGTCCGCTGTCGCCGTGCTCGTAGAAGCTGGGGGCGATGCGCCGTTCCAGCAGGTCGTACAGGGCGTCGGCCTCGATGTCGTCGCGGCGGTCCGGCTCCAGGGTGTCCCCGTCGGCGGTGGGGATCGCCCAGCCGAAGTCCGGCTCGAACCATTCGTCCCACCAGCCGTCCAGGACCGACAGGTTGAGGCAGCCGTTGAGCGCGGCCTTCATCCCGCTCGTCCCGCACGCCTCCAGCGGGCGCAGCGGGTTGTTGAGCCAGATGTCGCAGCCCGGGTACAGCTTGCGGGCCATCGCCATGCCGTAGTCGGGCAGAAACACGATCCGGTGGCGCACCCGGGGGTCGTCCGCGAACTTCACCAGTTCCTGGACGAGCCGTTTCCCGCCGTCGTCGGCCGGGTGCGCCTTGCCCGCGACGACGATCTGCACGGGCCGCTCCGGGTGCAGCAGCAGTTCCATCAGCCGGTCCCGGTCGCGCAGCATCAACGTCAGCCGTTTGTAGGAGGGGACGCGCCGCGCGAACCCGATCGTCAGGACGTCCGGGTCCAACACCTCGTCGATCCACCCGAGTTCGGCGCTCCCGGCACCCCGCTGCCGCCACGACACCCGCAGCCGCTCCCGTACCTCGGTCACCAACTGTCCCCGCAACTCGCGGCGCAGCGCCCACAGTTCGCCGTCCGACACGCCCGACAGGTCACCGGGCCCCGGCACTTCGGGCGCCACCCACGTCGGCGCGTGCACCCCGTTGGTGACGGAGGTGATCGGCACCTCCTCCGCGTCGAACCCGGGCCACAGCCCCGCGAACATCTCCCGGCTCACGTGGCCGTGCAGCAGCGACACCCCGTTGGCCCGACCGGCCAACCGCAGCCCCATGACCGCCATGTTGAAGAGGTTGGGCTCGCCGCCGGGGTAGGTCTCCATGCCAAGGCCGAGGATGTCCTCCACGTCGATCGCCGGGAGTTCGGCCTCCGTCCCGAAGTGGTGGGCGACCAGCTCCCGGTCGAACCGGTCGATGCCGGCCGGGACGGGCGTGTGCGTCGTGAAGACGGTGCCCGCGCGCACGACGCGCAGCGCCTCGTCGAACGCGAGCCCCTCGGCGACGAGCCTGCCGATGCGCTCGAGCCCGAGGAAGCCCGCGTGGCCCTCGTTGGTGTGGAAGACGTCCGGAGCCGGCGCACCCGTCAACCTGCTGTAGACGCGCAGCGCACGGACTCCCCCGACGCCGAGCAGGAGCTCCTGGCGCAGCCGGTGCTCGCTGCCGCCCCCGTAGAGCCGGTCGGTCACCCCGCGCTCGCCGAAGTTGTTGTCCTCGACGTCCGAGTCGAGCATCAGCAGGGGGACGCGGCCGACCTGGGCGAGCCAGATGCGGGCGTGCAGCTGCCGGCC
>DATCQX010000693.1:0-3267 GCA_036569285.1 Streptomyces sp.
GGAGAAGACAGCGGCTGCGGGCGGGTGAGGGGCGGCACCACTGCCCGCAGCTGGGTGAAGGTGGTGGAGTGAGTGCGGGCTGGTGGGGTGCGACACGACGGCCCGCAGCTAAGTGGGGGCGGTGGAGTGAGTGCGGGCGAGTGGAGGTGCGGCACGACTGCCCAAAGCTCGGGCAGAGGAGAAGACAGCGGCTGTGGGCGGGGCCGGCCGGGGCGTGCGGCGTCGGTGCGCGTTGGGGCGTTGAGAGCGGGGAGGTCGGTGCAGTGGGGGGAGCGGTCTGGGGGGCGGGGCCGGTCCGTCGTCCTGCTGTGGGGGGGGTGATCCGTGCGAACGTGGCCATCGGGTCGCCGTCTCCGCTCCTGCATAGACTCGGTTGGACGATGCGATCCCGGCCGGGGAGTTCCGGCATCGCCCCTCCCGTGTACGTACGCCAGCCCAGCCGTTCGTTCACCATCGACCTCGTCGGCCGAACAGCCCACCTCAGCCGATCGAAGTCGCGGACGCGGTCGGTGGTGGGCGGGCCGATGGCCCATGCCGACATGGTCGTCGGGCCGTCGACGTCACCGCCTACGTCCGGTCCGGCGGTATCAAGCGCCTGCGCGCAACCAATCAGCGCCGTCATTCAGCTCCATGGCGTCGCCGCCTTCGCTCAACCCCACTGCGTCACCATCGCCCCACGACGTCACCGCCCCGCAGGGTGTACCTGGCACCACCCCCACCCCCGGGTCCTCGGCCCAGTGACCAGTCTCGGGGGAGTCGGGAGACTGGGCGCATGGATATGAACAGGTTCGGGAGTCGGGTGTGGAGGGCTGTGGGGGCGGCAGGGTGGGGGGCGGGGATCGCGGTGTCGGGGCTGGTGGTTGATGTTGTTTGTCTGGTGTTTTTCGTGGTGTCGCTGGCGCTGTTGCCCGTAGGGGTCGGGTTCGTCGTCGTGCCTGCCGTGTTGGGGGTGGTGCGGCGGTATGCCAGTAGACGGAGGGCGTTCGCGGAGAAGTGGGGTGGGGTGCGGATAGCTGCTGTTTACAGGGAGGTTCCTAGAGGGGCAGGGACTTTTCGGCGGACTTGGGTCACGCTCGGGGATCCGCAGGCGTGGCGGGACGTCCGGTGGCTGGTCGCGGATCTGGTGCCGGGGTACGTCTTCGCCCTGACGCCGGCCCTGCTGCTTGGCAAGGGGGTGGAGGGGGTGGCTCTGCCGTTCGGTCTGTGGAAGGCGTACGGGGAGTACTGGTATGAGTTCGTTCCGGTGACCGACCAGGTTTCCGCGTTTCTCGCGGGATTGCTGGGCGCCGGGTTCCTGCTCCTGGCCTACCGATACAACACGGCCATCCTGATGTTCCACCTCCGCTTCACGAAAGCCGTGTTGGGCGCGGACCACGAGGAACTCACCGCAAGAGTGCGCGTATTGACGGACACGAGGAGGGACGCGGTGGACACGTCCGCCGCTGAACTGCGCCGCATCGAGAGGGACTTGCACGACGGTGCACAGGCGAGGCTCGTGGTGATGAGCATGGACCTGGGCACGATCGAGGCGCTGATGGAACACGACCCGGCGAAGGCGAAGGCACTCCTCGCGCAGGCCAGGCGCAACTCGGCGGAGGTACTGGAGGAGTTGCGGGACCTGGTGCGGGGCATCCACCCCCCGGTGCTGGCGGAGCGCGGACTCGGCGACGCCGTACGGGCGTTGGCGCTGCGGCTGCCACTCCCGGTGGAGGTGGAGGTGGAACTCGGCGGCCGGGCGGAGGCCCCCGTCGAGTCGGCGGCGTACTTCGCGGTGAGCGAGCTGCTGACCAACGCGGTGAAACACTCGGGCACGGACCGCATCTGGTTCGACATGCGCCACACGGACGGCTCCCTCCGAATCTCCGTGACCGACAACGGCCGGGGTGGCGCGGCCATAGGCGGGGGCATAGGCGAGGGCATGAGCAGGACCGCAAGCCCGGCCATAGGCAGCACAGCAAGCCCAGCCGCAGGCAGGACCGCAAGCCCGGCCGCAGCCGACGACACCTCAAGCCCCACCACAGACGGATCCACAAGCCCAGCCACAGCCGACACCTCAAGCCCCACCACAGACGGGCCCACAAACCCGGCCACAAGCAGGGCCGCGAACCCGGCCACAGACGACACCTCAAGCCCCACCGCAAGCCCGGCCCCAGACCGACCCGCAACCCCCGCCACGAACAGCCCCACAGGCTCCGCCACAAACGACGCCATAGCCCCAGCCGCCGGCAACCACCCCCCAGCCACCACCCCCACCGGCTCCGGCCTGACCGGCATAGAACGCCGCCTGGGTACATTCGACGGTGTCCTGGCCGTCAGCTCCCCCGTCGGCGGCCCCACGACAGCCACGCTGGAGATCCCGTGCGCGTTGTCCTAGCCGAAGACCTGTTCCTCTTGAGGGACGGCCTCGTCCGCATGCTGGAGGCGTTCGGTTTCGAGATCGCGGCGGCGGTGGAGAGCGGACCGGAACTCGACCGGGCGCTGAGGGAGTTGAAGCCGGACGTGGCGGTGGTGGACGTCCGGCTGCCGCCGACGCTGACGGACGAGGGCTTGCAGTGCGCGCTGCGGGCGAGGCAAGAGCGCCCCGGTTTCCCGGTGTTGGTGCTCTCGCAGCACGTGGAGCAGCTGTACGCCCGGGAGTTGCTGGCGGACGGCACCGGAGGTGTCGGCTACCTGCTGAAGGACCGCGTGTCCGACGCGGAGCAGTTCGTGGACGCGGTCCGCCGGGTCGCGGCCGGCGGCACGGCGATGGACCCTCAGGTGATCCGGCAGCTTCTGGCCAGACGCGGGGACGACCGGCTGCCCGCGCGGCTGACGCCGAGGGAGCTGGAGGTGCTGGAGCTGATGGCTCAGGGCCGCTCGAACGCGGCGATCGCGGGGAAGCTCTTCGTCACCGAGCGGGCTGTGGCGAAGCACACAGCGAACATCTTCGCCAAACTCGGCCTGGAGGTCTCCGACGACGACAACCGCAGGGTATTGGCGGTGCTGGCGTTTCTGGACCGAGATCGATGATCATGGCAACTCGGGTTGGTTGTGGGGGTGTTGGGGGAATAGACCCCTTAGGTGCTCCCACGAATCTCTCAGGTTTTTCTGAGATGGCTGAACACCTCTGAGCCGGCGCGCGTAATCAACGACGCAGCTTCACTCCTGTCGGGCGCCTCGATGCTGCCCCGCAAGGAAGTCAGAGGAGTTCCATGGGACGCAACACACGTAAACGCCGTTCGTCGATGGCCAACAAGGCCATAGCCGCGTCGGCGGCCCTAGCGCTCG
>DATCQX010000694.1:0-3252 GCA_036569285.1 Streptomyces sp.
CGTTGGTGCCGCTGATGCCGAAGGCCGACACCCCTGCCCGCCGCGGCCGGTCTTCGGAGCCGGGCCACTCCCGCGCCTCGGTCAGCAGTTCCACGGCGCCCGCCGACCAGTCGACGTGGGTGGACGGCTGGTCCACGTGCAACGTGGCGGGCAGGCGGCCGTTCCGCATCGCCATGACCGTCTTGATCACCCCGGCGACACCAGCGGCCGCCTGGGTGTGTCCGATGTTCGACTTCACCGACCCGAGCCACAGCGGACGGTCCTCCGCCCGCCCCTGCCCGTACGTCGCCAGCAGCGCCTCCGCCTCGATCGGATCACCGAGCCGCGTCCCCGTCCCGTGCGCCTCCACGACGTCCACGTCCGCCGGCGACAGCCCCGCACTCTCCAGCGCCTGACGGATCACCCGCTGCTGGGACGGGCCGTTCGGCGCCGTCAGACCGTTCGACGCGCCGTCCTGGTTCACCGCGCTGCCCCGCACCACCGCCAGCACAGGATGGTTGTTGCGCACGGCGTCGGACAGCCGCTCGACCAGTATCATTCCGGCGCCCTCGGACCAGCCGACGCCGTCGGCGGACGCCGAGAACGACTTGCACCGCCCGTTGGAGGACAGTCCGCGCTGGCGGGAGAACTCCACGAAGACCGCGGGTGAGGCCATCACGGTGACGCCACCGGCGAGGGCCATCGAGCACTCGCCGGTGCGCAGCGCCTTGATCGCCAGGTGGAGCGCCACCAGGGACGAGGAGCAGGCGGTGTCCACGGTGATGGCGGGCCCGACCGTGCCGAGGTTGTAGGCGATGCGTCCGGAGGCGATGCTCGCCGCGCTGCCGTGGCCCAGGTATCCCTCGAAGCCGTCCGGCGCGTTCAGGAACCGTGTGCCGTAGTCGGCGTACATCACTCCCGTGAACACGCCCAGCGGGGTCTCGCGCACGGACTGGGGGTTGATCCCGCTCCTTTCGAGGGTCTCCCAGGCGACCTCCAGGAGCAGCCGCTGCTGTGCGTCGACGGCCGTGGCTTCGCGCGGACTCATCCCGAAGAACTCCGCGTCGAACTCCCCGGCGCCGTGCAGGAATCCGCCTTCGTCGCTGTAGGTCTTGCCCTTGCGCTCCGGGTCGGGGTCGAGCAGTTCCTGCGGCCATCCCCGGTTGGTGGGGAAGGGGGTGACCGCGTCGCCGCCCTCGGCGACCAGGCGCCACAGATCCTCCGGAGAGGCCACCCCGCCGGGATACCGGCAGGCCATGCCGACGATCGCGATCGGCTCCTGGTCGCGTGCCTCGAACTCGCGAAGCCTGTGCCGGGCCTGGTACAGATCCGCCGACACCTGCTTGAGGTACTCCAGCAACTTGCCGTCGTTCGCCATTTTCTCCGCCTCAATCGGTAGCACGTACGAGAACGCTCAGCTGAGGGTGATCCCGAGTTCTGTGGCCACGAAGTCGTAGACCTCGTCCGCGGAAGCGGCGGCCAGTTCCTCGGTGACCCGGTCCGCCTCGGGGTCGGTCGTCCAGCGCGTCAGAAGCGCGCGGAGCCGTTCCATCGCCTGGGCGCGGACGGACGGATCGAGGTCGTCGGTGGCCGCCATCTTGTTCAGCTCGTCCAGTCGGTCGAGCACGGAGGCCCCTTCCGACGTCGGTGGCCGCAGCTCATCGCGCAGATAGCCGACCAGCGCGGCCGGCGTCGGATAGTCGAACACCACGGTCGCCGGCAGCCGCCGCCCTGCGAGGGTGGCGAGCCGATTGCGCAGATCCACCGCGGTGAGGGAGTCGAAGCCCAGCTCGGCGAAGGTCTGTTCCTTGCCAATGGCGGCGGCCCCGCTGTGCCCAAGGACGACAGCGATCTCGCCGTACACGACGTCCTCGATCAGCTGGTCCCGCTCCTTCGGCGCCGTGCGCGCCAGCCGGTCCATCAGGGACTCGCCCGGTGCCGCGTTCCCCGTGGCGGGCCTGCGGGCGGCACGGACGAGGCCGCGCAGCACCGCCGGCAGCGCCTCGCCCTGGGCCCGCAGCGCCTTGGCGTCCACGAGCATCGGCAGCACCCACGGCCGGCCCGTCGCCAGGGCCGCGTCGAAGAGGTCGAGGCCGGCCGCGTCCTCCAACGGAACCATCCCGGCGCGTGCCAGCCGACGCAGGTCGGCCTCGCCCAGATGGCCCGTGATGCCGCTCTCGCGTGCCCACAGCCCCCACGACAGGGTGAGCGCAGGCAGCCCCAGCGCCCGGCGGTGCAGAGCGAGTGCGTCGAGGTACGCGTTCGCGGCGGCGTAGTTGCCCTGTCCCGGCGCTCCGACGGTCGCGGCGACCGAGGAGAACATCACGAACGCCGACAGGTCCAGGTCACGGGTCAGTTCGTGCAGGTGCCACGCCGTGTCCGCCTTGGGCGCGAGGACGTCGCCGACGCGCTGCCTGCTCAGCGAACCGATGACGCCGTCGTCGGCCACCCCGGCCAGGTGCAGGACCGCGGTCAGCGGATGCTCGGCGGGGACGGCGTCCAGCAGCGCCGCCAGCGCGGTCCGGTCCGTCACGTCACAGGCCACGGCCTCGGCGGTGGCGCCCAGTTCGGCGAGTTCCGCGACCAGGTCGGCGACCCCGGGCGCGTTGGGACCGCGCCGTCCCGCCAGGAGCAGGCGCCGCACCCCGTGCGCGCTCACCAGGTGCCGGGCGACCATGCCGCCCAGGACACCGGTACCACCGGTGATCAACGTCGTGCCGGACGAGGGGAACGAGACGGGGACGTCGTCCTCCACCGGGAGCCGGACGGCACGCGGGACGAGCGTCGCTCCCTCGCGGACGGCGATCTGCGGTTCCCCCGAGGCCAGGGCACCCGGCAGCGACGGCCACGCGGCGTCCAGGTCGTCGACGTCGACCAGCACGATCCTGCCGGGCTGCTCCGTTTGCGCCGATTTCAGCAGCCCCCACGCGGCGGCTCCGGCGACGTCGTCGGCGTCCGGGCCCGCGGCCCCGGAGGTGACGACGACCAGCCGGGCATCCGCCGACCGCTCGTCCGCCAGCCATTCCTGTACGAGTTCCAAGGCATCGCCGACCAGGGAGGCCGCGTCGCTCGGTCCGTGGGGGGCGAGGGGCGCGAGGACGAAGGACGGCACCGGTTCTCCCGCGTCCAAAGCGGCGCGCAGTCCGGCCAGATCGGGGTAGTCGGGCAGGCCGGAACGCGTCGCACCGAGCATCGCCCAGGAGCGGGAGTCGGCCTCGCCCGGTGCGGTGGGCGTCCACTCGACTTCGTAGAGGGACTCATGACGGCTCGACC
>DATCQX010000695.1:0-2319 GCA_036569285.1 Streptomyces sp.
CATCCCGCCACGCCCTTCGATCCTGCCTGGCCTGGAGGAACGCAGGATGCGGTCCGAGCCCCCGGCCGAGCGGCTGCGTATCCACCTGCGCAGGCGGCTCGCGGAGCGGATGACCGACCAGTTACGCCGGGACGAGTCCGCGGGACGCCCCGCGATGAGCGACGCCGACCGGCTGGCCCTGGCGGGAAGGATTCTCACTGACGCCGCCGAGGAGCACACCCACAAGGCGCTCATCGAAGGCCAGGACGCGGTCGCTTCGGATGTCGAGCAGTCGGTCATCACCACCGTCCTGAACGAGGTGTTCGGAGCTGCGGGCCTTGAACCGCTGCTGAAGGACCCGCACATCGAGAACATCAACGTCACCGGCGACCGTGTCTTCGTCCGCTACGCCGACGGACGCCGCGAGCGGCTCCCGCCGGTGGTCGCCTCGGATGCGGAGTTGGTGCAGCTCATCCGTGACCTGGCTGCCCGCGGAGGAGTGGAGGAGCGCCGTTTCGATCGCGCCAGCCCTGGCGTGAGTTTCCAACTCCCTGGAGGAGAGCGGGCGTTCGCGGTGATGGCACTCACCACCCGTCCGTCACTGTCCATCCGCCGTCACCGCTTCCGGCACGCCACGCTCGCCCAGTTACGGGCGAACGGCACCTTCGACGCCGGTCTGGAGGCCGTACTGGCCGCGATGGTCCGCGCCCGGAAGAACATCTTGATCACCGGTGGGACGGCGATCGGCAAGACCACTCTGCTGCGCGCCCTGGCCTCGGAGATCCCGGCATGGGAGCGGCTGGTCACCGTCGAGGACGTTTTCGAACTCGGTCTGGACGCTGATGACCGGGCTCATCCCGATGTGGTGGCGATGCAGGCCCGCGAGGCGAACATCGAGGGCCAGGGTGCGATCGGCCAGGCCGAACTGGTCCGTTGGGCGCTGCGGATGTCCCCGGACCGGGTGATCGTCGGTGAGGTCCGGGGCCCCGAGGTCATCCCGATGTGCAACGCCATGAGCCAGGGCAACGACGGCAGCATGGGCACGCTCCACGCCTCGACGAGCCGGGCGGCGTTCACCAAGCTGGCCGCCTACGCCGTCCAGGGTCCCGAGCGTCTCCCTCTGGAGGCCACGAACCTCCTTGTCGCCGGTGCCCTCGACTTCGTCGTCCACCTGGAGCGGCCCCGTGGCGAGGACGGACGGCGGGTGGTGTCCTCGGTCCGTGAGGTCGTCGACGCCGACGACAAGCAGATCGTCTCCAACGAGGTCTTCCGTCCGGGCCCGGATCTGCGGGCGATCCCCGGTGTGCCCATGCGCACGGAGACCCTGGAGGACCTGGTCGCCGCAGGCTTCCAGCCGGACGTCGTCGATCGGCCCGAGCGGACGTGGCGACGGTCATGAGCGCCTACGTTCCCCTGATGGGATTCCTCGGACTCAGTGCCGGCTGCGGACTGCTCCTCCTCGTACGAGGATGGCGAGCCCCTTTGCGGACTCCTCGCCCTCGGCGGTGGAACGCCCTGCGCCGTCATGCCGGGCGGTGGCTGGCAATCACGACCGGCGCAGGGCTGCTGGCCGGGGTGGTCACCGGGTGGGTGGTCGGCGGGCTGCTCGTAGCGTCGGCCGTCTGGAGCCTGCCGCACATCCTCGGCAGCGGCACGGCCGAACGCGAGCGGACCGCCCGGGTGGAGGGCGTCGCCGGATGGACGGAGATGCTGCGCGACACCCTTGCCGCGGCGGCCGGGCTGGAGCAGACCGTCATGGCGACCGCGACCGCCGCGCCGGAGGCCGTACGTCCCCAAGTGACCGAACTGGCCGCCCGGTTGGAACAAGGCGACCGACTCCCCCACGCGCTACGCCAGTTGGCTGCCGACCTCGACGATCCGACCGCCGACCTGGTGATCGCCGCGCTGCTCCTCTCCGTCCAGCACCAGGCCCGCCAACTCGCCCCGCTGCTCGGCGAACTCGCGGCCACCGCCCGCGCCCAGGTGGAGATGCGCCACCGCGTCGACGCCGGCCGCGCCCGTACTCGTACGACCCTGCGCGTGGTCGTCGTCACCACGCTGTCCTTCGCGGGCGCCCTCGTCCTGTTCAACCCACGGTTTCTAGCCCCGTACGACACCGTGGCCGGACAACTGGTCCTGCTGCTGATCGGGGCCCTGTTCGCGGTCGCCGTCCTGTGGCTGCGCCGCATGGCCTGCATTGAGGAACCCGAGCGCTTCTTCACCAGCTGGGCCGCTGGAGGCGACGCGGCATGATCGCCTTGGCACTGCTGGGTGCCGGTACGGGATTCGGCCTGTGGGCGCTGACGGTGTGGCTCGTGCCTCCCCGTCCCTCCCTGGCCG
>DATCQX010000696.1:0-2072 GCA_036569285.1 Streptomyces sp.
GATCGCGGTGCCGAGGGGGACGCCTCGTACCGCGCGTTTGGCGACGGCGAGGAGCCACAGGACGAGGGTGAGGACCGTCGACGCGGCGAAGACGACCGCGTACTGCTGGAGGAACTTCTCGTTGGTGAAGTCGACGTTCGCTGTCTCCTTCACCGCCTCGCTGAGCTTCTTCACCGTCCAGGAGGCGGCGTCGGCGCAGCCTTTGGCGAGGGAGGAGAGGGGGTCGAGGGTGTCGGAGACGCCGGGGTTGGTCTTGGCGGTGTTGCCACCGCTGGTGCCGCGTTCGCAGTACTCCTTGGCGTCGCCGACGATGAGCCGGCACTCGTCCTTGGACGGGGACGGCGACGGCGACAGGGTCCCGCTGACCGAGGGGGTCGGGTCGGGCGTCGGCGGCGCGGCGAAGGCTCTGGCGGACAGCAGGACGGCCGTCGTCTGGACGGCGGTGAGGACTCCGGCGAGCCGAAGCGCACGCTTACCGGGCATACGTGAACCCTCCGTACTCCTCGATGGCCTTGCTGATCTCGTCGGAGCTGGCGGCCTTGTTGTCGCCGGGGACCGGGGCGGGCCCGGACGTCTGGTTCTGGGAGGCGACCTTCCAGTCGCCGTCCGTCCACTGGAGCTGGAACGTCCAGGTGCTCCAGGAGGAGCTGACGGGGTCCGTCGAGTTCGTGCCGGACATCCCGATGAGGCCCATGGACCAGACGGCGACGGTGGCCGTGGTGTCGGCGTAGGCGCTGACGGTCGTCCCGATGGGGACGGTGCGGGAGACGAACGTGTTGCCCTGCGGGGGGTTGCCGTTCGCGTCGAGGCCCGTCTTCGCGAGGAAGTCGGCGGAGTAGGCACCGTCCAGCGCGGGGACGAGCCGGGCGGCCTCGGCCGGGGTGTAGACGGTGCGGACGACGTCGTCCCGCGTGCTCTTCTTGAACATCGCCGTCGACCCGAGCGCCACCGCGTAGTTCGCCGCCGCGGATTGAACGCCCTGTCTGTCGTGTGCGTACCCCGTGGGGAGGGAACCCGTCTTGTTCTGCACCGGCTTCGTCCCGGTCGCCGCCGTCGACTCCGCCTGCGGCTTCGTCCCGGAGGCGCCGCTGGACGCCGCGGCGGAGTCCCCGCCGTCCCCGTTGCCGCGGTTCGCGAACGCGATCGCGGCGATGAGGAGGACGACGACGGCGACGACGGTGACGAGGCTGCGGGAGGAGGAGCGGGCGGGCCGGCGGGAGGGGTCGGTTTCGGGGAGGCGGGTGCGGGTACCCGCGTAGCCACCCGCTGAGGTGTCGTGGCCGGGCTCGTCGGCGGGACTCATGCGGCGTGCGCCCCCTCTGCGTCGTGTGCTGCGTGTGCGTCGTGGAAGAACGCGGCGCAGTACGACGGTAGCCGTGCTGGTTCCCGCGCGGGCGCGGTGTGGTGACTCGACATCAGGGGGACGCAACCTCAGCCGGGAGGGAGGGAAAGGGGGAGTGGCTAGACGGCCATGCCGTACACGATGGTGAACAGCGTGCCGAGGGAGCCGATGATGAAGACTCCGGTGAGGCCCGCGATGATGAGGCCCTTGCCCTGTTCCGCGCTGAAGGTGTCCCTGAGGGCGGTGGCGCCGATACGTTGCTTCGCAGCGCCCCAGACGGCGATGCCGAGGCAGATGAGGATCGCGAACGCCATGACGACCTGGATCATCGTCTTGGCCTCGGTACCCAGGCTGCCGAACGGACCCCAGTCGGGAGCGATCCCGCCGATGATGGTGTTGATGTCGCCCTTGTCGGCTGCGAAGAGCATGTAAGTCACCGCCCCTGGTGGGTAGTTCTGATCATGGCCCGCTGCCGTGCGCAGGGGTCGGGCCTCATTGTCACCGACGATGCCGCCTGGGTATGTCGACTTGGCGGCATTGACGGGTGGGATTCGTATGAATGGTTCGTATCGTCACTCTGTGTATCACGGCAGGTCACGCCGGGCAATGAGGTGAGCGCGGAACCTGAGGTGTGGTTCTGCGGAACCTGTCGGCGCCTCTGTCGTTGAGACACTTTCCCGATGGTCTCACGCCCCTAACGCGAACGGGCCGCGGCTTGTCGCCGCGGCCC
>DATCQX010000697.1:0-10552 GCA_036569285.1 Streptomyces sp.
GTACTACGGGTACCAGGGGCACCCCGCCTCCCTCACCCCCGGCCACCCCCCGCCGCCGTTTCCTCCCCATGCGCCACCTGCTCCCGCTCCTCCTGCTCTGCGCCTTGATGGCGATGCTGATGCTGCGGGGCTACGTGCACAGCGAGATCCTCGCGGACTACCGCGTCCGCCCGGAGGCCGCGTCGGACACGGTGCCGGAGAAGATCCTGAAGGGCGGCCCGGTCGTCGACACCCGGGGCGGCCGGACGACCAGCATGGACCTCCCCGACCGCAAGATCGTCCTGACCTTCGACGACGGCCCCGACCCGCGCTGGACGCCCGAGGTCCTGGACACCCTGAAGAAGCACCACGCGCACGCCGTCTTCTTCATCACCGGCACCATGGCGTCCCGCTACCCCGACCTGGTCCGGCGGATGGCCGACGAGGGCCACGAGATCGGCCTGCACACCTTCAACCACCCCGACCTCTCCTACCAGTCCAGGTCCCGCATCGACTGGGAACTCACCCAGAACCAGCTGGCGTTGGCGGGCGCGGCCGGTATCCGCACCTCGCTCTTCCGGCCGCCGTACTCCTCGACGGCCGACGCGCTGGACGACAACTCGTGGCCGGTCGTGCGGTACGTCGGCAGCCGGGGCTACCTCACGGTCCTCACGAGCGTCGACAGCGAGGACTGGCAGAAGCCGGGAGTCGCCCGGATCATCGCCAACGCCACCCCGCCGAAGGGCAAGGGCGGCATCGTCCTGATGCACGACTCCGGCGGCGACCGGCACGAGACGGTCCAGGCCCTCGACCGCTATCTGCCCCAACTCCAGTCGCGCGGCTACCAGTTCCAGAACCTCACCGAGGCCCTCAACGCCCCGAGCGCCCATATCCCGGTCACCGGCGCCGAGTTGTGGAAGGGCAAGGCGTGGACGGCCCTCGTCACGGCCTCCGACCAGCTCACCGGCGTCCTCGTCGTCCTCCTCGCGGTGATCGGCTTCCTCGTCTTCGCCCGCTTCGGCCTGATGCTGCTCCTCTCCGCCGCGCACACCCGCCGCACCCGGCGCCGGGGCTTCACCTGGGGCCAGGACGCCCCGGTCACCGAACCGGTGACGGTCCTGGTCCCGGCGTACAACGAGGCCAAGTGCATCGAGAACACGGTGCGTTCGCTGGTCAGGAGCGAACACCCCATAGAAATCCTGGTGGTTGACGACGGCTCCAGCGACGGCACCGCCCGCATCGTCGAGGAACTCGCCCTGCCCGGCGTGCGGGTGGTCCGTCAGCTCAACGCGGGCAAACCGGCCGCGCTCAACCGGGGACTGGCGAACGCGTCGCACGACATCATCGTCATGATGGACGGCGACACGGTCTTCGAGGCCTCCACCGTAAGGGAGTTGGTCCAGCCGTTCGCCGACCCGCGCGTCGGTGCCGTCGCCGGTAACGCCAAGGTCGGCAACAAGGACACCCTCATCGGGGCCTGGCAGCACATCGAGTACGTCATGGGCTTCAACCTCGACCGGAGGATGTACGACGTGCTGCGCTGCATGCCGACAATTCCCGGCGCTGTCGGGGCATTTCGGCGTACCGCGCTGGAGCGGGTCGGCGGGATGAGCGACGACACGCTCGCCGAGGACACCGACATCACCATGGCGCTGCACCGCGACGGATGGCGGGTCGTCTACGCCGAGAACGCGCGCGCGTGGACCGAGGCGCCGGAGTCGGTGCAGCAGCTCTGGTCGCAGCGGTACCGCTGGTGCTACGGCACGATGCAGGCCATCTGGAAGCACCGCCGCGCGGTGGTCGAACGGGGTCCGTCGGGCCGCTTCGGACGGGTGGGCCTGCCGCTCGTCTCGCTGTTCATGGTCGTCGCGCCGCTCCTGGCCCCGCTGATCGACCTGTTCCTGATCTACGGCCTGGTCTTCGGCCCGACCGGCAAGACCGTCGCGGCCTGGTTCGGCGTCCTCGCGATCCAAGGGGCCTGCGCCGCCTACGCGTTCGCCCTCGACAAGGAGCGCCTCACGCCGCTGATCTCCCTGCCGCTCCAGCAGATCCTCTACCGGCAGTTGATGTACATCGTCCTGCTCCAGTCCTGGATCACGGCGCTCACAGGCGGCCGGCTGCGCTGGCAGAAGCTGCGCCGGGTCGGTCAAGTCTCGGCGCCACCAGGACAGTTGGCCACGGAGAGCGGAGGCCGGGGATGAGCGGCACCTTCGGAACACCGGAGCCGGGTACCTCGCCGGTGCCCGGTTCCGGGAGGCGCCGGGCGCCGAAGATACCCGGGCAGAGGACGCAGGGGGAGCCGGCGTCGTCCGCGACCGGGAAACCGGAGACGGCATCGGGCTGGGACGCGACGGTGCCTCTGGACCTGTCGTCGGTCTCGGGCAGGGCGTCGGTCCCGGACGCGGGCTCGGACGCGGTGGCGGCGTCGGCCTCTCCGCCCGCGCGAAAAGGCGGCCGGGACCGGTACTTCGACCTTCTGCGGGCGATCGCCCTCTTCCGCGTCGTCCTCTACCACCTCATGGGGTGGGCCTGGCTGCCCGTCGTCTTCCCCTCGATGGGCGTGATGTTCGCCCTCGCGGGGAACCTGATGTCCCGCTCCCTGGAGAGGCGTCCGGCGTCCGAGGTCATCCGGGGCCGGCTGCGACGCCTGCTGCCACCCCTGTGGCTCTTGGGAGCCATCGGGGTACCCGGCATGATCCTCGCGGGCTGGGGCCCCGGCGCGGAGGGGCACCCGGTGTGGTGGTGGCTCCATCTCGGGTACTGGGTCCTCCCGCTCAGCGACCCCCCGTACGCCGATGTCTCGCACGGCATCGAGGGGCTCGTCGCGGACGACTGGCCCACCGCTCTCGGCGTACCCCTCTGGTACATCAGGGCCTACCTCTGGTTCGTCCTCCTCTCCCCGCTCCTGCGCCGCGCCCTCCGCGCGGCACCCTGGCCCACGATCCTGGCCCCCCTAGTACTTTCGGCGGCCCTGGAGTTCACCTCGGCCACCACCACGAGCTGGCGCCTCGACTCCACGGTCACCGACTTCGCGACGTTCGGCTCCTGCTGGCTCCTGGGTATGGCCCACCACCAGGGCGTCCTTCAGAAGCTGCCCCGATACACCGTCCCCTCCCTGGCCCCGGCTGTCGCCGCCGTAGCTCTCTGGTACGCCCTCGCGCACGATCTCCACCAGGACCACGACCTGGACGACATGCCCTTCGCCCAGTCCCTCTGGTCCTTCGCGACAGTTCTGCTCCTCCTCCACCTCAGCCCCAGCTGGCAGACCTGGCCCCCCGCGCTCCGCCGCTGGGACGGCCTGATCACCCTCCTCAACTCCCGCGCCGTCACGATCTACCTCTGGCACAACCTCTGCATCGACATCGCCGAACCCCTCTGGGACCACGCCTGGAACGTCCCCTTCCTCGAACAGCACGCCGTCTGGCTCCTCAACTCCCCTTGGCCCGTCCTCCCGTTGACGTGGATCCTCACGGCGCTGTGCGTGCTGTCCTTCGGGTGGGTGGAGGACCTGGCCGCAGGCCGACGGCCCAGCCTCTGGCCGAACGGCAAGCCCAGACGCCGCCGCGACCGCGCGCACTGACCCTCTCCGGCCTCACCCCGACCTGCGTTGCGGTTCGCGATACGCAGGTGTGATGATTCCGGGCATGGCCGAAAACGGGGGCGAGGAGACGGCGGGGCCGGTGCGCCCGTCCCGCCTGCGCGACTATCTGGACCCACCGCCGTCCGCCCCGGAACCGCCGTCCGCCTCGGAGTCGCTGTCCGGGGCGGGGGCTGGGGCCGGTGGGGAAACTGGTGGAGGAGCCAGGGCAGTTGACGGCCCTGAAGCCGAACTCCCGCCCCTGTCACCCCAGAACGCACCAGCTCTCTCCGAAGCCACCCGTCACCGCCGTGAATTCGCCGCCCTGCTCGGCGAGTTCCGCCGCACGCCCGTCCTCCTGCCACTCGCCGAGGACGACGCACCCCTGGTCGCCGACCTCGGCGGAATCCGCTGGATCTACGCCTTCTCGAACGAGGAAGCCCTCACCAGGTTCGCGATCGCGAGGGGAGAGGCGTCGCGCGAACAGCCGTACCGACGGGTGCTCGGCGCGCGGCTGTTGGACGTCGGGACGGTCGTCGCCGGGGTGCCGTGCGGCGTCGCGCTGGACGTCGGCAGCGAGGGCGAGGGCGTGCTGTTCCCGCCGGTGACGGGGATCGTGCCGGACGAGGCGGCCGTGGACACGGAGACGGACGGGGAGGGACGACGGTGAGCACGGATCCGGCGGAGCGGAGGCCGGCCGGCGGCGCGGGCAAGGACCCGAACGCCTCGGGCAAGGACCTGGACACGGCGGGGATGGCCGAGGTCGCGAAGGGCATCACCCTCACCCTGGACGAACTCCGGGAGATCGGCATCGACAGCCTCGCCGGCGCGGGCCGGGGATTCTCCGAACTCTCCCTTTCCGGGCTGGAGTTGGGAAACGAAGAGTTGCGCTCGCAGTTCTCCGCGTTCTGCGAGCGCTGGGACTGGGGCGTGCGCGCGCTGGTCATCCAGGCGAACGCGTTCGCCCAATCCGTGGGCCTGGCGGCCGGGTTGCTGTACGAGACGGATCAATACGCGGGCGGCTCGCTGAAGGTGCTCGCCAACTCCGTTCTGGGCGGCAGCCCTTACGCCTCCGAGGAGGAGGTGGAGGCCAGGAGCTGGAACGACATCGCGCTCGGCCAGTACGGCGCCGCCGCCCACCCCGACTACAGCGCGGAGTCCTTCGCGAAGGCGGCCGAGACCGCGAAGCAGGGCTGGAAGGACGCGGGCCGGGACGTGATGACGTCCGAGACGATGGGCCCGATGGGGGTGTTCGGCCCGACCCCGGAGAGCTTGCGCCGCGCGGCCGGGGTGAGTGACGGGGAGTACGAGCAGATGCTGGACCGCACCTTCGGCCCCTCGCCCGAGGAACGCGCCCGGCAACAGGCCCAGCAGACGCAGCAGGAAGGGCAGACGGGCTGATGGGCTTCGACGACCTGGTCAACTCCGGCCTCGGCAAGCTGGAAGAGGGCTGGAACGCGGGCAAGGAGATGCTCGGCGAGGGCATCGACAAAGGCAGCGAACTCGTCGGCGACGGCCTGGAGAAGATCGGCGCGGGCGCCCTCGCCGACAAGGTCGAGGACTTCGGTGACCAGCTCGCGTCAGACCTGGGAGCTACGCCGGGCGAGCAGGATCTCGGCTCGACCGACCAGGCGAACGAGCTGATCCACGGCAACCCGAAGGCGATCACCGCCTCCGCGAAGCACCTGAAGGACTTCCACAAGGCGTTCGACACGGTCGCCTCGGGGCTGAAGAAGGTGGACTCCGCCCCCTGGAAGGGTGAGGCGGCCGACACCTTCCGGGAGAAGTTCGTCCGCCACCCCGAGCAGTGGCTCAACGCTGCCGCCGCCTGCGAACAGGCCGCCGCAGCTCTGGAGAGTTACGCCGCGACGGTGACCTGGGCGCAGGGCCAGGCGCAGGAGGCCATCGACCTCTACGCGCAGGGCAAGAAGGCGTCCGAGCAGGCCCGGGACGCCTACAACAAGAAGGCCGACGCCTACAACGCGAAGCTCGCCGCAGACCAGGACCCCGGCCCGCGCCCCGCCCCCTTCGAAGACCCCGGCACCTCCCTGATCACCCGCGCCCGCGCCGTCCTCGCGGAGGCCCGGCGCCAGCGCAACACGGCGGGTGCGACGGCCGCGGGCAGCGTCCGTGCGGCCCTGGCCCACGCCCCGCAGGAACCCCCGCCCCTGGACCGCCTCAAGGCCGACGCCGCCGACGGCATCGTGGCCGCCAACACCGAACTCCTGCACGTCATGGGCGGAGTGGTCAAAGGCACCGGCGGCCTCGTCAACTTCGCCCGCGGCCTCAACCCCACCGACCCTTACAACCTCACCCATCCGGCGGAATACCTCCAGAACGCGAGCCTCACCCTTTCGGGCCTGGTCTCCGCGAGCGCCCAACCCGGCCGCACCCTGAACGCCATGTGGGACGGCTTCAAGAAGGACCCCTCCGAGGGATTCGGCCGCCTCCTCCCCGAGGCCCTCGGCTCCAAAGGGCTGGGGGAGCTGAAGGGGGTACTACGGGTAGCACGGGAGGGGGCGGAGACCGCCGCGGAACAGGGGGTGCGCAAAGGCGCGCGCACCGTCACGGAGGAGAAGCCCCACGACGTCTCACGGACCCAGGAGCAGAAGGTCTGCACCCGGGACCCGATCGACGTCGCCACCGGCCGGATGCTCCTGCCCGAGACCGACGTCACCCTGCCCGCCGCGCTGCCGCTGCTCGTCAAGCGGCAGTTCGAGTCCTCCTACCGCCTCGGCGAATGGTTCGGACCGAGCTGGTCGTCCACCTTCGACCAGCGACTGGAGATCGACGCCCAGGGCGTGGTGTTCGTGGGCGAGGACGGCCTGACGCTCGCCTACCCGCACCCGGCCCCCGGCGTTCCGACCCTGCCGGACCACGGCCCGCGCTGGCCGCTGGAACGGGTGGAGAGCGGTTACACGATCACCTCTCCCGAGTCCGGGCAGGTACGGCACTTCGCCACCAGGACGGACGACCTGGCGGTCCTGGAACAGATCGACGACCGCAACGGTCACTGGATCACTCTCCAGTACGACGCCGACGGTGCGCCCCGGGCCCTCGTGCACAGCGCGGGTTACCACGTACGAGTGACGACGGCGCAGCGCAGGATCGTCGCGCTGCACCTGGTCGACGCGGCACCGGGAGGCGGCGACCAGGAGCTGATCCGGTACGACTACACCGACGGCGACCTGACGGCCGTCGTCAAGTCCTCCGGCCTCCCCATGGTCTACGGGTATGACGACCTCGGCCGGATGACGTCCTGGACCGACACCAACGGCAGCCGCTTCACCTACCACTACGACGACCAGGACCGCTGCGTCGAACAGTCCGGCGCGGCCGGCCACATGCGCTCGCTCCTCGCCTACGGGCCCGTGGCCCCCGAGACGGGCGAGCGCACGACGAGCGTCACCGACTCACTCGGCCGCACCACTCACTACCTGATCAACAAGCGCTGCCAGGTGATCGCCACCACGGACCCCCTGGGTGCCGTGACCCGTACCGCATGGGACGCCCACAACCGTCTCCTCTCCCAGACCGACCCGCTCGGCCACCACACCACCCTGCGGTACGACGACCAGGGCAACCTCACCTCCGTCGTACGCCCGGACGGCCGTGAGGCGAGAGCGGAGTACAACGCCCTCGGTCTGCCCGTGAAGTTCACCGGCCCCGACGGCACGACGACCCGCCAGACGTACGACACGAGGGGCAACCGCACCTCGGTGACACCCCCTACGGGTCGCACCACCCACTTCACCCACGACGAGGCCGGCCACCTCACCGCCGTCACCGACCCGGACGGCAACACGACGACGATCGTCCCCGACCGCGCGGGCCTGCCCCTGAGCGTCACCGATCCCCTAGGGGCAACCACCTACTACCTCCGGGACGCCCACGGCCGCCCCACCGCGATCACCGACCCCACAGGGGCGACGACCCACCTGGAGTGGACGACCGAGGGCCGTCTCACCCGCCGCACGGCGGCGGACGGCACCACGGAGTCATGGACGTACGACGGCGAGGGCAACTGCACGTCCCACACGGACCAGTTGGGCGGAGTCTCCCGCTTCGAGTACACCCACTTCGACCTCCTCGCCGCCCGCACCGGCCCCGACGGCGTCCGCTACGAGTTCGACCACGACACCGAACTCCGCCTCACCAAGGTCACCAACCCCCAGGGCCTGACCTGGACTTACGCCTACGACGCGGCGGGCAACCTCACCGCGGAGACGGACTTCGACGACCGTGTCCTCACCTACGCGTACGACCCCGCCGGCCGCCTCCTCTCCCGCACCAACGCCCTCGGCGACACCACGACCTTCGAGCGCAACCACCTGGGCCGACCGACCCGCAAGGACGCCGCAGGCCAAGTCACCACCTACGCCTACGACTTGACCGACAACCTCGCTCTGGCGACCGGCCCCGACGGCACCACCCTGTCGATCCTGCGCGACCGCTTCGGCCGAGTCCGCTCGGAGACGGTCGGCGACCGCACGGTCACCTACACCCACGACGACCTCGGCCGCCGCACCAGCCGCACCACTCCGACCGGCGCCACCACCACCTGGTCCTACGACGCTGCCGGCCGCCGCACCGACATGGTCGCCTCCGGCCGCTCCATCGACTTCACCTACGACGCTGCCGGCCGCGAACTCGCCCGCCACATCGGCGAGTCGGTCACCCTGACCCACACCTTCGACCAACTGGGGCGCCTGACAACCCAGTCGGTGACCGGCCCCGCGGCCCGCTCGATCCAGCACCGCACCTACACGTACCGCGCCGACGGCAACCTGACCGGCATCGACGACCAGTTGACCGGCTCCCGCCGTTTCGACCTCGACGCGGCGGGCCGGGTGACGGCCGTCCACGCGGCCGGCTGGACGGAGACGTACGCGTACGACGCGGCGGGCAACCAGACCCACGCGGACTGGCCGGCCAACCACCCCGGCCACGAAGCAACCGGTCCCCGCACGTACACCGGCACCCGCATCACCCGCGCCGGCCAGGTCCGCTACGAACACGATGCCCTCGGCCGCGTCACCCTCCGGCAGAAGATCCGCCTCTCGCGGAAGCCGGACACGTGGCGCTATGAGTGGGACTCGGAAGACCGCCTGACCTCGGTCATCACCCCCGACGGCACCCGCTGGCGCTACACGTACGACCCTCTCGGCCGCCGTACCTCGAAGCTCCGCCTCGCAGCAGACGGCGAAACCGTCGTAGAACGAATCGACTTCACTTGGGACGGCACCACCCTCTGCGAACAGACCACGGTATCCCTTGACCTGCCGAACCCGGTGGCTGTCACCTGGGACTATCAGGGCCTCTATCCGGTTTCTCAGACGGAACGCATTGCAGCAGCGGAATCTCCACAGAATGAGATCGATTCTCGATTCTTCGCGATCGTCACCGATCTCGTCGGCACGCCGACCGAACTTGTGGATGAGGGTGGGGGAATCGCCTGGAGAACTCGTTCGACACTGTGGGGTGCTACGGCGTGGACGAGTAACAGCACGACGTACATGCCCCTACGCTTTCCCGGGCAGTACTACGACTCTGAGACCGGACTCCACTATAATTATTTTCGCCACTATGATCCTGAGGCTGCCCGGTATCTCGCTCCTGATCCGCTCGGACTGGCGCCGGCGTACAATCCATTCACCTATGTCCATAATCCTCATAGCTGGTGTGACCCGCTTGGGTTGGCGCCTGAATGTCCTTCGAAGGTTGGGAAGAGTCTCGCAGAGGCGAAAGCGGAGGCGCTGCGTGACGCTGGAATTCCGGCGGGTGTCGAGCCGCTGGAAATCAACAACTATGTTCCCGCTACATTGCCCGAATGGCAGGGCGGTAAGCAGCTCTTGGACAAGAATCATCAGCCCATTTATTACACGGAAGAGGTGTACGAGCATCCTAACGGGCGGGATCTGATCGTCTTTCAGGATCATCACTTTGGTCACCAGGAGCCTGGTACGCCGGGGCATCAACCGTCGCACGTGCATGTGCGACCTTATGAAGACACGCGTAACGGCCAGGTGCCCGGAGCTCAGGAGCATTATTACTATGACCGTTGACGAATTCATTGCGAATCCTGAGGCGTTGGGTTCGCTCTACGGAGATATTCGGCCGCTGGCCGGTGAGCTCAGGCTGCGGTCTGTCAACTTGAATTGGATCGGCCCTGCTGTGACTTTGCGAGCGGATCTCGCTTGTTTTCCTGATTTTGCGCCTGAGGAGTGGCGGGAAGCGGGGTTGGACACGGTGCAGTGTCAGTTGCGGTTCTTGGATGTTGATCAGCTGAGTATGGAGGGGTGGAATCCACCTGTTGTTGCTCGGGTGGAGGTGGTTTCACGTCTGGAGCGTAGGCGTATTCGGGTTGAGGTTCGTTCCGCTGAGCAGGGTGCTGTGCTTTCATTTGAGTGTTCCGACTCTGTTCTTGTTGGGCGTTTGGGGGCTTTTAAGATTCAGGAAGATGGGGCGGATGGAGGTTTGAGGGTTCATCTGAAACGGCTGGAGAATCGCCTTTATGGGACGCTTCCAGGGACTTCTGAGAAGGGGTATTATGAGCGCTTCTGACTGGGCTGAAATTATTGGTTCGCTTGATGGTCTTGGTCGGTTCTACGGGGATTCCGTTCCGGCTCCAGGTGATTGCAAGATCTTCTATGCGCATGTCGATGAGCGTGGAGAGTCGGTTACGGTCGGGTTGGAGACCAGGGTTATGCCATTGCGTCCTGCCGATGCTTGGTCGGACACGGTGTACAACGCTTTGGAGTTCTATCTGGTCTTCTCTGGTGTAGAAGATTTTTTGGTTGATCGCTGGGGTTGTTCCGAAGCCGCCCAGTTCGATTTGGGGCTTGATGAGGACGGGATGGTCTCTGTTGTTCTGGGGAGTGAGAGTTCCGGGATCAGGTTCCGGGCTGCTTCGGTTGGCGTGGAGAAAGTCCGGGTTTATCTTGCGGGTGCGGAATGAGGCTCTGGGTGGGGTTCGGCCGGGTGGGGGTATGGGGG
>DATCQX010000698.1:0-6144 GCA_036569285.1 Streptomyces sp.
CCCGGGTACCCCGGACGCCCGCATGAGCGCGCGTGCGCCCGCCATGTTGCGACCGTGGGTGACTGTGCGGGACCTCAGCTCGGGCATCGTCCGCTCCTTACAGGCAGATAGGGCTGCTGCCGAGCGTACGCCGCTCATCCAGAGGGCGGGACGGGGTGTCCGGAATGCGGGATGCCCGTCTCGGGGGGCGGCTGTTCTAGGGAGCGGTCAGGTGGCCCTGGACGACGGGGGCGACCCGAGCGATGAGCTGTTCGATGTCCGCCGAGGCGAGCGGTTCGACCTTGATGACGTACCGGAGCATCGCGCAGCCGATGAGCTGGGCGGCGGCGAGTTCGGCGCGGAGTTCGGCGTCCGGGAGGTCGACCTGGGCGGCGACGCGGCGCAGGAGCTGCGAGGCGACCAGCCGGCGGAAGACGGTGGCCGCGGTGTCGTTGGTGACCGCCGAACGCAGGACCGCGAGCAGGGGCGCCCTGGTGACGGGGTTCTCCCAGACACCGAAGACGAACCGCGCGAACCGCTCGCCGGTCTCCTCGATCGGCCCGTCGAGAAGGGCGGACGGCGCGTTCAGCGCGGGTCCGACGGCGTCCTCGACGGCGGCGCCGAACATCTGCTCCTTGGTGCCGAAGTAGTGATGCACCAGCGCCGAGTCCACCCCGGCGGCCTTGGCGATACCCCGCACAGACGTCTTCTCGTACCCCCGCTCGGAGAACTCCTCCCGGGCCGCCACGAGAATCCTCTCCCGCGTCTCCCCACTCGCGGCCTCAGCACGCCGGGGGCGGCCCCGGCGCCGGGGGGCTGAGGGGCCCTCAGAGGCGCTGTGAGGCGCTTTGGACGCCGCTGAGGTGTCAGGGGGTGAGGCGGGGGCTGATGGGACGTCTGAGGCGGCCTGGAGGGCTTCAGTCCTCTGCCCCTCCCCCGTGCGGGACGTCCCGTCGGACCGTCCGGTCGGACGGTCCGTGCTGTCGTGTTCCGGGGTACGAGGGGTCACCTGCGGGGCACCTTGAGGGCCGAGGCGAGGTGGAGGCGGGTGAAGGCGAGGGCCTCGGCGAGGTCGGCCTCGCGTTCGGCGGCGGACATCGCGCGCCGGGTGTTGACCTCGATGACGACATGGCCGTCGAAGCCGGTGAGGGCGAGCCGTTCGAGGAGTTCGGCGCAGGGCTGGGTGCCGCGGCCGGGGACCAGGTGCTCGTCCTTGTTGGAGCCGAGGCCGTCGGCGAGGTGGACGTGCCCGAGGCGGTCGCCCATCCGGTCGACCATGTCCATCGCCTCGCTGCGGGAGGTCGCCGCGTGGCTGAGGTCGATCGTGAAGTGCCGGTAGTCGTCCTTGGTGACGTCCCAGTCGGGCGCGTACGCGAGCATCTCGCGGTCCCGGTAGCGCCAGGGGTACATGTTCTCGACGGCGAACCGGACGTCCGTCTCGTCGGCCATCCGCCAGATCCCCTGGACGAAGTCCCGCGCGTACTGCCGCTGCCAGCGGAACGGGGGGTGGACGACGACGGTGCTCGCCCCGAGCTTCTCCGCTGCCGCGCGGGCGCGCTGGAGCTTGGTCCACGGGTCCGTCGACCAGACTCGCTGCGTGATCAGCAGGCAGGGCGCGTGGACGGCGAGGATCGGCATCCGGTGATAGTCGCTGAGCCGCCGCAGGGCCTCGATGTCCTGGCTCACGGGGTCGTTCCACACCATCACCTCGACCCCGTCGTACCCGAGGCGCGCGGCGATCTCGAAGGCCGTCGCCGTCGACTCCGGGTAGACCGAGGCCGTGGACAGAGCGACCTTCGCATCCGGGATGCGCACCACTGGTTCTGCCACGAGGGACAGCGTACGGGGCCGTGCCGGACGTCGTTGCCGGGTGCCCGCACCCTCCGGATGCGTTCGGCCACGCACGCTTGGGGGCCGGTTCCGGCACCCGTACGGCTTCCGAACAGGGCCACAGCGGCGCGGAGGGCGCGGCGGACGGCCCTACGGCACAGGGTCGGGCGCCCCGGCCGGGGTGGCGCACTTCACGCGCCGCACGCCCTCACCGCACGCAGAACCGCTCCTCTCGCGCGGTTGCTCCCCTCACACCGCCGGCATGTGGTCCAGCCGCCGCAGGATGACGCCCTCGCGCAGGGCCCAGGGGCAGATCTCCAGGGTCTCGACGCCGAGGAGGTCCATGACGCCCTCGGCGACGAGTGCGCCGGCGAGGAGCTGTCCCGCGCGGCCCTCGGAGACGCCGGGGAGTTCGGCGCGCTGGGCGACGGTCATGCCGGCGAGGCGGGGCACCCAGGCTTCGAGGGACTCGCGCTTGAGTTCGCGCTGGACGTAGAGGCCGTCGGTGGAGCGGGCGGCCCCGGCGATCCGGGCGAGCTGCTTGAAGGTCTTGGAGGTCGCGACGACGTGGTCGGGCGCCCCGAAGCGGCTGAACTCGCCGACCGTACGGGCGATCTCCGTGCGCGCGTGCCGTCGCAGCGCCCTTATGTCCTGCGCCGCGGGCGGGTCGCCCGGCAGCCAGCCGGCGGTGAGGCGGCCCGCGCCGAGCGGCAGGGAGACGGCGGCGTCGGGCTCCTCGTCGATGCCGTAGGCGATCTCCAGGGAGCCGCCGCCGATGTCGAGGACGAGCAGCTTGCCGGCGGACCAGCCGAACCAGCGGCGGGCCGCGAGGAACGTCAGCCGGGCCTCCTCGGCGCCGGAGAGGACCTGGAGTTCGACGCCGGTCTCGGTGTGCACGCGCGCGAGGACGTCGTCCGCGTTGGTGGCCTCCCGGACGGCGGACGTCGCGAAGGGCAGGAGGTCCTCGACGCCTTTGTCCTCGGCGGCCTGGAGGGCGTCCTGGACGACGCCGACGAGTTTGTCGATCCCCTCGGGGCCGATCGCCCCGTCCGCGTCGAGGAGTTGGGCGAGGCGCAGTTCGGCCTTGTGCGAGTGCGCGGGCAGCGGGCGCGCGCCCGGGTGTGCGTCCACCACCAGCAGATGCACCGTGTTCGATCCCACGTCGAGGACACCGAGTCTCATGTAGGGAACGCTACTGCCAGTGAGGCTCTGCTCGGCCTCCGCGTCTGTGCCGTGAGACGGCCCTGGCGGCATACCCTGGTCGCGTGCCAAAGACGAAAAAGGCGAAGAACGAGAACCGGGAAAAGCCGGAGAAGTCACCCAAGGGCGACAAGGCGGGCGCACCGGCCGGGAGTTCTTCGCGGGCGAAGTCATCGAAGAAGCCGGCGCCGGGGGGCGACGAGAAGGGCCTCGACTTCCCGCGCGCGTGGGTCGAGTTCCCGGACCCCGGGGACGACGAACAGATCTTCCGCTGCGACCTGACCTGGCTGACCTCGCGCTGGACCTGCGTCTTCGGCAGCGGCTGCCAGGGCATCCAGGCGGGCCGCGCGGACGACGGCTGCTGCACCCTGGGCGCCCACTTCTCCGACGAGGAGGACGAGAAGCGCGTCGCCGGGCATGTGGCACGGCTCACGCCGGACATCTGGCAGCACCACGCGGAGGGGACGGAGGGCGGCTGGGTCTCCGAGGACGACGAGGGGTCCCGTCAGACGCGCCCCTTCAACGGCTCCTGCATCTTCCAGAACCGTCCCGGCTTCTCCGGGGGCGCCGGCTGCTCGCTGCACATCCTGGCCCTCCGGGAGGACCGTGAGCCCCTGGAGACCAAGCCGGACGTCTGCTGGCAGCTCCCGGTGCGCCGTACGTACGACTGGATCGACCGTCCCGACGACACCCGGATCCTCCAGGTCTCCATCGGCGAGTACGACCGGCGCGGCTGGGGCCCCGGCGGTCACGACCTGCACTGGTGGTGCACCTCGGCGACGTCCGCGCACGGCGCGGGAGAGCCCGTGTACGTCTCGTACAGGGCCGAACTGACGGAGCTGATGGGCAAGGCGGGGTACGACCGTCTCGTCGAGCTGTGCGAGGCACGGCTGGCCTCCCACCTCCCGCTGGTCGCCCCGCACCCGGCGGACCCGGCCCCCTGACCTTCGTTCCACCCGGCTCCCCCCGTTCCGTCCGCCCCGCGCGCGTGCCGTCGAGCACCTCCAAGCGATTTCCCTGACGGCACCGCCCCACACCCGCCCCCGCCCCACATCTGCGTCACATCGGGCGCAGGGGGCGGACAGGCCGCCGCGAGGAGAGCACCGGGCGCACCGTCCGGGCGGAACGGGGGCTCACGACGCCGCCGGTGTGGGCTCCCCGCCCCCTTCCGACGGCGACGGCGATCCCGGCCCCGCGGACGACTCGCTGGGGGACGGTTCGGGGGAGTCGGACGGCGGAGCGCTCGGAGTGGGGTCCGACGGCGACGGAGAGGCGCTCGGCGTGGGGGTCGGTTCGGACGACGGCGGCGGGGTTCCGGGGTCGCCCGGGGTGGGCCCGTGGCCGGAGATGGAGACGATCGCGCCGGCCGGGGCGATCGCCACGCGCGCGTGCCACGCGCCAGAGGGCTCGCGCAGCGGGTCGACGTACACCTTCACGGTCAGGGACTCCCCCGGCGCCAGCGTGCCGGACGACCGGCTCAGGTGGAGCCACGAGGCCCCCGTGGTCGCGGACCAGCGGACGGGGCCGCCGTCGCGCGCGGCGGTCAGCGTGACGAGGGTCGTGTCGCCGTCGCTCGCGGCGGACACGCTCAGCCGCGCCGCCCCCTTCGTGCCCGCGCCCGAGACGCTGATGACCTCCACGGACACCGCGGGCCGCCCGCCGTCCGAACGGGCGCCCGAGCTGCCCGCGTTCTTGTAGTCGCCGCCCGCCTCCCCGCCGGACGCCCCGGGCCGCTGCGCCTCGCTCGCGCGCGGGGCGAGCCCTTCGACGCCCTCCCCGAGGGGCTCGCCCCGGTAGGCGGCCCACAGGGCGATCACCGGTGCCGCGACGACCGTGGCGACGACGGTCGTCGTCACCGCACGCGCGCGCAGCCGGTCGCGCCGGGCGGCCCGGTCCTTGGGGTCCATGGGGAAGCCGCGCCGGTCGTACCGGGGCACGGCGGCCCCACGCGCGCGGGGGGTGTGCGTCATGGCGACGTACAGGGCCGCGCGGGGCGCCTCCAGGAGGGGCAGTTCGGCGGGGGTCACCTGCGCGCCGGGCCACCGCCCGGGGGCCGTGCGTCCGGCGGCCCGGCGGCAGTGCGGGCAGTCGTCGACGTGCCGGACGAGTTCGCGCCGCAGCGCCGCGCTGAGCACCAGATGGTGGCCGTCCGCGAGGCGGGCCACGCCGGGGCAGCCGCCGGTCTCGACGACGGCGAGCGCCGCGCGGGTGCGTTCGACCTCGCAGGCGGCGGAGGACAGCAGCTCGCGCGTGGCGGCGGGTTCCATGCCGAGGACGGCGGCGACCTCGGCGGCCCCGAGCCGGTGCCGTACGGCGAGTTCGAGCGCCTCCCGCTGCTCCGGGCTGGTGCCGGCGGCCTCCGGCCAGGCCAGCAGGGCGAGTTCACGGCGCCGCCGCTCCTGGTCGGCCTCGGCGGCGTCCGGTGTCCCGGGCTGCGGTCCGGAAGGCGAGGGATGACGTTTCTGCTCGGCCTCCCCCGACGCGCTCCGCCCGGCGTCCGCCGCGCGCCCGTGCCGGGCCTGCGCGAGCCTGCGCAGACACGACCAGCGCGCGAGCGCGTACAGCCACGCCCGCAGCTCGCCGTCCTCACCGGGCATCCGGTGCCCGCGACGCTCGGCGAACGCCAGCGCGTCCCCGAGGGTCGCGACGGCCGCCTCGTGGTCGCACAGGACGGCCAGACAGTATGTGAACAGCCCGTCGAGGTAGGGCTCGTACCGCGCGGGCGGGCGCTGTGCCACCGTGCGCGCGGCCTCACGGTCCCGCGCCTCCCGTCGCTCCCGGTGCGCGCCGGCCGTACGGGGCGAGGTCTCCGGACTCGTGCTCATCACCCGTGCGACCGTAGGCGCCCCGAGACGCCCCGCTCCCGAACCTTGAGCCCTTTTAATCCAAACGGGTGAAACGATCCCTCAATAGGGGACACGGCGCGTTCTCGCGTGGCCGATTCCCAGGGTGACCCGACCGATTCCCGCCCGTCGTTGTCCACAGGCCGACCGCCGTGTCAGTGCCGCCCGCTACGGTTTCCCCCATGGCAGCCCGCACGAAGACCACCAAGGACCGTCCCTCCTACCGCTGCACGGAATGCGGCTGGCAGACGGCCAAGTGGCTCGGCCGCTGCCCGGAGTGCCAGGCGTGGGG
>DATCQX010000699.1:0-6402 GCA_036569285.1 Streptomyces sp.
GTTGGGGACGGAGTTGTTGGGGCCGTATCCCGAGGGGCATGAGGTCGCGGAGTTCGCGTTGGGGTGTTTCTGGGGGGCCGAGCGGCGGTACTGGCAGTTGCCGGGTGGGGTCTGGACGACGGTTGTCGGGTTTCAGGGCGGGTACACGCCGTTTCCCGTGGACGACGAGGTGCGCACCGGCATGACGGGGCACGCGGAGACCGTGCGGGTGGTGTTCGACCCGGTGAGGGTGTCGTACGAGGATCTGCTCGTGCTGTTCTGGGAGGCGCACGATCCCACGCAGGGCTTCCGGCAGGGGAATGACGTAGGGACGCATGTCCGGTCACTGATGTTCCCGCGCTCCGAGGCCCAGCGGGAGGCGGCGGAGGCCTCCCTTCACGTCTACCAGAAGTGCCTCGGCGAGGCGGGATACGGAGAGATCACGACGGAGATCCTGCCGGCGGAGGAGTACCCGTTCTACCCGGCAGGCGCACGCCATCAGCAGTACCTGGCCCACAACCCCGGCGGCTACTGCGGGTTGGGCGGCACCGGGGTGCTGTACCGGGCGTGAGGCCCAACTCCCCTTCCCGACCCGGTAATTCAGTTGCCCTCACCCCACCGCACCCCCGCTAATGCCCTACATGGCCGACATCCAGGGCACCTACGACGACCTCTTCCGCGCCGTCCCCACCCTCCTCGCCCGCCTCCTGGACGAGGGTGACACCGGCGGCTCGGTCGCCGTGCTCGTGGACGGGCGTCCGGTGGTGGACGTATGGGGTGGGCACGCGGACGCCGCACGCGGCACCCCTTGGCACCGGGACACGATCACGAACGTGTGGTCGGTGACGAAGACGATGACGGCGCTGACGGCGCTGACCTTGACGGAACGGGAGTTGCTCGACCCGGACGCGGAAGTCGCCCGGTACTGGCCGGAGTTCGGAGCGAAGGACGTCCTCGTGCGGCACGTCCTCTCGCACACCGCGGGCCTCCCCGACTGGCCCGGCACGGTGGCCGAGCTGTACGACTGGACGGCCGTCACCGAGCGCCTCGCGGGCCTGACCCCGCAGTGGACGCCGGGGACGGAGGCGGGGTATCACTCGCTGACGCAGGGGTACTTGGTGGGCGAGGTGGTCAGGAGGATCACGGGACGGTCCGTGGGGGAGTTCTTCGCGGCGGAGATCGCGGGCCCCTTGGGGGCGGACTTCCACATCGGGCTGGACGCCGAACACGACCACCGGGTCGCCGCGAGCATCCCCCCGCCGGGCGAGCCGGAGGAGTACGCGGCGAGCGCGCCGGGGAAAGCGCCGACTCCCACCGGCATCCAGCCCGTTCGCGTGAGCGACGGCAACTCCACGGCCTGGCGCCGATCCCAGATCCCGGCGGCGAGCGGCTTCGGCAACGCGCGTTCCGTGGCGCTGGTCCAGTCACAACTGAGCGGAAAGCGCCTGGAGTTGGCCCGCCGGGTCCAATTCACCGGCGAGGACCGCCTCTTGGGGATGAGCGTCCAGTACGGCCTGGGATACGGCCTGTTCGGCAACGCCCTCGGCTGGGGCGGCTGGGGCGGCTCCCTGGTCGTCGTCGATCCCGACAGCAGGATGACGGTGGCGTACGTGACGAACCAGATGCGCGAACCGGGGCAGGACAACCGTGGACTGGAGATGGTCACGGCGGCGTACGAGGGCCTCCAGGGGCTCGGCTGATCCACGGACGGGCCCTCCGGGAAGCCCCACGAAAAGAAGGGTTAAGGTAAGCCTTGCCTTAGCGAGAACCCCTTGCCTGGGCATGCCCCTTATGCCCCCCGGAGTACCACCTGTGCGCACGTCCAAGCTGACAGCCGTCCTCACCGCTTCCCTGATCGGCGGCCTCCTCCTCACGGGCTGCTCGGACAGCACGCAGACGGCTGACGCCAAAGCCCCCGGCGGCGTCAACAAGGTCGCCGGCGCCAAGGAGGGCCCGGCGTCCGCGCCCAGCGCCCTCGCGGCCGGCATGGGCTCGGACGTCGTCAAGGACGGCACCTTCCCGAGGACGGTCAAGCACTTCGCGGGCAGCACGACGATCAAGGCCCAGCCGAAGCGCATCGCCGTCCTCAGCACCGGCCAGCTCGACGACCTCCTCACCCTCGGCGTCGTCCCGACCGCCTCGACGCGCGCGCAGAACGCGGGGCTGGTGCCGGACTACTTGCGAAAAGCGTTCCCGCAGTACAAGCCGGCCCTCGCGAACATGACGGACGCCGGCACCCGCCAGGCCCCCAACCTGGAGTCCCTCGCGACGGCGAAGCCGGACCTGATCCTCGTCAACAAGTCCCTCGCTGACCTCTACCCGAAGCTGACGAAGATCGCCCCCACGGTCGTCACCGCAGGTCAGGGCATCAACTGGAAGCGGGACCTGCTGCTCGTCGGGGACGCGACCGGCAAGGGGCAGGCGGCCCGGACCCTGGTGGACGGCATCGTCGCGGACGCCAAGGCGAAGGGGTCCGCCGTCAAGGGCTCCCCCACCGTCTCCATGATCCGCTTCACCCCCGACCGCACCCGCATGTTCGGCGTCTCCTCCTTCACCGGCTCCCTCGCCGTCGACATGGGCCTCGGCCGTCCGGCGTCGCAGCGGTTCAAGGCCATCTCCAAGGACATCAGCAGCGAGAAGATCGACACGGCCGACGGCGACTGGATCTTCTACTCCGTGCAGGGCGACGCGTCGAAGACGGACGCCGCGAGCACGGTCGCGGGCCCGCTGTGGAAGGGCATGAAGGGTGTCAAGGCAGGTCACGCCGTGCGGGTGGACGACGACCCCTGGTACCTGAACGCCGGTCCCACGGCCGCGCGCCTCGTCGTCGGCGAACTCGCGGAGCACCTGGCCAAGTGACCCGGCGCCTGCTCGTCTGGCCGGCGGCCGCCCTCGCGGTGGCCGCCGCCGTCGTGCTCAGCCTCGCGGTCGGGACGCGCGCGGTGCCGCCGTCCGCCGTCCTCGACGCGCTGCTGAACCACGGGGACTCCCCGGACGCCCTGGTGGTGCGGTCGCTGCGGCTGCCCCGCACCGAGATCGGGCTGACGGCCGGTGCCGCGCTCGGGCTCGCCGGGGCGGCGCTCCAGGCGGTGACGCGGAATCCGCTGGCCGATCCCGGGATCCTGGGGCTCAGTCAGGGTGCGGCGGCGGGGGTGGTCGTCGCGATCGCGCTCGGCCTCGCGAGCGGTTTCAGCGGGTACGTCTGGTTCGCGTTCGCCGGTGCGGTGCTCGCCGCGTGCCTCGTCTACGCCATCGCCTCGCGCGGGCGGGGTGGCGCCTCGCCGGTCAAACTCGCGCTCGCGGGGACGGCGCTCGCGGCGATGACCGCCGGCGGGGCGACCGTCGTCCTCACCTCGTCCTCCGCGACGCTCGACCAGTTCCGGTTCTGGCAGGTCGGCGCGCTGAGCGGGCGGGACGCCGGGAGCGTCGTCCGGATGCTGCCGTTCCTGCTGGTCGGGGCGGTGCTGGTAATGGTGTGCGCGCCCGGTCTCGACGCGCTGGCCCTCGGGGACGAGACGGCTCGGGCCCTCGGGCACCGGGTGCACCTGGTACGGGGCTCGGCGGCGCTCGGGGCGACCCTGCTGACGGCGTCCGCCGTGGCCGCCGCCGGGCCGATCGTGTTCGTCGGACTGGTCGTCCCGCACCTCGCGCGGCGGCTGGTCAGAGGGGGGCATCGGACGTCGCTGCCGCTGTCGGCGTTGCTGGGGGCGGGCTTGCTGGTCCTCGCGGACGTGGCGGGGCGGGTGGTGCGGGCACCGGCCGAGGTGCCGGCCGGGGTGATGACGGCGTTGGTGGGGGTGCCGGTGCTGGTGGTGCTGGTACGGCGGAGGAGGGAGGTCACGTGAGGGGCGGAACCCGTCATACCTCCGGTGAGCGCCCGACGTCCCTCTCACGTCGTACGGGTTCCCTGGTGATACGCCCCGCCCCCCACCTCTCCCTCGTCCTCCACCGGCGCTCCCTCGCCGTCTCCGCCGCCCTCCTGCTCCTCCTCGCCGCCGCGATGCTCGCCTCCGCCTGTCTCGGCCAGACCGTCGTCTCCCCGGCAGCGGTCTGGACGGTCCTCAGGGGCACCCCCGGCCCGTACGACCTGGTCGTAGGGGAGCTACGGGTCCCCCGCATCGCCGTCGGCGCCTTGGTGGGGCTGTCCCTGGGGATCTCGGGGGCGCTGGTCCAGACGGTCACCCGGAACCCGCTGGCCAGCCCGGACGTGATCGGCGTCGGGCACGGCGCGGCGGCGGCGACCGTCGGCGCGCTGGCGACCGGCGTCGCGTCGTCGCCGTCCGCCATGCCGGTCGTCTCCGTGCTGGGCGGACTCGCGGCGGCGGCGCTCGTGTACGCGCTGGCCTGGCGGAACGGGCTGCAGCCGGGCCGGTTCGTGCTGACCGGGGTGGGGATCGGGGTGGCGTTGTCGGCCGTGGTCCAGCTGTACCTGGCGGACAGTGAGCTGGACGCCGCCGAGCAGCTGAAGCTGTGGCTCACGGGGAGTCTCAACGGGCGGGGCTGGGAGCAAGCGCGGCCCCTCGGCGTCGTCCTCCTGCTGGCGCTGCCCGCGCTGGTGTGGGCGAGCCGGGCGATGCGGCCCCTGGGGCTGGACCCCGAGACGGCCTCGGGGCTCGGTGTCAGGGTCGGCCGGGTGCGGCTCGGGCTGACGGTACTGGGGGTCGTACTGGCCGCCGCCGCGACGGGCGCCGCGGGGCCCATCGGGTTCGTGGCCCTCACCTCTCCCCAGCTGGCCCGCCGGCTGACCCGTACACCGCATCTCCCGCTCGTCGCGTCGGGTCTCGCCGGGGCCGTCGTCCTCGTCGTCGCGGATCTCGTGGCGCGGGTGCTGGTGCCGCCGCTGGAGATTCCGGTGGGGGCGCTGACGGCGCTGGTGGGAGGGCCGTACCTGTTGTGGCTGCTGGGGAGACGTACCTGAGAGGGACATGAAAGGCCGGCCCTCCGGTAGGGGATACCGAAGGGCCGGCCTCGTCACTCGGACCGTGGTCGTACGACCACTCAGATCGTGGCGGTGTCGATCACGAACCGGTACCGCACATCGCTCTTCACGACCCGCTCGTACGCCTCGTTGATCTGCTCCGCGGAGATCAGCTCGATCTCGGCGCCCAGGTTGTGCTCGGCGCAGAAGTCGAGCATCTCCTGCGTCTCGGCGATGCCGCCGATCATCGAACCGGCGAGGATCTTGCTGCCGCCGAGGAGGGAGAAGAGGTTGAGGGAGACGGGCTCCTCAGGGGCGCCGACGTTGGCGAGGACGCCGCCGGCCTTGAGGAGGGAGAGGTAGGACCCGAAGTCCAGCGGCGCGGAGACGGTGGAGACGATGAGGTCGAACGTGCCCGCGAGCTGCTTGAACGTGTCGGGGTCGCTCGTCGCGAAGTAGTGGTCCGCGCCGAGCTTGAGGCCGTCGTCCTTCTTGCTGAGGGTCTGCGAGAGGACGGTGACCTCCGCGCCGAGCGCGTCGGCGATCTTGACGCCCATGTGGCCGAGGCCGCCGAGGCCGAGGATCGCGACCTTCTTGCCGGGGCCCGCGCCCCAGCGCTTGAGCGGGGAGTACAGGGTGACACCGGCGCAGAGCAGGGGCGCGGCGACGTCGAGCGCGAGGCCGTCCGGGATGCGGACGACGAAGTTCTCGGTCACGACGATCTTCTGCGAGTAGCCGCCGTAGGTGGGCTCGCCGTCCTTGCCTATGCCGTTGTACGTGGCGATGTTGCCCCGCGTGCAGTGCTGCTCGACACCGGCCCGGCAGTTCTCGCACTCACCGCACGAGTCGACCATGCAGCCGACTCCGACACGGTCTCCGACCTTGTACTTCGTGACGCCGGGGCCGACCTCGGAGACGACGCCGGCGATCTCGTGGCCCGGGACCATCGGGAAGATGGCGGTACCCCAGCCCTCCTGGGCCTGGTGGATGTCGGAATGACAGATTCCGGCGAACTTGATGTCGATCTGGACGTCGAACTCGCCGACCGGGCGGCGCTCGATGGTGGTGCGGGCGAGCGGCGCCTTGGCGGCGGGGGCGGCGTACGCGGCGACGGTGGTCATGCCGAGGGTCTCCTAGGGGGATGCGTCCCGGCCTGCCTTCCGGCCGGGCACCCTGTCAGCCTGCCAAAGGACGAGCCGACTACCCAGGCCACCGCTTTGCCTACGTTCCGCGTGCGTACCACTGGCGGGGACAGGATCACAGGGGTACTACGGGTGGGGGCTGCGGATACTAGGGGTATGAACGAGGAGCGGCGCAGCGGGACGGACGAGCCGACGGGCGGGCTGGACCGGCGGACCGAGCTGAGCGAGTTTCTGCGGACGCGGCGGGCCCGGCTGCAGCCGGAGGACGTCGGGCTTTCGGGCTTCGGACGGCACCGGCGCGTGCCCGGTCTGCGGCGCGAGGAGCTGGCGCAGCTCGCCGGCGTGTCCGTCGCGTACTACACC
>DATCQX010000700.1:0-11061 GCA_036569285.1 Streptomyces sp.
GCGGCCACGTACCCTTTTCTGTTGTGCCGAACGCCAACAAAGACAACCTCGACGTCGCCCCCGTCGCCGACGACCTCGCCCGCCGTTTCCAGGAGGCCGGGTTCTCTCTCGCCCTGGTCGGTGGCTCGGTCCGGGACGCGCTGCTCGGCCGGCTCGGCAACGACCTCGACTTCACGACCGACGCCCGCCCCGAGGACGTCCTCAAGATCATCCGCCCGTGGGCCGACGCCGTCTGGGAGGTGGGGATCGCCTTCGGCACCGTCGGTGCGCAGAAAGAGGGCTACCAGATCGAGGTCACCACCTACCGCTCCGAGGCGTACGACCGGACCTCCCGCAAACCCGAGGTGTCCTACGGCGACTCCATCGAGGAGGACCTCGTCCGCCGGGACTTCACCGTCAACGCGATGGCGCTCGCGCTCCCGCAGCGGGAGTTCATCGACCCGCACGGCGGCCTCGACGACCTCGCCGCACGCGTCCTGCGGACACCGGGCACCCCGGAGGACTCCTTCTCGGACGACCCCCTGCGGATGATGCGGGCCGCCCGCTTCGCCGCCCAGCTCGACTTCGAGGTCGTCCCCGAGGTCGTCGCCGCGATGACGGACATGGCCGAGCGGATCGACATCGTCTCCGCCGAGCGGGTCCGGGACGAGCTGAACAAGCTGATCCTCTCCGAGCACCCCCGCAAGGGCCTCACCCTGCTCGTCGACACCGGCCTCGCCGACCGCGTCCTGCCCGAGCTGCCCGCACTCCGCCTGGAGAGCGACGAACACCACCGGCACAAGGACGTCTACGAGCACACCTTGATCGTCCTGGAGCAGGCGATGGCCCTGGAGGAGGACGGCCCCGACCTCGTCCTGCGTCTGTCGGCCCTGCTCCACGACATCGGCAAGCCCCGCACCCGGCGCTTCGAGAAGGACGGCCGCGTCTCCTTCCACCACCACGAGGTGGTCGGCGCCAAGATGACCACGAAGCGCATGACGGCCCTGAAGTACTCCAACGACCAGGTGAAGGACGTCTCCCGGCTCGTCGAACTCCACCTGCGCTTCCACGGCTACGGCGCCGGCGAGTGGACCGACTCCGCGGTCCGCCGCTATGTCCGCGACGCGGGTCCCCTCCTCGGCCGCCTCCACAAGCTGACCCGCTCCGACTGCACGACCCGCAACAAGCGCAAGGCCGCCAGCCTCTCCCGCACCTACGACGGGCTGGAGGAGCGCATCGCCGAGCTGAGCAAGCAGGAAGAGCTGGACGCGATCCGCCCCGACCTCGACGGCAACCAGATCATGGAGATCCTCGGCATCACCCCGGGGCCGGCCATCGGCAAGGCGTACAAGCACATGCTGGAGCTTCGGCTGGAGAACGGGCCGATGGAGCATGAGGCAGCCGTGGCGGCGCTCAAGGAGTGGTGGGCCGAGCAGGGCTGAAGAGGGGGCGGGGCCGTGTTTCACGTGAAACATGCGTCGGCGGTCCCCCACGCCAGGGCATGAAGAGGGGCGATGTTTCACGTGAAACATCGCCCCTCGTGGCTGCGCCCGTCAGTTGTTCACCGACTTGCTCAGACGTCCTTCAGGCACAGCACCACGTTGTGGCCAGCGCCTATCTGGTAGTAGGAAACGGTGGCCTCCTTGACGGCCTTGCACTTCGAGTCGTCGCTCGTGTCGTCGAACTTCTGGACGACCTTGTACTGGGCCTTGCTCGACGTGCAGTCGACCTCGGCGAGATCGGGGTCCGTGTCGGTGCCGTTGTTGTGCATGCAGGCGCCGACCGAGGTGCCCTCGGCCTCGGTGTCGCTGCTGAACACCGCGCCGATGCCGACCTTGACGACGATGGCGACCACGATCAGCCCGACAGCGCTGAGCACGCGGACCAGCTTCTTGTTCCGCTTCGGCGGTGCGGGCGGCGGAACCGGGGCGCCCTGGCCCGGGTACTGACCCGCGTACGGGCCGTACGGCTGGGTCTGCGGCTGTCCCATCGGCGCGGGCTGCTGGGCGAACGGGTTCTGGCCCTGCGGCGGCGGAGTAGTCATGCTGAAGGTCCCCCCTGGAACGTGGATGCGCCATGGAACGTGGATGCGTCGAAGCGCGAGATAAGACCCACGTAAAGTACAGGCCACCACTGACACTGCCGTGACGTAAAAACGATCTGTGACCTTGATGTGAAGCTTAAGAACGGGTAAATCGCCGCATAGCTGCCGCTACCACCGCGTAGATAACGGCGATTGTTATCACCAGCGCGATTGAACGGCCGTCCGGCGGGAGCATGAGGGCCGCGACACCGGCCGCGCCCACGAAAGCGACGTTGAAGAGAACGTCGTAGAGCGAAAAGATCCGGCCGCGGTAGGCGTCGTCGACGGCGGACTGGACGATCGTGTCGGTGGCGATCTTCGCGCCCTGGCTGACGAGGCCCAGGAGGAACGCCAGCACCAGGATGGGGCCCTCGGCGAAGGGCAGGCCGAGGGCCGGTTCGAGGATCGCGGCAGCGGCGGCGCAGACGACGATCCAGCGGGCCGGACCGAGCCGCCCCACCGCCGACGGGGTCACCACGGCCGCCACGAAGAAGCCCGCGCCGGAGATGCCGAGGGCGAGACCGAGGAGCGCGAGACCGTCGTCCGGGTTCGAGGACCAGGCGTAGCGGCACAGCATCAGCACCGTGACGGTCAGGGCGCCGTAGCAGAACCGCATGAGGGTCATCGAGCCCAGCGCCCAGGCGGCCGTCCGCCGCGAGGGCGCCGCGAGGTGCCGTACACCCGCCGCGAGCCCCCGGGCCGTGCCGTGCAGCGCGGCCGACAGACGGGGCTGGACCGCTCTCTGGTCCGGGCCGAGCAGTTCGACGGCCATCCGCAGCGACAGCAGCGCCGAGCACAGATACAGCGCCGCGCCCAGCAGGACCACCGCCGCGTCGGAGTCGGAGGCCACGATCCGTACGCCGAAGGCGAGCCCGCCGCCCGCGGTCGCGGCGAGCGTTCCGGCCGTCGGGGAGAGGGAGTTGGCGATGACCAGCCGCTCGGCGTCGACCACGCGGGGCAGCGCGGCGGAGAGTCCGGCGAGGACGAAGCGGTTGACGGCGGTGACACACAGGGCGGAGCCGTAGAAGAGCCAGTCCGGCACGTCCGCCAGGATCAGCACGGCCGTGACCGAGGCGAGGGCCGCACGCAGCAGGTTGCCGTACAGGAAGACCTGACGGCGGCGCCAGCGGTCCAGCAGGACGCCCGCGAAAGGGCCGATGAGGGAGTACGGCAACAGCAGGACCGCCATCGCGGAGGCGATCGCGCCGGGCGAGGTCTGCTTCTCCGGTGAGAAGACGACGTACGTCGCCAGCGCGACCTGGTAGACCCCGTCGGCGCACTGGGAGAGCAGCCGTACGGCGAGCAGTCGGCGGAAGTTCCCGAGGCGCAGCAGGACGCGCAGATCACTGACGACGGACATGGGAACAGCCTCACATGGGGGAAGGTCCCCGGATCGGATGACCCGGGGACCTTCCTTCTGAGCCCTGGCAGGAGCGAATTTTCGTGGGGTGGCGGGCTGTGTTTCACGTGAAACGGTCGCTCAGAACGGCCGTTGTTTCACGTGAAACATGACCCGCCGGGGGTGTTGCTCAGCGCTCGACCTCAGCGCTCGACGTCGCCGCGGATGAACTTCTCGACGTTCTCGCGGGCCTCGTCGTCGAAGTACTGGACCGGCGGGGACTTCATGAAGTACGACGACGCGGAGAGGATCGGGCCGCCGATGCCGCGGTCCTTGGCGATCTTCGCGGCGCGCAGCGCGTCGATGATGACGCCGGCGGAGTTCGGGGAGTCCCAGACCTCCAGCTTGTACTCAAGGTTCAGCGGGACGTCGCCGAACGCACGGCCCTCCAGGCGGACGTAGGCCCACTTGCGGTCGTCGAGCCAGGCGACGTAGTCGGACGGGCCGATGTGGACGTTCTTCTCGCCGAGGTCCCGGTCCGGGATCTGGGAGGTGACGGCCTGCGTCTTGGAGATCTTCTTGGACTCCAGCCGGTCGCGCTCCAGCATGTTCTTGAAGTCCATGTTGCCGCCGACGTTCAGCTGCATCGTGCGGTCCAGGATGACGCCCCGGTCCTCGAAGAGCTTCGCCATGACGCGGTGCGTGATGGTGGCGCCGACCTGCGACTTGATGTCGTCACCGACGATCGGGACACCCGCCTCGGTGAACTTGTCCGCCCACTCCTTCGTTCCGGCGATGAAGACCGGGAGGGCGTTGACGAAGGCGACCTTGGCGTCGATCGCGCACTGGGCGTAGAACTTCGCCGCGTCCTCGGAACCGACAGGGAGGTAGCAGACGAGGACGTCGACCTGCTTCTTCTTGAGGATCTTGACGACGTCGACCGGCTCGGCCTCGGACTCCTCGATGGTCTCGCGGTAGTACTTGCCGAGACCGTCGAGGGTGTGGCCACGACGGACCTTCACACCGGTGCGCGGCACGTCGCAGATCTTGATGGTGTTGTTCTCGGAGGCACCGATGGCGTCCGCCAGGTCGAGGCCGACCTTCTTGGCGTCCACGTCGAACGCGGCGACGAACTCGATGTCCTTGACGTGGTAGTCACCGAACTGGACATGCATCAGGCCGGGGACCTTCGACGCCGGGTCGGCGTCCTTGTAGTACTCGACTCCCTGCACCAGCGACGCGGCGCAGTTGCCCACGCCGACGATGGCTACGCGAACCGAACCCATTCCGGTTGCTCCCTGTGTGTATGAGTGAGGCCCTGGCAGGGGCTTCACGTGGTGGTGTCGCCGGGCGTATCCGGACCAGGGGTGTCCCCGGGCCGGGGCAGGACGCCCGGCGCTCCCTCTGTGGTGTCGCGAGCGGGTTCTCCGTGGGCGGGGCTCTTGAGATCCCGGCCCGCCCGCTCGCTCTCGATCAGCTCGTTCAGCCAGCGCACTTCGCGTTCCACGGACTCCATCCCGTGGCGCTGGAGTTCGAGCGTGTAGTCGTCGAGGCGCTCCCGGGTGCGCGCGAGTGAGGCGCGCATCTTCTCCAGCCGTTCCTCCAAACGGCTGCGCCGGCCTTCCAGGACGCGCATCCGCACGTCACGGGAGGTCTGCCCGAAGAACGCGAACCGAGCCGCGAAGTGCTCGTCCTCGTAGGCGTCGGGCCCGGTCTGGGAGAGGAGTTCCTCGAAGTGTTCCTTGCCCTCCGCCGTCAACCTGTAGACGATCTTGGCGCGGCGGCCCGTGAGCGGGGCGGCCGGGGCTTCCTCGGGGGTGTTCCCCGCCTCTTCGATCAACCAGCCGTTCGTGACCAGCGTCTTGAGGCAGGGGTAGAGCGTGCCGTAACTGAAGGCCCGGAACACGCCCAGCGAGGTGTTGAGCCGTTTGCGCAGCTCATAGCCGTGCATCGGGGACCCACGGAGCAGACCCAGGACGGCGAACTCAAGGATTCCGGACCGTCGGCTCACCACTCCTCCTCCGCTCCCGGGACGTCTATGTCGCTCCGATGTATCGACTCGATACATCACGACGATAGAACGACCTTCCGAACCCGACAAGAGGGAGATCGGTGAACGGGATCACATCACCGAAACGTTGGAATCAACTTGCCTGATTTGGGGTGAACTTCGGGGCTCGACGGGTTTTGACGGTGCGTAGTCTGTGCGCCATGCAGACCACTGGGAGTCATGTGCCGCCAGAGGGCGCCGTCGCCTCCGGTGCCGTACGGATGAATGCGAAACCGGCCGCGTCCGTACATCGGGGGGACCGGAAAAAAGCCGCCGTTGTTTTCAGGCGCGCACGGGTGCGCCTGCCCGAGGAGTAGTCGTTCGATGAGCGAGCACCGTCGCAAACAGTCGCAGCCGCAAGGAGGCGGACGTGCCGCTGCCCGGCGCGGTCAGTCCGGCGCGTCCTCCGGCCGCCGTGCGGCGCCGGGAGGAGACATGGGGTCCCCTTCCGACGGTCTGTACCAGTCCGGAGCCGAGGACCGGTCGTACGGCGGTCGCGCCGACGCCCGGCGCGCGGCGCAGAGAGCCACTGGCGGTGGACGCCGCAGGGCACCTGATCCAGGACCAGGACGCGGCAGGGGGCGTCAGCCGTCCGGCCGTAAGCGCTTGATCGACTACCCGCGGCAGGACAAGTACGGCTGGCAGCGCTGGGTGCCGTCCTGGAAGCTCGTCATGGGCCTCTGTCTCGGCTTCTTCGGCAGCCTGATGGCCGCGGCGAGCGTCGCGTACGCCTTCGTGGGCATCCCGGAGATCGACAAGACCGCCGCGGCGCAGAACAACGTCTACTACTGGAGCGACGGCACCCAGATGGTCGCCTCCGGTGGTGAGACCAACCGGCAGATCGTCGACCTCTCCCAGATCCCCAAGGCGATGCAGAACGCGGTGATCTCGCAGGAGAACAAGAGCTTCCGCACGGACAGCGGCATCGACCCCAAGGGCATCGCCCGCGCGATCCTCAACATGGCCCGGGGCGGTCAGACGCAGGGTGGCTCCACCATCACCCAGCAGTACGTCAAGAACGCCATGCTCGCCGACCAGTCTCAGACGATCTCCCGGAAGCTGAGAGAGATCTTCGTGTCGATCAAGGTCGGCGCGAACGTCTCCAAGGACGAGATCATGTCCGGGTACCTGAACTCGGCCTACTACGGGCGCAACGCCTACGGCATCGAGGCTGCCGCGCACGCGTACTTCGACAAGAAGGCCATTGAGCTAAACCCGGGTGAGTGCGCCTTCCTGGCGGCGATGCTGAAGGGCGCCACGTACTACGACCCGGCCGGTCTGCCGTCCGTCGACCCGAACGCCTCGGCCGAGAAGAACACCATCCGTGCCACGCGCCAGATGCAGGACACCCTGAACAAGATGGTCGAGTACGGGCATCTGGACGCGGCGACCCGGGCGCAGTACACGTCGCTCCCCAAGTGGAAGAACCCCCGCTCGAACACCAATCTGAAGGGCCAGATCGGCTACCTGGTCGACCTCGCCAACGCCTACCTCGTCACCAACGAGCAGACGACAGGGATCAACGCGGACCGGCTCCAGCGAGGTGGCCTCTCCATCAAGACGACCTTCGACAAGAAGAAGGTCCTGGAACTGGAGAAGTCGGTCAAGGCGGTCCAGAGCGCCAACATCAAGCCCGACGAGCGCCCGGAGGACACGCACGTCCAGTTCGGCGGGGCCTCGGTCAACCCGGACTCCGGCGCCATCGAGGCGATCTACGGTGGTGAGGACTCCACCAAGCACTTCACCAACAACGCCGACCAGACCGGCGCCCAGGTCGGCTCGACCTTCAAGCCGTTCGTGCTCGCCGCCGCGATGACGTGGGGTGTGCGCGACCCGAAGCTCGGCTCCTCGCAGGCCCAGGACGAGCGCACCATCGTCTCCCCCGAGAGCAGGTTCAGCGGCAAGAACAAGCTCAAGATCAGGGAATACGACGGGAGCATCTGGAAGGACGAGAAGGGCGGGGAGTGGAATCAGACCAACGACGGCAATGTCTCCCTCGGTGAACCGCCGAAGTACGAGATCGACCTGCGTGAGGCGATGCGCGAGTCCGTGAACTCCGCTTTCGTGCAACTCGGCATGGATGTCGGCCTCGACAAGGTGAAGGAGGCGGCAGTCAGTGCCGGCCTGAAGCCGAGCAGTCTGACGGGTACCACCTTCCCGTCGTTCTCCATCGGCATCTCCGACCCCAGCGCCATCCGCATGGCCGCCTCGTACGCCACCTTCGCGGCCAGCGGCAAGCAGCGTGAGCCGTTCTCCGTGCTGGAGGCCACGGGCCAGGGTGTGAACTACAAGCACGAGACCGTCACCAAGGAGGCCTTCACCAAGAAGGTCGCCGACAACGTCACCGACATCCTCAAGACCGTCGTCGACAAGGGCACCGGCACCGCGGCCCGGCTTCAGGGCCGTGACGTGGCGGGCAAGACGGGTACCACCGACGGCAACAAGTCGGCCTGGTTCGTCGGCTACACCCCGCAGCTGTCGACCGCGATCACGATGTTCCGGTACGACGACGACGAGACGAACAAGAACCGTGAGTTCCTGGAGATGTTCGGCACGGGTGGCCAGGAGAAGATCCACGGCGCCTCGTTCCCGGCCGAGATCTGGCACGACTACATGGACGAGGCCCTGAAAGGCCAGCCCGCGGAGCCGTTCCCGACGCCGGAGCCGATCGGTGAGGTCATCAACGCGGACCCGTCGCCGTCCCCGACGCCCTCGGCCAGCGAGAGCGAGGAGGAGAGCGAGTCGCCGAGCCCGACGCCGAGTGAGAACAGCCCCTCGCCCACGGCCCCCAGCCCGTCCGACACCTGCGGCGCCTTCGGCTTCGGATGCAGCGACGGCGGCACGAACGCGGGCACCACGGACGGCGGCACCGACGGTGGCACCGATCCCAGCTTGTCGCCGTCACCGACCGGGGACACCGGGGAGACCTCCAGAGGTTCAGGTCTCTTCGGCGGCAGCGGCGGGAACAGCGGGGGAAGCACCACCACGGGATAACGCCGCTCTCGCCCGACTCGGGTGTTTCACGTGAAACGTCGCGATGTTTCACGTGAAACGTAGAGAGCCTCTTGGCCATGAGGGCCGTCGCACCGGACGAGGTGCGGCGGCCCTCGGTTTTTTCCTGGGCGGGTACGGCAGGATGTGCGCCATGCCCAGTCCAGAACCGACGCAAGCGAGCGTGCACGAGCCGGACCCGGTACGGCCCGCCGATCCGGTGCGGCCCACCAGGGAAGACCCGATCGCCGCGGCCGGCAGTGAGCTGATCGGCGGTCCCATCGGACGGCGTGCCCGGCTCGGGACGTCCTGGTGGAACCCTGTACGGGTCGTCGCGCTGGTGGCGATCGGGATGTTCACCCTCGGGCTGATCCAGAAGGCGCCCTGCTACGACGGAGGCTGGTTCTTCGGCGCCAGCACGCAGTACACGCACGCCTGTTACTCGGACATCCCGCACCTCTACCAGGGACGCGGCTTCGCCGATGGACTCGTGCCGTACTTCGACAAGTTCGCCGGGGACATGCAGTACCTCGAATACCCGGTGCTGACCGGCGTGTTCATGCAGGTGGCCAGTTGGCTCACCCCGCACAGCGGCACCATCCAGCACCAGGAACAGTGGTACTGGATGGTCAACGCCGGGATGCTGATGATCTGCGCCGCGGTCATCGCGATCTGCGTGTCCCGCACGCACGCACGCCGCCCCTGGGACGGTCTGCTGGTCGCCCTGGCGCCCGCCTTCGTGCTGACCGCCACCATCAACTGGGACCTGCTGGCGGGCGCTCTGACGGCCGCGGCGATGCTGATGTGGGCGCGGGGCCGCTCCCTGGCCTTCGGGATCCTCCTGGGGCTCGCCACGGCCGCCAAGCTGTATCCCGTCTTCCTCATCGGCCCGCTGTTCCTGCTGTGCTGGCGGGCCGGGAAATGGCGGGACTTCGGCAAGGCCTTCGCGGGCACGGCCGTCGCCTGGCTCGTGGTGAACCTGCCGGTGATGTTCTTCGCCTTCGACGGCTGGTCGAAGTTCTACACGTTCAGCCAGGAACGCGGCGTCGACTTCGGCTCCTTCTGGCTGATCCTGGCCCAGAACTCCTCCGACCCGCTCACCACCGACAGCGTCAACACGCTGGCCACGCTGCTGGTGCTGCTGTGCTTCCTGGGCATCGCGATCCTCACCCTGACCGCCCCGCGCCGGCCGCGCTTCGCCCAGCTCGCCTTCCTGGTGGTGGCCGCGTTCATCGTCACCAACAAGGTCTACTCACCGCAGTACGTCCTGTGGCTGGTGCCGCTCGCGGCGCTCGCCCGGCCCAAGTGGCGGGACTTCCTCGTCTGGCAGATGTGCGAGGTCACGTACTTCCTCGCGATCTGGATGTACCTCGCGTACACGACCAGCGGAGACGCCCACAAGGGCCTCTCGGCGGACGGCTACCGCTGGGCCATCGCCTTCCACCTGCTGGGCACGCTCTACTTCTGCGGGATGGTCGTCCGCGACATCCTCATGCCGGAGAAGGACGTCGTACGCCGGTCCGGGGACGACGATCCGTCCGGCGGGGTGCTGGACGGCGCGGAGGACCGTTTCGTGCTCAGCGGGGTGGGGGCCTCGGCACGCGAGGACGAGCCCCTCGACGGCCCGCAGGTCAGCTGGGGCAAGGAGAGTTAGCGGGCTGTTCGCTGTGGGCGAACGGCCCTGATGGGGTACGCAGAAGGCCGTACGCGGGGTTCCCGGGTACGGCCTTCTCGGTGTTTCTCGGCGTGTGCGGGCTGCCGTCAGCGGTCGAGGATGCGGTCGAACTGCGTGGTGGTGTGCCGCAGATGGGCCACCAGCTCGTCACCGACCTTCGGCTCCGGGGCGTCGGCGGGGACGAACAGGATCGACACCTGCATGTGCGGCGGCTCCGCGAACCAGCGCTGCTTGCCGGCCCAGACGAACGGCGAGAGGTTCCGGTTCACCGTGGCGAGACCGGCTCTCGCGACGCCCTTGGCGCGCGGCATGACGCCGTGCAGCGCCTTCGGGGCCTCCAGGCCCACGCCGTGCGACGTACCGCCCGCCACGACCACCAGGAAGCCGTCCGAGGCCGCCTTCTGCTGCCGGTAGCCGAACCGGTCGCCCTTCGCGACGCGCGTGACGTCCAGCACGGAGCCGTGGTACTCCGTGGCGTCGTGGTCCCCCAGCCACAGCCGGGTGCCGATCCGGGCCCGGAAACGGGTCTGCGGGAACTGCTGCTGGAGCCGGCCGAGGTCCTCGGCCTTGAGGTGGCTCACGAACATCGTGTGCAGCGGCAGCCGGGCCGCGCGCAGCCGGTCCATCCAGCCGATGACCTCCTCGACCGCGTCCGAGCCGTCGGTGCGGTCCAGCGGCAGGTGGATCGCGAAGCCCTCCAGACGGACGTTCTCGATCGCGGCGTGCAACTGCGGCAGATCCTGCTCGCTGATGCCGTGCCGCTTCATCGAGGACATCACCTCGATCACCACCCGGGCGCCCACCAGGCCGTACACGCCGTCCACGGACGACACCGAACGGATCACCCGGTCGGGCAGCGGGACGGGCTCCTCGCCGCGCCGGTAGGGCGTCAGCACCAGCAGGTCACCGCCGAAGAAGTCCTTGATCCGCGCGGCCTCGTACGT
>DATCQX010000701.1:0-5749 GCA_036569285.1 Streptomyces sp.
GGTGCCTGGGTTCAAGTAGTGGTGCGGGGGTGGGCGGCGTGAGGGTGACGGAGTTGTCCACAAGTCGGGGGTTATCCACAGGGCGTGACGGGTTTCGGGGGATGGTTGTACGGTCGGGGCGAGTTGATGATCGTGCGGGTGCACGGGGGAGGCGGTCGGTCGTGAGTGGGGTTCGGATTCCTCGGGTGGCGGGGTTCGCGGAGTGGGGTGGGGGGTCTGCGGGGGCGTCCCCGTCTTCGGCCTCGCCTTCGCCGAAGGAGGCCGGCAAGGAGCTGCGGCGCGTGGTGCCGCGTGCCGCGCACGCCGGGTTCGAGGTGGACGGGGGGCGGCCCGAGGTGGTGGCTGTCGTCGAGGAGTCCAACCAGGGGCGGATCGCCGAGTTGACGCCGATACGGGTGGGGCGGATGGCCGCCTCGCCGTTCGCCTTCCTGCGCGGGTCCGCCGGACTCATGGCGTACGACCTCGCGCGTACTCCGGCGACGAGGATCGCGGCCCAGATCTGTGGTGACGCGCACGCCGCGAACTTCGGTCTGTACGGGGACGCGCGGGGCCGTCTGGTGATCGACCTGAACGACTTCGACGAGACGGTGACCGGGCCCTGGGAGTGGGACCTCAAGCGCCTCGCCGCGTCCCTCGTGCTCGCCGGGCGTGAGGCGGGGGCGAGCGAGGACACGTGCCGTGAGGCGGCGCGGGACGCGGTCGGTGCCTACCGGCGGACGATGCGGCTGCTGGCCAAGCTGCCCGTCCTGGACGCGTGGAACGCCATCGCCGACGAGGAGCTGGTCTCCCACAGCGACGCCCGCGATCTGCTGGGCACGCTGGAGCGGGTCTCCGCGAAGGCTCGCGCCAACACGAGCGGGCGGTTCGCGGCGAAGTCGACGGAGCCGGTGGAGGACGGTGGACGCCGGTTCGTGGACGCGCTGCCGGTGCTGAGGCGCGTCGGGGACGCGGAGGCGGCGGCTGTCGTGGCGTCCCTGGGGCCCTACCTCGCGACCCTCTCCGAGGACCGTCTCCCCCTCCTCGCCCGGCACTCCGTCCACGACGTCGCCTTCCGCATCGTCGGCACGGGCAGCGTGGGCACCCGGTCCTACGTCGTCCTCCTCCTCGACCATCGCGGTGAGCCCCTCATCCTCCAGGTGAAGGAGGCCCGCCCCTCCGCCCTCGTCCCCCACCTCGTCACCGCCGGTTTCCCCCTTGCCCCCGTCGAGCACGAGGGCCGCCGCGTCGTCCTCGGCCAGAAGCGCATGCAGGTCGTCAGCGACATCCTCCTGGGCTGGACGACCGTCGACGCCCTCCCCTACCAGGTCCGCCAGTTCCGCAACCGCAAAGGCAGCGTCGACCCCTCCGCCCTGGCCCCCGACCAACTCGACGACTACGCCCGCATGACCGGCGCGCTGTTGGCCCGCGCCCACTCCCACAGCGCAGACCCCCGCCTCATCGCCGGCTACTGCGGCAAGAGCGAGGAACTTGACGAGGCGGTGGCGGGATTCGCAGTGACCTACGCGGATCAGACAGAGGCGGATCACGGGGTGCTGGTGGAGGCGGTGAGGACGGGGAGGATAAAGGCGGAGCTGGGGGTGTAAGCGGACTCTTGTAAGCCCCCACCCACCCACCTCGCCTCTCTTTCCGCCGCCTGCCTGCGACCGGCTGTGCCGCCCCCACTGCCCCCACTTAGCTGCGGGCAGTCGTGCCGCTAGGGGCGGCACGGGTGGGCGCAGCGGCACCCCGCCAGCGCGGGTGAGCGAAACGCCCCCACCCCAGCCACAGACTCAGCCGCACCCACCCACACACCCGCCTCCACCGAACCCGACCCCACCCCACAACAGAACCCCGCGCCGAGGGGAAGGACTACGCTGAGCGGGTGACGACCCCCGAAGCTGAGGCTGAGCCCGCGCGGCCCGAGGAGCGGCTGGAGCAGGCCGTCCGCGCCGCAGAGCAGGCACTGATCGAGTTCGAGATCGCGGTGGAGACCTTCCGTGTGGAGGTCGACAACTTCTCCCGCCTCCACCACCAGAAACTCGGCCCGATGTACACCCGCCTCGACGAACTGGACGCCCAGATCGCCGAGGCGAGAGCCGCCCGCACCGGCACCCCCGAGGACCTCCGCGCAGCCCAGGAGGCCAGAGCCCGAGTCATGCCCATGCCGGGCGTCGAGGAACTGTTCCACGGCTGGATGGACGGCGACGGCCTGTTCCCGGAGGCCGTAGCGATGCTCACGGAACAACCCGTCCGCCCCCCAGAACGCGTACGCCCCAGCGACGAGGCCCGCAGGCTCTACCGCGACCTCGCCCGCAAGGCCCACCCCGACCTCGCCCAGGAGGACACGGAACGGCTGCGCCGTGAGGAGTTCCTCACCCGCGTGAACGCCGCGTACGCCCGTGGCGACGAGGCCCTGCTGCGGGAGCTGTCCGAGGAGTGGGCGGCGGGCCCGGTCCCCCCGGAACGCGAACCCGCCCCCGGCGACGTCCTCTACGCCCGCCTCGAATGGCTCGCCCAGCGCAAGGAGATGCTCGCGGCCCTCGCCCGCGAACTGGAGGACAGCGCGATCGGCTCCATGCTGAAGCTCGCCCCGGACGACCCCGACCGCCTCTTGGAGGAGATCGCCGAACAACTCCTCGCGGACGTCGCGAACCGCGAACGCGAGCTGGCGGAGCTGCTCGGACAGCCACCGGCGTGACCTTTTCCGGTCCCCGGGGTGTGAGATCGGTGGTCGTCGGTCCGGTCCGGCGCGGGGTTCGGGTAGCGTCGGGTGCATGAGTTTCGGAGCTGGTGTGCCCACGGTCGAGGTCGCTGACCTCAAGGACGGCGACTTCCTGCTGGACGTCCGCGAGGACGACGAGTGGCAGGCGGGTCACGCCGCCGGTGCGCTGCACATCCCCATGAGCGACTTCATGGCCCGCTACGGCGAACTGACCGAAGCGGCCCCCGAGGACGCCCCCGTCAACGTCATCTGCCGCTCCGGCGGACGCTCCGCCCAAGTCACCGCCTACCTCGTCCAACAAGGCATCGACGCCGTCAACGTCATCGGCGGCATGCAGGTGTGGGAGGCGGCGGGCCGGCCGGTGGTAAGGCCTTCGGGCGACCCGGGCGTGGTGGTCTGACACCAGGGACCGAGGGCGGGGCCGCACACCTTGCGGTCCCGCAAGGTCTTTCAGGGGTGCCGCACCCGCCGTCCGACTGTCTTCGGCACCCCAGTAGGCATCTGATCTCACCCCAGAGCATGTGCCGCCAACAGTTCCCCCAACGCCTCCTCATACCCCCCTGCGGCCCCCAGCGACAGCTCAACCTGCTTCGCCCAGGCGTGATACCGATGCAGCGAATAATCCGCATCGGCCCCGAACCCCCCGTGCAGGTGCTGAGCCGTCTGCACAACCCTCCGCACCCCCTCCGCCGCCCACACCTTCGCCACCGCCACATCCCCGGCAACCGGCAGAGCCCCCCGCGTCCCGGAGGCGATCCGCCACGCGGCTTGCCACAGCGTCACCTCCATCGCCCGCAGATCGATGTACCGATCGGCGGCCTGCACGGCAACCGCCTGGAACGTCGCGACGGGATACCCGAACTGCTCCCGCTTCGCCGTGTAGTCGGCGGTCATCCGCAGCACCCTCTCCCCCAGCCCCAGCGCCACCGCACAGGTCCCGACCGCCAGCACTCCCCGCAGCCACTCCCACGCCCCCTCCTCTTCCACGACATACGCCCCCGCGACCCGCACCGACTCCAGCCGCACCTCCGCCACCCGCTCCCCGGCGGTCGACACCTGCTCCGCCAGCACCACATCCCCGCGCGGCACGACCCCCACCACCGCCCGCCCGTCGGAGACATGCGCCGGGACGACGACGAGGTCCGCGTCGAACGCCCACGGCACCGTCGTCTGCACCCCGTCGAACACCCACTCCGCACCGTCCGCCCGCGCACTCACCGCGAGTTCGGCCCCGTCGTGCCCGGTGCGGCCGTTCGCGGCGACGGTCAGAACCGTCTCCCCCCGCCCGGCCCGCGCGAGCACGGCCTCCTTCAACTCGGCCGAGCCATACGCCTGGACGGCGGCGCAGGCGGCCACACTCTCCAGCAGCGGCACCCGCGCCAGCACCTTCCCGGACTCCCGCAGCACCAGGCACAGCGCGATGACGTCGAGCCCGGCGCCGCCGTACTCCTCGCTCAGCAGCAGGCCGAGGAGGTCCGCGTCGGCGAGCTTCGCCCACAGCTCACGGTCGAACCCCTCGGCGACCGGTCGCCCCTGAGTCTTCGCCGGCGACGGCACCCCGTCCGGCGCGACCCCCGCGAACACACCCCGGGCCGCTTCGGCCGCCGCCTGCTGTTCCTCGCTGAAGGTGAAGTCCACGGCGTTGTCCTCCCGACGGGTCCGGCAGCCATATCTGACGGACCGTCAAGATAGAACAGGTTCTAGTGGAAGGGAACGCCAATCGGGGCGCCGACTGGAACGCCGGCCGGGGTGCGGTCTGGGCGTCGGCTCCCCCCCTCGCTCACTTGTCGAAGTCCACCTCCACCCCCTCCGTCACCGGACGCGACTGGCACGCGAGGACGTACCCCGCCTCCGTCTCCTCCGGCTCCAGCGCGAAGTTGCGGTCCATGCGGACCTCGCCGGAGACGAGGAACGCGCGGCACGTGCCGCAGACGCCGCCCTTGCAGGCGTAGGGCGCGTCGGGGCGGACCCGCAGGACCGTGTCGAGCAGCGACTCGCCGTCCCGCACGGGCCAGGTGCCGCTACGGCCGTCCAGCCGCGCCGTGAGCGTGCTGTGCGCGGGGGCGGCCGGGCGGGGCGGGGCGGGGGCGTCGTCCACGTGGAAGATCTCCTGGTGGACCCGGTCGCGGGGGGCGCCCAGCGTGCGCAGGGCCTGTTCCGCGCCCGTCACCAGGCCGTACGGTCCGCACAGGAACCAGCCCGCCACCGCGTCCACCGGGAGCAGCGCCGGGAGCAGGGTCGTCAGACGGTCGCGGTCGAGGCGCCCGGACGGCAGGCCCGCCTGCTGTTCCTCCCGCGACAGCGCCGTCACCAGCTGGAAGCGGTCCGGGTAGCGGTCCTTGAGGTCGGCCACCTCCTCCAGGAACATCGTCGACGCCGCCGTCCGGTCACTCCTGACCAGGCAGAACCGCGCGGTGCGCTCCCGCGCGAGGAGCGTCGCGGCGATCGACAGCACCGGGGTGATGCCGCTGCCCCCGACGATCGCCGCGTACAGGCCCGGCGACGGTTCCAGCGTGAAACGGCCGGCCGGGGTCATCACCTCCACCTCGTCCCCGACGGCGATCTCCTTCACCGCGTACGTCGAGAACGCGCCCCCTTCCACCAACCGCACCCCCACCCGCAACGCCCTCGGCCCCTCCCCGCCCGGCTCCGGCGCCGGCGAGCAGATCGAGTACGTCCGCCGGACCTCCACGCCGTCTATCCGCCGCCGCACCGCCAGATGCTGTCCCGCCGCATACCGGTACGCCTCCCGCAGCCCCTCCGGCACCGCGAACGTCAACGCCACCGAGTCATCCGTCAACCGCTCGACCTCCGTCACCCGGAGCGCGTGGAATCGGGCCATCACAACTCCTTGAAGTGATCGAACGGTTCGAGACAGGCCCGGCAGCGGCGCAAAGCCTTACAGGCAGTGGAGGAGAACCGACTGAGCAACTCTGTGTCGGGGGAGCCGCAGAGGGGGCAGGGGACGGGGGTGTCCAGGGCTGCGGGGTGTGGGTGCGGGTGGGTGGGGTGTGGCGGTGCTGTCGTCGGTGTCACCGATGCCGGGCC
>DATCQX010000702.1:0-10553 GCA_036569285.1 Streptomyces sp.
GACCCGCACCAGCACCCCGCCCCCCGCTGCGGCGGCCAAGCCACCGCTCGACCCCGGGCCGCGAGGGTCGTCGCGTACTGGGGGAGGAGGGTCGGGTCGGACGGGGACGCGCCCTCGGACGCCGCGAAGGCCTCGTACGACGGGACCGTGCCGGTGACGATGCCGAGGTTGGGGGTGCCGGAGGTGGAGAGTTCGCGGAGGGAGGACTCTATGGTCGACAAGTGGGCGGTGTGGGAGGGGTATTCGGTGGCGAGGTCGGGGTACGCCGTGAGGAGTTCTGTCAGCTCGGGGGCGGGCCAGTGGAGGATCGCGACGGGGAACGGGCGGGACAACTCCTCGCGGTAGGCGCCGAGTTCGGCGCGCAGCCGGGAGATCTCGGCCTCCAGCTCCGCGGGGTTCTCCGAGCCCAACGACCAGACCCGCTTGGGGTCGTGGAGTTCGTCGAGGGTGATCGGGGAGGTGTGGAGGGTGTCGGCGAGGCGGTCCCAGTCGTCGTGCTCGGCGCCCAGCATGCGCCGTACGCGGTGCCGGCCGAAGAGCAACGGGTGCGCGGAGTAGGGGGGTTCGGAGTCGTCCGTGAAGAGGAGGCGGGCCGCTTCCGTGAACGTCGCCTCCGCCTGCTCCAGTTCGTCGTGCGACTCCAGGGCCTCGGCGACGATCACCCACGGCGCCGGGTCGCGCGGAGCCGCCGCGCGGATGCCGTCGATGATCGCGCGGGCCTCGGCCTCGTGGCCGTACTCCCAGAGGTTGGCCGCCTTGAGGGCACGGGTGAGGTGCGGGGCGTCCAGGGTGTCCGGGGTCGCCAGCAGGCGGTCGTAGAGAGCTGTTGCCGCGGGGCGGTCGCCGGCCAGTTCCAGATGGGCCGCCGCCCGCAGCAGGAGCGGTTCCGCGTCCTCCGGGTGGAGGCCGACGGTGCGTTCCAGGCGGGCGGCTTCGGCGGTGTGGTCGACGTTCTCGGCGGGCGTGTCGGGGCGCATGGACGACACGGTACTGCGCGGCGGTGACAAAGGTGAGGTATCCGCAGGCCGGGGTGGGTTCCTCGGGCCGGCCCGAGGAGGTACGCCGTCGGGGTTACGGGTGTACGGGGCGTGCAGGTTGCCGGGTGTACGGGGCGTACGGGGTGTACGGGTGTACGGAACCCGTCGGCTCCCAGCCCGAAGCCCGCGCGAGTGGCCGGTTGTACGGGTCGTACGGGTGGCCGGCTGCCCGCATGCCCAGCCCCTGGCCGCCCGCACGCCCAGCCCCGGCCGCCCCCTACGACCCGTAATACCTCCGAGCTACACCACCACCCCGTCGATCTGCAGCGTCTGCACCGACTTCGCCGCGAACGGCACCGCGACCGACTTGCCGGAGAGCCGGATGTCGGTGCGCGCCGTGTAGAGGTCGCCGCCGCCGGTCGTGACCGTGTTCCAGCGGGGGACAACACCCCCGGAGCCGCCGGAGACGGAGGTGAAGCGGGACAGGTCGAAGGTCAGCGTCTGCGCCGACGTCGACGTGTTCGCCGCGACGATCACGAGACGGCCCGCCGACCTGTCGAGAGCCGCGGCGGCGTAGCCCACCCCCGTGTCGAGGATCGTCATACCCGGGCGGATGTGCCGGCTGAACTGGGCCATCACGTAGTACTTCGTCTGTACGGCGCCCGCCGCGAGCGTGTTCGCGTCGTACGTGATCATGGCCCAGGCCGGCGTCGGGTCCATCACCTGCCAGTAGACCCAGGCGGTGGGGTGCAGCCAGCGGAGATCGGTGAGCAGGTTGCTCGCCATGGTCAGGCCGGTGCCGTCGCCGTCACCGGTCTCGGAGTTCCACAGCTTCTTGCCGGCCGTGGTCACCACGTCCGTGTACAGCAGGTCGCGCCGGCCGCCCGAGCCCTGGTAGCCGTGGACGTTGACCTGGTCGACGTACCCCTTGGCGGTACTGGAGAAGGATCCCCACGTGGTGCGGGCCAGGTCGTAGGTGTTCTCGTCCGACGCGGCGATCTTCGTGCCGGTCAGCCCGCGCTTGTCCAACTCGCTGCGCATGAAGGGGAGTACGGCGGCCTGGACGCTCGCGTCCATGTGACAGCCCTCCTGCGTCCCGGTCGACGTCCACCAGGACGACGCCGGCTCGTTGAACGGCTCGACGGTCGCGAAGTTCACGCCCCAGTTGTTCTTGGCGCGCAGGGCGACCGCCGCGAGGTGGGAGGCGTGCTGGCGGTAGTTCCAGGTCTGGAGGTTGTTGCCGCCGCCCGAAGCGCCGGACGGGTTGTGGTTCGAACACATCCACCACATGGGGGAGTTGGCGAACAGCTCGGTTGTCGCACCGCGCGAGGCCGCCTTCTGGAGCATCGCCCGCTGCGTGGCGTCCGCCGTCCACTTCCACGACGAGGAGGCGGGGTCCTCGTTGTTCCAGTCCTGCCAGTAGCCCTCGATCTGCTTGAACGCCGGGATGTTGGGCGAGGCCACCATCGACTCGCCGCCCACCGAGTTCGAACTGCACGCGCCCAGGTTGTAGCGGGCGATGTTCAGACCCAGGCCGGGGAGCGAAGTGCCGTTGTACGTCGTCGACTTGGTGGTGAAGAAGATGTCCGCGAAGTCGTCCCGCCCGCCGAAGACGTTCGCCCACCAGGCCAGGGACGTCCCCCAGCCCTCCCAAGTGCCGTACGTCGTCGAGGGGTTGACGGCAATGGTCGCGTCGGCGTGGGCTGTACCACTGGCCAGGGCGCTCCCGAGGAAGGCGCCGCCCGTGGCAGCGAGCAGGGTTCTGCGTCGGATCATGGCTACTCCGCTTCGATCGTCGTCGATCGACGGTGGTGGGGAGGGCCGGACGTCCTGACCGGCCCCGTGGGGGTGTGACAGGAAGCATCGGATGTGACGTGCGTGTTGTCGAGAGTTTTGACACTACTTTCGCAAACCCGTGGAGAAAGGGTTCGAGAGTACGAACGCGACACCGCGCGCATTCGGGCCTGGAGACTTCCGCCCGCAGCCCTTATCGTCCGTGGACCCGGAGGGGCGGAGGTGATCCCGCGTGCCGGATTCCGCCGGACGGCGCCGCGCCGCGCGCCGCCGTGCCCTGCCTGACCGTGCCGTGTCTCACCGTGCCGTGCGGCATCGGGCCCCTCGTCGCCGCGCCCGATGCCGGCGCCTCCTGTGGACCGGCGCCGAACTCCTCGTCACCGCCGGTGTGTTGGTCCTGCTGCTCGTCGTCCACCAGCTGTGGTGGACCAACCAGGAGGCCAGAGTGGGCGCCGAGCGCGAGGTCCGGGCGCTGGAGCGGCGGTGGGGGAGTGGAGGGGCGGACGGGGGCGGCTCCCCGGGGGCGGAGATCCTCCAGGAGACGTCCGGCAACTCCCCCTCCAGCAGCGGCACTTCACCGCGTACGACGCCGGCGCCCCGCCGCTCCCAGGCGTACGCCGTCCTCGTCCTCCCCCGTATCGGCGTCCGTGTCCCGATCGCCGAGGGCATCGACAAGCGGGACGTCCTCGACAAGGGGTACGCCGGTCACTACCCCGGCACCCAGCAGCCCGGCGCACAGGGCAACTTCGCCCTCGCCGCCCACCGCAACACCCACGGCGAGCCTTTCCGCCGGCTCGACCGGCTCCGGCGCGGGGACGCGGTCCTGGTGGAGACGGCGACCATGCGGTACACGTACACCGTCGACCGTGTCCTGCCGCAGACCTCGGCCCGTGACTCCGGGGTACTACGGGTCGTACCCCGCTCCACCGTCCACCCGGGGTACGGGTACGACATACCTGGGACGTACGTGACCCTGACGACCTGCACACCGGAGTACACGTCCCGGTACCGGCTGGTGGTGTGGGGGAGGCTGGTGTCCAGCGCGTCCCGGAGCTGAGGGGCGAGCCTCGGAGCTGAGGAAGTGAGCGTCGGAGCCGAGAGGGGCGGGCGTCGGAGCTGAGCGTGGGCGAGCCTCGGAACCGAGAAAAAAGATCGTCCGGTGCGGGAACCACTCGCCGGCCCCGCTCGTCTTCAAGACACAAGCAGTGATCAGACCGGCACCGAGAAGGGCCGGGCGACGGCGGGGGGAGTGAACGATGGAGCGTCTCCAGGGCCGGTCCCCGGTACGGACGTTCGCCGCCCTCCTCGTCCTCTTCACCGGCACCCTCCTCCTCGACACCGGCACCCTGTTCACCGCCCTCGCGGTCGCCGCCGCGATCGGCTCGGCGTTCGCCGTCTGCTGCCTCCTCGGCGCCCGCTGCGCCCCGCCCGTCCCGGGCACCCGCGTCCGCACGGCGATACGGGACCGCGCCCGCCGGACGGCCTTCCTGCCCCAGCGCGACCCCGACGCCTCGGGCCGCGCCCGCCCCCGAGCGCCCGGCCACGCCCTCCGGACGACATCCGCGTAGGGCACCCGCAGGTCACGGGCCAGGCCATGGGCCGAGTCACCGAGTAGTACCCGCGTGCCCCGCGTGGGTTCGTCATGCCGCCGCACCACCCCCACCCCCGGCACGACGAGACCCCCGGAGGGCTCACCATGTCCGTCTTCGCGTCCCTGGTCGAGCGGTTCGCCGACCTGCTCGAACCGCTCTTCCAGACCTCGGCCGCAGCCGCCGCGATCATCCTGCTGACCCTGCTCGTACGACTCCTGGTCCACCCCCTGTCCCGGGCCTCCGCGCGAGGCCAGAACGCCCGGAAGGCCCTCCAGCCGAAGATCGCCGAACTGAACAGGAAACACGCCAAGGACCCGGAGCGGCTCAAGCGCGCGGTACTGGAACTGCACACGAAGGAACGGGTGTCCCCGCTCGCCGGATGCCTGCCGAGCCTGCTCCAACTCCCCGTGTTCTTCCTCCTGTTCACCCTCTTTTCCCGCCCCACGATCGGCGGCGAGGCCAACGGCCTGCTCCAACACGAGCTGCTGGCCGCCCCCTTGGGCGACCGGTGGACCGACGCGCTGGGCGACGGCGGGCTGTTCGGCCCCGCGGGCCTCGTCTACCTCGGACTGTTCGCCCTCGTCGCGGTCGTCGCCTGGTTCGGGTACCGGCACAGCCGCCGCACCATGAGCACGAGCATGCCGCTGGACCCGGACGGCGCGGTGCCGGGGCTCGGCGCGATGACCCGGGTGATGCCGTTCATGTCGTTCTTCACACTGGTGAGCGTCGCCGTCGTACCGCTGGCCGCCGCGCTCTACATCGTGACGAGCACGGCGTGGGGGACGGCGGAGCGGGTGCTGCTCTACAGGTGAACCCCGATACCCCGGTCCAGTGGATGAACGGGGTATTGCCTACTGAACGAGGAGATCGGAGGATCGATCAGACATCGGACGACTGGCGTTGCCGGGGACGCGCATCGCCAGTGAGGGAGAGGCACGGCCATGAAGCTGCTGCGAGTCGGTACACCGGGAGCGGAGCGCCCCGCTGCGCTGGATACCGCCGGAGTACTACGGGATCTCTCAGGGATCGTGGACGACGTCGACGGCGCCCTCCTCGCGGACGCGGCGGCCCTGACGCGGGTCCGGGACGCCGTGGCCGGCGGTGAACTGCCCGCCCTCGACGCCGACGCGGAACGGGTCGGGCCGCCTCTCGCGCGGATCGGGAAGATCGTCTGCATCGGGCTCAACTACCACGACCACGCCCGGGAGACCGGAGCGGAGCCGCCCGCCGAGCCGGTGATTTTCTTCAAGGCCGCGGACACCGTCGTAGGGCCTTATGACACCGTTCTCGTGCCGCGCGGTTCCGTGAAGACGGACTGGGAGGTCGAATTGGCGGTCGTCATCGGGCGCACCGCCCGTTATCTGGAATCCGCCGAGGACGGACTCGCGCATGTCGCCGGTTATGCGGTGGCGCACGACGTGTCGGAGCGGGAATTCCAGATCGAGCGGGGCGGCACCTGGGACAAGGGGAAGAACTGTGAGACGTTCAACCCGCTCGGGCCGTGGCTGGTGACCGCCGACGAGATCCCCGACCCGCAGGACCTCGCCCTCAAACTGTGGGTCAACGGCGAGCTGAAGCAGAACGGGACCACGGCCGAGCAGATCTTCCCGGTGGGTGAGGTCGTGCGGTACGTGAGCCAGTTCATGACCCTTTATCCCGGAGACGTCATCAATACCGGGACGCCCGCCGGGGTGGCTCTGGGAGCGCCCGAGCCCAAGCCTTATCTCCGTTCCGGGGATGTCGTGGAGCTGGAGATCGAAGGGCTCGGGCGGCAGCGGCAGGAATTCAAGGACGCGTGAGAAAAGGACGCCCGTGAAGAATGACGTCTGCGGAAAGGGCGCCCTCACGAAATGAAGGCGCCCGCTGAACCGCCGAGAGCGGTTCAGCCCTTGTTCAGGAATTCCTCCAGTGCCTCCACGACGAACCTGTGGTCCTCCAGCTGAGGCAGCCCCGACACCGTCACCGCCCCGATCACGCCCACGCCCTCCACGGTGATGGGGAACGACCCGCCGTGCGCCGCGTACTCGTCGGGGTCCAGCCGCGAGGACTCCTCGAAGCTCGATCCCTTCGCCCTGAACCGCATCCCCACCAGGTATGACGCCGACCTGTACCGCTCGACGACCCGGCGCTTGCGGGCGATCCACGCGTCGTTGTCGGGAGCCGAACCGGGCAGCGCGGCGTGGAAGAGCTGCTGCCCCGCGCGGTGGATGTCGATCGCCACCGGCGCCTGCCGCTCACGGGCCAGCTCCACCAGCAGCGAGCCCAGCGCCCAGGCGTCCTCGTGGGTGAACTGCCGGAAGACCAGGCGGCGTTCCTGCGCCTCCAGCTCCTCCAGGCTCGGGGTGATCTCGGGGGTCGCCATCACAGGGTCACCGTCAATCCTTCTCGTGCCGAACGGCGGGCCGCCTCCAGGACGTCGAGGGCGGCAGCCGCCTCGATCCCGGGCACCGGGTTCGGACCGTCGCCGACCAGTGCCTCGGTCACCGCAGAGTAGTAGGCGGGGTAGTCCCCAGGTAGTGTCGGCACGGCCTCGCCGCCCCCGGTCACCGGCGATTCCCCAGCGCCGATCCGCCCCCACAGCTCCTCGGGCTCCACGCCCCAGCCCGCCCCCGGCCGCGCGCCCTCCCGCAGCGCCGCCTCCTGCGGGTCGAGCCCGTACTTCACGTACCCCGCCTTCGACCCCAACACCCTGAACCGCGGGCCCAGTTGGGCGGTCGTCGCGGTCATGAACAGATGGGAGCGGACGCCGTTCGCGTGCGTCAGCGCGATGAACGTGTCGTCGTCGGTCTCGGCGCCCGGCCGGCGGATGTCCGACTCGGCGTACACCGAGGTCACGGGGCCGAAGAGGACCAGTGCCTGGTCGACGACGTGACTGCCCAGGTCGTACAGCAGACCTCCGATCTCTGCCGGGTCGCCCGACTCTCGCCAGCCGCCCTTCGGCAGCGGACGCCAGCGCTCGAAGCGGGACTCGAACCGCCAGACGTCCCCCAGCGCGCCGTCGGCGAGGAGCCCCTTGAGGGTCAGGAAGTCGTTGTCCCAGCGGCGGTTCTGGAAGACGGACAGCAGCAGACCGCGTTCGTCGGCGAGCGCGGCCAGCGTACGGGCCTCCTCGGCGGTGCCCGCGACCGGCTTGTCGACGACGACCGGGAGCCCGGCGTCGAGGGCGGCGGTGGCCAGCGGGACATGGGTCTTGTTAGGGGAGGCGATCACCACCAGGTCCAACTCGCCCGCTCGCGCGAACAGTTCGTCCGGCGTCGCCGCGATCCGGGCGCCCGGGTGCTCGGCGCTCGCCTGCGCCTGGCGTTCCGGATTCGAGGTGACGACCGTGTCGAGGGCCAGGCCCTTCGTCGCGGTGATCAACGGGGCGTGGAAGACGGAGCCCGCGAGGCCGTAGCCGACCAGGCCCACGCGGAGGGGGTTCGCAGCAGCGCCAGTACTCATGCCGTCCACTTTCGCAACGCTGTTGCCAAAGTGCAAGTACGGGCGAGAATGGAGACGTGAACAGGACGAACGACCCCGGGAGTACCACGGGGGCTCACAGGGTGGGCCCGATGGCTGACGGGAGCGCGGTGAACCGGACGACGGTGAGCGGCGCGGTGAGCCGTGCGGTCGGCGCCAACCTCCTCGCCCTGCGAGGGCACAACACCGCGCTCGTGCTCGACCTGCTGCGCACGGCCGGCGCCGACGGCATCAGCCGCCTCGAACTCGCCGAGCGGACCGGGCTCACCCCGCAGGCCGTCAGCAAGATCACGGCACGGCTGCGGGAAGAAGGGCTCGCGGCGGAGGCCGGGCACCGGGCGTCCACCGGCGGCAAGCCCCGTACCGTCCTGCGGCTCGTCCCCGAGGCCGGGCACGCGGTCGGGGCGCACCTCGACCGGGACGAGCTGAGGGTGGTACTCGTCCGGCTGGACGGGCGGGTCGTCGCCGAGCGGTGTACCCCGCTGGACCTGGGGGCGGGTACCTCCGAGGTCGTAGGGGGCGTGGTGCGTGAGGTGCGGGGGGTGCTCGGGGACGGGGTCATAGGACTTCTGGGGGTGGGGATCGCCCTTCCGGGGCCGCTCGACCATGCGCGCGGGGTGCTCGGGCGGGTCACCGGGTTTCCGGACTGGGAGGGGTTTCCCCTACGGGACGTCCTCGCGCGGGAGCTGGGGGTTCCGGTCGTGGTGGACAAGGACACCAATGCCGCCGCGCTCGGGCTGGCTCTCACGGGGGAGGGGGGTACTGCCGGAGGCGAGGGAGCTGACCGGGATGCTGAGCCTGCCGGGGCTGCTGGGTCTGCCAGGGAGTGGGGTTCCGGCGAGGAGGGAGACTCCGCCCTGGAGGGACGGGCTGCCTGGGAGAGGGAGGCCGGCGGGGAGCGGGAGCGGGGTTCCTTCGCCTATCTCCACCTCGGTACCGGCCTCGGCGCCGGGCTGGTCGTCGACGGCCGTGTGCACCGGGGCGCGCGGACCGGGGCGGGGGAGTTCGGCCACCAGGTGATCCTGCTCGACGGCCCCCTCTGCCCCTGCGGGAAGTCCGGCTGCGTCGAGGTCCTGTGCCTCGCCGCCCTCGGCCGGGGGGATCTGCGGGAGGCGGCCCGGGTACTGGGGGTGGGCGCCGCGAACCTCGTCGGGCTGCTCGACATCGACCACGTGCTGCTGGGCGGGCGGCGGATCGCGCAGGCGCCGGAGGTGTTCGTGGAAGGGGTGTCCGCCGTGGTGGGGGAGGACGTGCCGGTGCGGGTCGCCGGGGGTGGAGCGTGGGCCGTCGCGGCGGGGGCGGCGCAGCTGTGGCTGGGGCCGGTGTTCGGGAGGGGGTAGGGCCTGAGAGGTAGGGGGTGTGGCTCCGGAGGGGTACGGGACTGACGTGCTGCTTCGGCGGCGCCCTCACGTGCCTCGCGCCTTCGTGCCTCGCGCCTTCGTGCCTCGCGCCTTCGCACGCCAATCATGTGTACGTCATATGAGCTGAACGAATGGACTCCGACACCCCACCGGAGCGCCACCGCCGAATCCCGGCCCCCCTGCGGCAGGCTCACGTGACCATGCGACCCTGCCCGTCCCTCGCCCGCCGACTCGCCGGGTCCGTCTTCGGCCCCGTCCTCCTCGGCCCCGCCCTCCTGGCCACCCCCGTCCCAGCCCTCCTCCTGGGCCCCGCTGCTCTCCCCGCGCAGGCGGCCGAGGCGCCCGCCTGCGCTGCCCCCGACGCCCGTGACTTCCCCCTCACCGCCCGGCTACGGGGTGGACCTGAGAGCTACGAGGCGGGCGGCGGGTACGGGGTCTGGTACCTCGACCTCGTCAACACCACCGGCCGGGACTGCACCGACGTCCACCCCGTGGTCGTACTGGTCGACGGGCGCCGGGAGTTGAAGGCGGGACAGGCCCGGCTGGAGTTCTACGACGGCCAACTGCCCCGCGCGGTACGGTTCGAGGAGACCGACGCGGACGAACTGGTGGGCCCATTCGGTGAAAACGCGGAGGGCACCGCAGACGCCGGGCACGGCAAAGGCACCGGGAGCGGACAAGGTGCAGGGAGCCAAGAAGGTGGCACGCCCCGCGAGTCCGACGCAGGCGACGGCACCCCCGTCGGCCCCCTCAACGGCACTCCCGACGACACCTCTGACGACAACCCCGACGGCGTCCCCGTCAGCCCCGAGTTCACCGGTTTCTCCGTCCCCGCCCACCGCACCCTCACCGTGAAGCTCCGCCTCTCCCTCACCTCCGACGCCGTCGCCAACGACATCACCGCCCGCGCCGCCGTCGTCCAGAAGAGGGGTGACGACGGTGAGTGGGTCGGCCAGTCCAACGCGTACCGCTTCACCGTCCAGGCGGCCTCCGGGTCCACCGCGCCCGCCTCTCCGCACGAGACCGGTTCGCCCGTAGCCGAGGTCCACGAACTCGCCGGTACGGGGCTTCGGCCGGGTGTCGCGGGATTGACGGCGGTCACGGGCTGCCTCGTCGCGGCGGGGGTTGCCCTGAGGGTCGTACGCAGGAAGTACTACGGGTAGGAAGTCTCCCTCCCAAGTACCCCCACCCGTACCCCACCCCCTGCACCCCGCCCTTCCCTCCGCACCCCACCGGCCACCCCCGGAAAATCCACCCATTCCCTCAAGATCCGACCTGTGCTTAGGCTGGCCCCACGCCGCACTCACGGTGCGTTCGCGTACGGCACGGCAGGAGACCCCGCACATGGCAGACCGCAAGCCCATCGAGTC
>DATCQX010000703.1:0-17688 GCA_036569285.1 Streptomyces sp.
TCCCTCCCCCTGCCCGGCTCCCGCCAGGGCCTCATCGGCCTCCGCGAACGCGCCGACCTCCTGCACGGCACGCTCGAAGCGGGCCCGACCCCGGAGGGCGGCTACCGGGTACGGCTACGGCTGCCGTTGCGCTCGGAGTGACCGGGGCAGCGGGGAAGAGGGGGTAAGGGACGAGGTGCCCGGTGGCGTTCTTCGGGCCGAGGGGCTGGGGCGGCCGGTGCGCGCGCCGGGTCGCGGTGCCGAGGGCCCCTCCCTCCGCGGGAAGCCGCCGCCGGGCCGGCCTCTTCGTGCGCGAAGCCGTCCCGGCTCTGCGCGCAGAGCCGTCAGCCGGGAAGGCGAGCCGTGAGCCGGCGGGCCACGGGGACGAGTTTGTCCGCGTCGTTCTTCGGGCCGAGGGGCCGGGCGAGGGTGAGGACCCAGACGCGGGAGCCGCTGTGCCAGACGACGAAGGTGACGGTCTGGGGCGGCTGGAGGACCTCGGTGGTCTCGACGAACGCGGCCTCGCCCAGGCCGGTGACCCGGGTGGACTTCACCTCGCGCATGCCGGCCGACGCGGGGTCGGCGGCGAGGCTGTGCGCGGCGGAGACCTCGGCGGCGTACGAGCGGCTGGACGGGTTGAGCGTCAGCATGCTCGTGCGGTCGCCGGAGGCGTAGCTGCACGCGTCGGGTGCGGTGCCCTTGAGGGGGGCCACACGCGGGACGAGCACGGGGTCGGTCAGCACCTGGCGGGCGACGGCCGTGTCGAGGACGGCGCACAGCCGGGAGGTGGGCGCGGTCTTCATGGAGGGGCTGGGGGCCGGGGAGACGGACGGCGGGACGACCGTGACGCGCTGTGCGGATGCGGCCGTCGAGGCGGCGCCGCCACTCGGGGAGCAGGAGGCCAGCAGGCCGCACAGCACGGCGGCGGCTGCGGGCAGCGCGGCACGGGAAGCGGCACGGGAGAGGCGGCGCGGGTTCATGAGAGGGGTTCCTTGCGGGTCTGTCCGGATGTCCTGCCGGGCAGCCCGGCCCCGCGACGTGGAGGGGGGATCAGCTGTCGCGGGGCCGGGCGGTCTGTGGTGGCGTCAGCGCCAGATGTTGTACGTGCCGTAGTCGTTGACCCTGAGGTCGGCGCTCCACTTGCCGAACTCGTAGTTGCCGTCCCACCAGAACCGCTTGAGGCCGGAGCCGTCGTTGCACGTGGTGCCGTCGGTGCGGAAGGCGCCGACGTAGTCGCCCTGGGTCCAGCGGCGCTCCACGACCTGGATGGGCTGGGCGTACTGCCCGGGGCTCAGGTTCGTGCTGAAGGTGAACGAGGTGGTCGTCGAGCCGTTGCGCCCGTACGAAGGGGTGACGTCGACGAGCTTGTTGACGAACGGGATGTTGACCGAGACCTTGAGGCCGATCGACCACTGCCAGCCCGACGTCTTCGACTCCTGCCAGGCGTAGCCGCAACTGGGGGCGTTGGTGGGGCAGCGGAACGTGGGCCCGCGCCAGACCCAGTCCTGCCAGGTGTGCGGGGCCTGTATCTGGGGCTTGGCCCAGGTGGTGTCGCCGGTGCGGTAGCTGGCGCCGTCGTCCTTGAAGCACCAGGTCTGCGCCGAGGCGTTGCCGGCGGAGGCCAGCAGGACGAGCGGGACGAGGCCGACGCCCATCGCGGACGCCAGCGTGCGGCGGCGCGACCTGCGCTGGGGGGTGGTCGTTTCGGGTGCGGACACCTTCATGTCTCCTTGAGCGGATGCGGAAAACGAGGGGGGTGAAAGGGCGAGGCGTCGCGGTGCGGTCAGCCCTGGCGGAGGGTCAGGATCCAGTACTGGTAGGCGTCGGGCTGGTCCCAGTGCGGGCGCAGGTCGTTGACCTTCGACCAGCCCTCGCAGTGGCCGGCGCTGTAGCCCGTGGTGAAGACCGCGTCGTGGTTGGCGAACCACACGGTGGGGTAGGCGCTCGTGCGGCCCGGGTTGGTGCCGGTGAGGCAGCGGGTCCAGGAGTGCCCGTTGGGCTCGATCACCTGGAGCCGGACGCTGTTCACGTTGTGCGACTGGTTCTCGATCTGCACGCATCCCGTGAGCGGAGGGGAGTCGCAGCGCGGGATGACGGTGGCGCTCGCCGTGCCGGTGGCCAGGGCCAGCGACCCGCCGGCCAGGGCGGCGACGGCCAGCGCGCCGGTGAGCGTCTTTCGGGGTGAACGGGACACTGCCCCGCTCCCTTCTGTGAGTTCAGGTCGGGCTCGGTCCTGATCCACTCTCCCGTCGGATCAGTTGTCCGCCTACCTGCGCAGAAGGTCCAAACAACTCTGCGGCGGCGCATAAAAAAACCGGCACATGGGGGACGGTTCACGCCCCATGTGCCGGTCGGTCCAAGCCGTCAGCTGCGGGTCCACCTCTGGCTGGCTCGCCCGTCACAGTTCCACAGCACCAGCGTCGTCCCCTCGGCGGTGCCGCTGCCGGTGGTGTCGAGGCACCGTCCGGCGTGGACGTTGCGCAGCGTGCCGTCCGAACCTGCGGTCCACTTCTGGTTGTCCTGGCCGTTGCAGGGCCAGGTGATGACGCGGGTCCCGTCGGTGGTGCCCTGGTTGTTGGCGTCGAGGCACTTGTCGCCGAAGACCCGGACCTCACCCCCGGCCCAGCTGGTCCACTGCCGGTCGGCGGCGGTCTCGCAGCCCCGGATGGCCGTGGCGGCCCCGGCGGCGGTGGAGGAGTCGGCCACGCCGAGGCAGCGCCCGGACGCGGGGTGGCGCAGCCGCCCGCCGGTGGAGGCGAGCGGGGTGCCGCCGCTCACCCGGAACGCGACGACGCCGTGCGCGGGGACGCTCGCCGAGAGCGCGCCGGTCGACGTGGCGCCCGTCCACAGGTCGGTGAGGGTGAGCGGCCCGCCGGACAGCCCGATCTCGGCGGCGTTCGTGGAGACCGTCGCCGTCGCGGAGCCCCGGTTGAACAGTCCGACGGCCACGGACCCGTCGGCCAGCGGCTTCGCGAACACCTCGGTGTTCCCGTCGTCCCGCACCCGGCGTCCGCCCGCGCCCATCGAGTCCTGGTTCACCGCGATCAGCCGGGAGTTGCGCAGGACGGCGCTGATGTCGGCGGACATGGTCCGGATGTCGTTGCCGGCCATGAGCGGCGCCGCCATCAGCGCCCACAGCGTGAAGTGGGAGCGGGACTCGGTGAGGGTGAGTCCGGGGCGGCCGACGACCAGCATGTCGGGGTCGTTCCAGTGGCCGGGTCCGGCCTGGGCGGCGAGGGGGGCGTTGATGTCGAGGACGTTGCCGACGCCCATCGGGTAGCTGTTGGTGTTGTTGTTCTGCCAGATGTCGAGGAGGTCCTCGGTGGTCCGCCACAGGTCGGCGACCTGGCCCCAGTCGTAGGTGGAGCCGGTGATGGCGTGGAAGCTGTTGGGGTTGATGCTGTAGACGATGGGCCGCCCGGTGGCGCGCAGCGCGTCCCGCATCAGCGAGAACCGGGCGACCTGCTCGTCCCGGGTGCCGTCGCCGGAGCACCAGTCGTACTTGAGGTAGTCGACGCCCCACGACGCGAACGTGTTCGCGTCCTGGACCTCGTGCCCCCGGCTGCCGGTGGAGCCGGGGTAGGCGCCGGTGCCCTGGGCGCAGGTGCGGTCGCCGGGCACCTGGTAGATCCCGAACTTCAGGCCCTTGCCGTGGATGTAGTCCCCGAGTGCCTTCATGCCGCTCGGGAACTTGGTCGGGTTGGCGCGGAGGTTGCCCGAGCTGTCGCGCTGCGGGTCGAACCAGCAGTCGTCGACGACGACGTACCGGTAACCGGCGTCGCGCATCCCGGAGTTGACCATCGCGTCGGCGGCCTCGCGGACCTGCGACTCGGTGATGCCGCAGCCGAAGCTGTTCCAGCTGTTCCAGCCGAGCGGCGGGGTGAGGGCGGGGCTGCCGGGCGCGGCGGAGGCGGTGGGCTGGACCGCCACCGTGACCCCGGCGGCCGTCAGGAGAGCGGCCGCGTAGAGGGAGAGTCTGCGGAGCAGTCGTGCGCCTGTGCGGGTGGGCATGGAGGCTCCTGGTCTTCTGGACGATGGGGCTTTCGAGCGTCGGCGCTTCGTCACAGCGCCGTGAACGTCCACAGCAGATTGGTGCTGCTGCCGTAGGTCCACTGCTTGGTGACCGAGCCGGAGGCGACGTTCCCGCCGCCGTCGAGGACGAGCCCGGTGACACGGTTGGCGAGGCTGTGGCGGCCGTCGCCCCGGTGGACGATCCGCCACTGCTGCTCGGCGGCGCCGGTCCACGCGGACTGCCCGGCGGTCGCGCCGTCCGCCGTCGCGCCCCGCCCGTCGGCGACGAGGCCGCTCGTGCGGTTGACGAGCCGGTACCAGCCGTCGCCGCTCTCCACGGCCTGCCACTGGAGGTTCGGGCTGCCGTCCCAGGTCCACTGCTTGAGCGCGGAACCCGGGGCGACGTTCCCGCCGCCGTCCAGGGCGAGACCGTTCGTGACGTTGGTGATCCTGAAGTACGCGGACGGCACCAACTGGACCTTGAGGGAGGCGATCCGCGCTCCGGAGGTGTCCGTGGTGAACGTCCGGGCGGGGCCGGTGAGGTCGTCCGAGGTGTAGCCGACCACCTGGAACCCGGGTGCCGGGCGCAGGTCCGAGAGGGCGCCCGGCTCCAGTCCGGCCGCGCTCAGGCCGTCCGCCGTGTACGCGCCGACGGCGAGGCTCGCGGCGCGCGCTCCCTGACTGGCGAGGGCGCCGCTCAGGGGGCGCAGGGCGGGGATCGCGCCGGAGAAGGTGAACTTCAGGACGTAGGCGCCCGCCTGGTAGGGCGCGGACGACGGGAGGGTGACGGTCAGTCCGGTGGCGCTCGGCGCGGGTGCGGGCAGGTCGATGTAGGTGCCGGCGGTGGTGCCGAGGAGCTGCGCCGAGGCCAGCGTGGAGAGGTCGATGCGGTCGGTGGTGAGCGTCGTGACGGTGAGGGAGTCGCCGGGCCAGCCGAGGACGGTGGCGTACAGGACGGTGCCCGCCTTGTCGCGGGTGAAGCGGATGTCCTGCGGGGTCCCGGCGTGCGGGGTGGTGAAGGAGCCACCGCCCATCTTGGTGGGCCCCTCGCCGTACGCCGTCCACGCGCGGGTGGCGTAGATCGACTCTCCGAAGCGGCGCAGGTGGTCTCCGATGCCGAGGAGGATGTCCCGCTGGGCCTGCGGGATGGTGCCGTCGGCCATGGGCGCGATGTTCAGCAGGACGTTGCCGTTCTTGCTGACGCGGTCGATGAACGAGTGCAGCATCTGCTGGAAGGTGTAGTAGCCGATGCCCTGGGTGTAGCACCAACTGCTGCTGGAGATGCTGTCGTCGGTCAGCCAGTAGGGGGCGGTGAGGTCGGCCGGGCCGCCGCGCTCGTAGTCGAACACCTCACCCTTGCCGTTCATGCCGTCCTTGTAGGTGGCGACGACCTCCTGGCCCCGGCTCTCGGCCTGGTTGTAGAAGTAGGAGAGGAACTCCAGGCGCTTGGTCTCGTCGACGGCGGTCAGGTTGAAGTCCTGCCAGAGGATGTCGGGGTGGGCGCGGTCGACGACCTCTTCGAGCTTGTCGTACCAGAGCTGGTTCTCGGCGGCGCCTCCCAGCTGGCCGTAGAGCTTCTTCAGGGAGGGGTCGGTCTGGGCGGGGGCGAACTCGTAGAAGCCGGTGAAGTTGAACGCGTGGTGCATGGCGACGAGCAGTTTGAGGCCCTTGGCGCGGATCGCCGTCGAGAAGAGTTCCAGCAGGTCGAGCCCCGGGCCCTTGGCTGCGGAGTTCCACTCGTTGGCCCGGCTGTCCCACATGGAGAAGCCGTCGTGGTGCTCGGCGACCGGGCCGGCGAACCGGGCGCCCGCGTCGACGAAGAGCTGCGCCCACTCGTCGGGGTCGAAGTTCCCGTCGGCCGACTTCAGCTTCGGCGCGAACTGCACGAAGTCGCCCGCGAGGTCGGCGGCGCCGTCGATGAAGTTGTCGTACGGCCAGGCCGTCGGCTGCCCGTAGGTCGCGATGTGGTGCTGGCGGGCGTTGTCGCCCGGCCGGTACATGTTGCGCGGGTACCACTCGTCGCCGAAGGCGGGGACGCTGAAGGCGCCCCAGTGGAAGTAGATCCCGAACTTGGCGTCCTGGAACCACTCGGGGGCCGCCGGATGCCGGTCGACGGACGCCCAGTCGGGTGTGTACGGGCCGGGTACCGCTCGCGCGACGCCGCTTCCCAGAGCTCCTCCGGCCAGGGCGGCGGCGACCACTGCGGTCGAACTGCCCAGGAAGCGGCGTCTGTTGATCGAGTGCGGCATGTACCCATCCCTGATGCGTGAGAGGCGGGGGTTTTACTGCGTCCCTCTCGAAGGTCAGGGCTTGAGTCCGCCATGTCAACGCATGTGAAGGGATCAATGCGATTGACTGGATTTCGTTTTCATCAACTTTCCGGCATTTGCCCACTATGACAAGGCGCCAGACATGCCATGTCTCTCACGACACCGTGAAGGGCCGGTCGTAGACCTCCAGGCTCCGGATCGACGCCCAGCTCCCGGAGGGCAGCCCGGTGACGGTCACCCGCACGTACCGCGCCTGCGCCTGAAAGGCGGACACCTGCACCTGGGCCGTCCCCGTGGTGGCCGTCAGGTCGGCCAGCGTGGTCCACCCCGTCCCGTCGGCGGAACCCTCGATCCGGTAGCGGTAGTTGACCGAGGGGAACTCCCAGGCGATCCGCGCTCCGGTCAGCGCCCTGCGCGACCCGAGGTCCACGCTCAGCCACTCCCCCGTGCCACCCCCGTTCGCACACCACCGGGTCGCGGTCGAGCCGTCGACGGCCTTCGCGGCCGTGTTCCCCTTCCCGGTCTCCTCGCTGCTCGCCGTGGCGGGCCGCCCGGCGGCGATGTCGGCGGGCTGCACGGAGCGGTCGAGGGTGACGCCGACGACGGTGTCCTCGGGGCTGCGCGTGCGGTCGATGCCGGTGACGGTCACCGTGCCGTCCGCGCCGACGGTGTACGGCAGAGCGGTGCCGGTGGCGACGTCGAAGACGCGGGTGACGGCGGCGTCCCCGACGGCGGGGGTGGTGAAGGCGGTGCCGCTGTGGCCGGGCAGCAGGTGGACGTAGAAGGTGTCGCCCCGGTACGTGAAGCCGTGCCGTCCGTCGACCGGCTGCCAGGGCCCGCCCCGGGTGCCGTAGACGGACGCCCCGTACACCGACAGGAAGGCGCCGACCTTGCGGACGGCCGCCGCCTGGTCGGCCGGGACGGCGCCGGTGCGGTCGGGGCCGACGTTGAGCAGGACCGTCATGTTCCGTACCCACGCGTTGACGAGGACGTCCATGATGGCGCCGAAGCTCATCACGGGCGCCCCGGCGGTGTAGCCCCAGGCGCCGCCGATGGTGAAGCACTTCTCCGCGACCTTGCCCGAGCGGATGGCGCCGGTCGGCACGGAGCCGCCCTCCTCGCTGGTGTAGTCGCCGATCCAGCCGGAGCGCAGGGTGGTGACGATGTCCGGCTGATGCTTGCGGACCAGCCCCGTCAGCCCGAGCGGCCTGCCCGTCGCGGGGTCGGTCTCGCCGTACGCGGCGTCCACCGGCCACTCGTTCGCGGGGTCGCGGAACTTGCCGGGCTCCCAGAAGAACGCGGCGTCCGCGTCGGTGCCGGTCTGGCCCAGCCAGCCGCCGTCCCACCACAGGTCGTCGATCGGGCCGTACTGCGTGACCAACTCCCTGACCTGCTGGTACACCTCGTTCTTCATGATCCGCGCGTTCTCCTTGTGCGCCGGATCGGTGACGTAACCCCACTTGTTCGGCAGGCAGTTGGTCCCCCGGACGTCGTAGTAGCCGGGGTAGCGCCAGCTCAGCGGCGAGTAGTACAGGCCGACGCGTAATCCGGCGTCGCGGACGGCGGAGACGTACCGGGCGATGAAGTCGCTGCGCAGGGGCGCCTGTCCGGCGGTCCAGGCGTTCGGGTGCGTGGAGGGCCAGAGGGCGAACCCCTCGTGGTGGCGGGCCGTCAGGACCGTGTACTTGGCGCCCATGTCCCGCGCCAGGCGGGCCCATTCGGCGGGGTCGTAGGCGCTCGCGGTGAACTGTTCCGGGGTGGCGTCGGTGAGGTACTTCCGGTAGTTCTCCGGGGTGACGGCGGCGTTCTCCATGTACCACTCGCCCCTGGCCGGGCCCGCGTAGACGCCCCAGTGGACGAACATGCCGAGCTTGGCGTCCTGGAGCCAGCGGATCTTGTCGTCGGGCTGCTGTTCGACGCCCATGTCGGGCTGGGGGACCCGGAGCGGTGGCAGGGGCAGCGGCTGGGGGGAGGCGGCCGCGCGGGCGGGGGTCGCGAGGGCCGGCGGGATCGCCGCGGCGGCTGTCACGGCGGCCACACCGGTCAACGCCGCGCGGCGGCTGATGGGTTCAGACATGGGATGTATTAGGGGGTGAAGGGAAGATGGCGTCCAGAGTCCGGAGGCGCCAGTTCGAGCCATTCATCATCGAAGCGCTTCAACACCACCCCGCGAGAGGACCCTGACGTGCACGTCCCGTACTCGCCCGTGATCCCCGGCTTCCACCCCGACCCCAGCGTCTGCCGCGTCGGCGACGACTACTACCTCGTCTGCTCCACCTTCGAGTACTTCCCCGGCATCCCCCTCTTCCACAGCCGTGACCTGGTGAACTGGCGGCAGATCGGGAACGTCCTGGACCGGCCGGAGCAGGTGCGGCTGCCGTTCGGGATGCCGTCCTCGGGCGGCATCTACGCGCCCACCCTGCGCCATCACGACGGCCGTTTCTGGCTGATCGTCACCAACTGCTCCGAGGGCGGCGGCAATTTCGTCGTCACCGCCACCGATCCGGCGGGCCCGTGGTCGGACCCCGTGTGGGCGCCGGGCGTGCCGGGGATCGACCCCGATCTCGCCTGGGACGAGGACGGCACCTGCTGGTGCACCGTCGCCGGGGTGTCGCAGGTCCGCCTGGACCCGGCGACCGGGAAGACGGAGGGCGAGCCGCGCCGGGTGTGGTCGGGCGGCCTCGGGGCGAAGGCTCCCGAGGCACCGCACCTGTACCGGATCGGCGCGTACTGGTACCTGCTGATCGCGGAGGGCGGCACCGAGCGCGGCCACGCCGTCTCCATCGCGCGCGGCCCCTCCCCCGAGGGCCCCTTCGAGCCGTGCCCGGCGAACCCGGTCCTCACCCACCGGGGCACGGACCACCCCGTCCAGAACACCGGTCACGCCGACCTCGTCCAGGGCCCCGACGGCTCCTGGTGGACGGTGTTCCTGGGGGTGCGTCCGCGCGGCGGCACCCCGGGCTGGCACGTCCTCGGCCGGGAGACCTTCCTGGCCCCCGTGACCTGGGAGGACGGCTGGCCGGTGGTCGGCGAGGTGGTGTCGGACCCGGCGGCTCTCCCCTGGCCCCTGTCCCCCGTCCCCGCCGGGGAGCCGCGCGACGACTTCGAGGACGGTGTGCTCGCGCCGGCCTGGATCTCCGTGCGGGACCGGGCCGCCGAGCACTGCACCACAGGGGAGCGCCCCGGCTGGCTGACGCTCCGCGCGCGGGGCGCCTCCCTCGACGAGCCCGACGTGGTGTTCACCGGCCGCCGCCAGCGGCACTTCGCCTGCCGGGCGCGGACACTCGTGGACGTGTCCGAGGGGCGCGGCGGTCTGGCCGTCCGCCTCGACGAGCGGCACCACTACGAGATCGAGGCGTCCGCGACCGGCCTCCAGGTCATCGCGCGGGTGGGCTCCCTGTGCACGGTCGTGGCCGAACGCCCCCTGCCCGCCGGGCCGTTGGTGCTGACCGTCACCGTCAGGGAGCCGGCGGTCCCGGTCGGGCCGTGCACCGGGCCCGACGACATCGCGTTCGGCGTCGAGCTGTCCGACGGCACGGCCGAGGAACTCGCGTCGCTGGACGGGCGGTACCTGTCGACGGAGGTCGCCGGGGGCTTCACCGGGCGGGTCGTCGGACTGTACGCGGCCGAGGGCACCGTCCGCTTCGACTGGTTCGAACTGGCCGCCATCCGCTAGGCAGCGCGGAAACCTGCTGTTTCGCGGAATGTTTCACTCCCGAAATCTTCGAATGTTTCGAGGTGAATACCGACTCCTGCGAGGGTCATTGACGGGGTCCGGCGCCTTCCCAATCATCCAAGGTGCTCGACAAGCCGCTCCACGTTCGGCCTGTCGAACGTGGACGTGGTCGGGCCATGCCCTCAGCGGCATCGCCCGGCCAGCCCCCACCCGTCCTCAAGGAGAACCATGAACCCGCTGCACAAGCTCGGCCCACGCCGCGCCGCCGTCTTAGGGCTGATCGCCGCGACCACCCTGGTGACCCCCGGGATCGCAGCCGGAGCGCCCGCCGTCAAGGCGTCCACCCTCGGCGCCCAGGCCGCCCAGTCCGGACGGTACTTCGGCACCGCCGTCGCCTCGGGCCGCCTCGGTGACAGCACGTACACCGGGATCCTGAACCGCGAGTTCAACCAGGTGACGGCCGAGAACGAGATGAAGTGGGACACCGTCGAACCGTCCCGGGGCCAGTTCAACTTCGGCCCCGGCGACCGGATCGCGAGCCAGGCGTCGTCCCACGGGCAGAGGCTGCGCGGCCACACCACGGTCTGGCACTCCCAGCTCCCCGGCTGGGTCAGCTCCATCCGGGACGCGAACACCCTGCGCAGCGTGATGAACAACCACATCACCCAGCTCATGGGCCACTACAAGGGCCGCGTCTACGCGTGGGACGTCGTCAACGAGGCGTTCGCCGACAACGGCAGCGGCCAGACCCGCAGCTCCGTCTTCAAGGACGTCCTCGGCGACGGCTTCCTGGAGACCGCGTTCCGCACCGCCCGCACGGCCGACCCGGCGGCCAAGCTCTGTTACAACGACTACAGCATCGAGGACTGGAACTCGGCGAAGACGCAGGGCGTCTACCGGATGGTCCGCGACTTCAAGTCCCGTGGCGTGCCGATCGACTGCGTCGGCTTCCAGTCCCACTTCGGCGCGGGCGGCCCCCCGTCGAACTTCCAGACGACGCTGTCGAACTTCGCGGCGCTCGGGGTGGACGTCCAGCTCACCGAACTGGACATCGCGCAGGCCGGGACGGGCGCCTACGCCAACGCCGTCCGCGCCTGCCTCAACGTCGCGCGCTGCACCGGCATCACCGTCTGGGGCATCCGCGACAGCGACTCCTGGCGCAGCGGCGAGAGCCCGCTCCTGTTCAACTCGGGCGGCGGGAAGAAGCCGGCGTACAACTCGGTGCTGACGACCATGGGCGGCACGCCGTGACCCGCTCCTGATCCGGATGCGTAGTCGAAGCGCTTCGATGTCGCAGTGAGGCCGAGTGAACTTCTCTGTATTTCTGCGGACCACTTGACACCTCCCTGTGTATCTCACGAGCATCGAAGCGCTTCGAAGACTGTTGCCGCCTCCGCCAAGGAATCCACGTGTCCGCAGAAACACCTGCCCTTGCCCAGCGCGTCGACGCCCTGCTGTCGCGGCTGACCCTCGACGAGAAGACCGCTTTCCTGCACCAGTCCGTACCGGCCGTCGAACGCCTCGGCCTCGCGGCCTTCCGCACCGGCCAGGAGGCGCTGCACGGCGTGGCCTGGTTGGGTCCGGCCACGGTCTTCCCGCAGGCCGTCGGCCTCGGCGCGACCTGGAACCCGGGTCTCGTGCGCCGCGTCGGAGAGGCCGTCTCCCGCGAGGCCCGCGCGATGCGCGCCCGCGACGACCGCGTGGGCCTCAACGTGTGGGCGCCGGTGGTGAACCTGCTGCGCAACCCGCTGTGGGGCCGCAACGAGGAGGGGTACTCGGAGGACCCGCGCCTGACGTCCGCGATCGCGACGGCCTACACGCACGGCCTGCGCGGCGACCACCCCCTGTACTGGCGCACGGCCCCCGTGCTCAAGCACTGGCTGGCCCACAACAACGAGACGCGGCGCGACACTTCGTCGTCCTCGGTCCGCCCGCGCGTCCTGCACGAGTACGACCTGCCCGCCTTCCGGGCCACGGTCGAGGCCGGTGCCGTCGCCGGGGTCATGCCCGCGTACAACCTGGTCAACGGCCGCCCCAACCACGTCTCCCCGTACCTGAACGACCACCTGCGCACCTGGACCGGCCAAGACCTCCTGGTCTGCTCCGACGCGGGCGCGCCCTCCAACCTGGTCGACTCCGAGCACTATTTCGACACGCACGAGGAGGCCATGGCGGCGGCTGTGCGCGCGGGCGTCGACAGCTTCACCGACAGCCCGGTGGTCGTCGACCGGATCAGGGGCGCGCTGGAACAGGGCCTGCTCACCGAGGACGACATCGACACGGCCGTCCGCCGTCAGCTCTCCGTCCGCTTCCGGCTCGGGGAGTTCGACCCGGCCGACGACCCGTACGTCTCCGACGCCGCGTTCGACACCCCGGCCCACCGCGCGCTCGCCCGGGAGGCCGCCGAGCAGGCGATCGTCCTGCTCAAGAACGACGGCGGCCTGCTGCCCCTCGCGCCGGGCAGCCGGATCGCCGTCGTCGGGCTGCTCGCGGACGAGTGCAAACTCGACTGGTACAGCGGGACGTTGATCCACCGCTCGACCCCGCTGGAGGGCCTGTACGAGCGGTTCGGAGCGGACCGCGTGACGTTCGCGGAGGGCGTGGACCGCGTCCTGCTCAAGACGTCGGACGGCACTTTCCTGACCGTTCCGAAGTCCGAGGCGGACGACGTGGTGCGCGGCGCCGAGGGCGCGCTGGACCCGGCGCTCCTCGCGGGCCGCACCGACCTGCCGCCGCTGACCTGCGGCGCGACCGGCACGGAACTCGCGCTCGCGGAATGGGGCGAGGGCGTGCTGACGCTGCGCGCGCCGGACGGGCGGTACCTGTCGGTCGCGGACGACGGCTACCTGCGCGCGTCCGCCGACCAGCCCGGCGGCTGGTTCGTCCAGGAGACGTTCCGGCTGGAGCCGCACGGGGTCGGGCACCTGCTGCGGCACATCGCCACCGGGCACCCGGTCTCCGTCGCGGACGGCACTCTGCGGGTCGCCGCCGGGGACGGGGAGGTCTTCGAGGTCGTCGTCGTGGAGCGCGGCGAGGACGCGGTGCGCAGGGCCGCCGCCTCGGCGGACGCCGTCGTGGTCGTCGCGGGCAACGACCCGCACATCAACGGCCGCGAGACGCAGGACCGTACGACGCTCGCCCTCCCCGCCCACCAGGAGCGCGTCCTGCGCGCGGCCCGTGCCGCGAACCCGGACACCGTGCTCGCGCTGACGTCGTCGTACCCGTACGCGGTCGACGACGCGGACATCCCGGCGGTGCTCTGGACCGCCCACGGCGGCCAGGCGGCCGGTACCGCCCTGGCCCGTGTCCTCGCGGGGGACGTCTCCCCCGCCGGGCGCCTCCCGCAGACCTGGTACGCGGCCGACGCGGACCTCCCCGACCTCCTCGACTACGACATCATCGGCAGCCGCCAGACGTACCTCTACTTCGAGGGCACCCCCCGCTACCCCTTCGGCCACGGCCTGTCGTACACCTCCTTCTCCTACGGGGAGTTGAAGGCGGAGACCTCGGCGGAGAGCGTCCAGGTCTCCTTCTCCGTCACCAACACCGGCGACGTCACCTCCGACGAGGTACCCCAGCTCTACCTGCGGGCCGTGGAGCCGTCGGTGCCACGCCCCCGCCGGGAGCTGGCCGCGCACGAGCGGCTGACGCTCGCCCCCGGCGAGAAAGCCGAGGTCGTCTTCCAGGTGCCGGTGTCGGCGTTCGCGTTCTGGGACGTGGCCCAGGGACGGCACCGGGTGGAGCCGGGGTCGTACGAACTGCTCGTCGGCGCGTCCGGCGAGGACGTCCGGCTGACCGGGACCGTCCGCCTCGACGGCGAGCCGACCCTCCCGCGCGCGGTCCTCACGGACGGCCTGGAGGCGGCGGACTTCGACGAGCAGAGCGGCACGGAGATCATGGACCGGGCGAAGACATCGGGTGATTCCGTCACTCCGGTGGACGGCGGCCGGGGGGAGCTGGTGTTCCGGGCCTGCGACTTCGGAGGCGGGGCCACCCGGGTCGTCGTCGAGGCGGCGGGCGAGGGGACGGTCGAGGTCGCGGGGGTCACCTTCTCTCCCGCCACGGACGGGCCGTACACGTACGTCACGCTGGACGCCCCGGCGGCCGTGCCGGGCGGTGTGCACGACGTGCGGGTCGTGCTGGGCGGCGCGGTACGGCTCGCGCGGATCACGTTCGCGGGCTGAGGGGGCTGAGGGGGCTGAGGGGCGCCTGCCCCGAACGCCCCCGTCGAAGCGCCGTGCGGCGGCCGTCGACCTAGGCTGGAAAGGGCCGCCGGGAACGAGCACCGGCGGCCCTGGCCTGCCGGACGGAGGCGTGGCGTGGAGATGGCCGGTGCGCGGAACGCGCCCACTGCCGTTGCCGTGGTGGGTCCCGACGGTGTGGTGAGCGGCTGGAGCGAGGGCGGCCGGCTGCTGCTGGGCTGGGATGCGGACGACGTCGTCGGGCGCCCCCTGGCCGACCTCCTCCCCGGGGGCGTGACCCCCTCGGGGTGCGCGGCCCTGCGGCACCGGGACGGCTCCACGGTGGACGTCGTGGTGGACGTGCAGCCGCTGTCCGGCGCCGAGGGGCAGGTGCTGACCGTCCAGCGGTGGGAGCGCCGCCCGAACATCGCGGACCTGGCGTTCGAGCAGTGCCCCTTCGCGCTGGGCGTCTACGACACCGAGATGCGGTTCCTGTGGGTCAACGCCTCCGCGTGCCGGGTGATCACCCACACCGAGGAGCAGGTGCGCGGCCTGAAGTACCTCGACAAGTTCCCCGACCTCGGGGACAAGGAGTACACCGACAAGCTCGCCGAGGTCGCCCGGACGGGCGAACCGGCGCGGCTCATCACCCTCTACCGTGCGCTCGGCAGCGACTCCGCCAACGCCTGGGCCACCAGCATCTGGCCCGTCCGGGACGCCGAGGGCCGGGTCCGGGCGGTCGCCAACTGGGGTTTCGACATGAGCGCCGAGTACTGGGCGCGGCAGCGGCTGCTCATGCTCAACGAGGCCGGGCGCGGTATCGGCCGGACGCTGGACGTGATCGGCACCGCGCGGGAGCTGGCCACCACGCCGGTGCCGGGGTTCGTGGACGCCGTCGACGTGGACCTCTTCGAGGAGGTGCTGCGCGGGGAGGAACCGCCTGCCGAGTTCACGGCCGGTGAGGCCGTGGCGCTCGTGCGGGCCGCCCGCACCGGTGAACCCGTTCCCCCGGAGCCGGTCGTCCACGCTCCTGGTTCCGTGGCCGCCCGCTGCATGGCCTCCGGGGTGTCCACGGTCGAGCTGGCCGCCGATCCCGGGGAGGGCGGGGAGTGGGCGTTCGGGCCGGGGCTGGCCGCCGATCCGGCGCACTGGCCGCCGGGCAACCCGGTGGTGGACGCGGCGCTCGCCGCCGAGGGGCTGACCGGCCGGATCACCGTGCCGCTGCGGGCGCGCGGGGCGCTGCTCGGCGTCGTCGCCTTCTCCCGTCTGGAGCGGCCCGAGGCGTTCACCGCCGACGATCTGATCCTCGCGGAGGAGCTGGCCACGAAGGCGGCCGTGGCGCTGGACAACGCCCGCCGCTATTCGTGGGAGCGGACGACGGCGCTCACCCTGCAACGGAGTCTGCTGCCGCAGGGGATGCCTCATCAGGAGGCGGTGGAGGTGGCGTCCCGCTATCTGCCGGGCGGGACGGGTACGGAGGTGGGCGGCGACTGGTTCGACGTCGTCCCGCTGTCGGGCGCCCGGGTCGCCCTCGTCGTCGGCGACGTCGTCGGCCACGGCCTGCACGCGTCGGCGGGCATGGGGCGGCTGCGGACGGCCGTCCGGACGCTCGCGGACGTCGACCTGCCGCCGGACGAGCTGCTGACGCACCTCGACGACCTGGTCCTGCACCTCGCGGACGACCTGCGGCCCGACAGCCACTTCCAGCCGACGGGCGAGTCCGGGGCGACGTGCCTGTACACGGTGTACGACCCGGTGTCCCGGCGGGTCACGCTGGCGAGCGCCGGGCACCCGCTGCCGATGATCGTCTTTCCGGACGGCACTCTCGCGCCGGTGTCCGTGCAGCCGGGGCCGCCGCTCGGTGTGGGCGGGCTGCCGTTCGAGTCGGTCGAGCTGGAGCTGCCGGAGGGCAGTCTCCTCGCCCTGTACACGGACGGTCTCGTGGAGAGCCGCGAGCGGGACATCGACCAGGGGGTCGAGGGCCTGCGCCGGCTCCTCGACCCGTCGGCCGTCTCGCTGGACGCGCTGTGCGACACGGTGACGGACGCCCTGCTCCAGGGGCGCCGCACCGACGACGCGGCTCTGCTGCTCGCCCGCACGCACGCGCTGGCGCGGCACCACGTCGCCGATCTGGACGTCGAGCCCGATCCGGCGCAGGTGCCGCACGCGCGGCGGTTCGCCGTGGAGCAGTTGGCCGCGTGGGGGCTCGACGAGGAGGCGTTCGTCACCGAACTCGTCGTCAGTGAGCTGGTCACCAACGCGATCCGGTACGGGGAGCCGCCGATCCGGCTGCGGCTGATCCGTGACGCCTCGCTGATCTGCGAGGTGTCCGACGCCAGCAACACGGCGCCGCATCTGCGCCGGGCCCGCACCTTCGACGAGGGCGGGCGGGGGCTGCTGCTCGTCGCGCAGCTCACGCAGCGGTGGGGTACCCGGCACGCGGCGCGCGGCAAGACGATCTGGTGCACGCAGCCGCTGCCGGAGTGACGGTCAGGCCGTCTCCTCCAGCTTCTCGAAGAAGAACTCGTGCTTGAGGAAGGAGACGTCGTACTCGTGGCCGTGCTGGGGCGGCAGGAGCTGGGCCGCCTGGAAGAGCCGCCAGCCGTCGAGGAGGGCGTCGAGTCCGGTGGCGTACGGGGGTTCGTCGCTGTCGCCGGTCGTGGGCCGGGTCCGTCCGGTGCCGTCGTACTCGGACCAGCCGAGGACGTCGGAGTCGAGGCCCGACGTCGACAGGTAGAGGACGAGAACGCGCTGCCTCATGCGTGGCTCCTCAGGGCCGGGCGGTTGCTGACGCGGGTGACCCAGTACTCGACGTCGAAGGACTCGTCGCCGGTCAGGGCCCGCCACAGCAGGACGCGGTTGTAGACGTCCAGCCGGGCGGTGGCCTGCTCGGCCCAGGGGAAGTACCGGTTCAGTTCTTCGGTGACCGCCGGGTCGTGCAGGTCGGCGGTGTCCCACAGCCGGACCTGGGGCACGGTCGGGTTGAGGCGGAGCTTGTACATGTAGCGGCGGCGTGAGGTGTCGTTGCGCCGGCCGCCGTGCCAGATGCCGTGGTGCAGGAGGACGACGGTGCCCGCCGGGCAGGTCAGCCGGGTCTGGCCGCGCAGGTTCTGGACGCGGCCGATGTCGGTCTCGTTGATGCGGCGCAGGTGGGTGCCGGGGACGCTGAGGGTGCCGCCCATGTCGGCGGTCACCTCGTGCGGGTAGTACATGAGCTGGATGTCGAACGCGTCCGGCCGTACATCGATGATCGCGTCGCCGTGGAGGTGCTGGGCGTGGCCCTCGTGGGGTTCGCGGACGTGGATCGCGTGGTGGTCGACGGTCGGTTCGGGGCCGACCAGGCTCTCGATCGCGCCCGCGACGACGGGCAGGGCGAGGAGGTCGTGGACGAAGGTGCCGGTCGTGAACGCCTTGCTCAGCGGGGTGCCGTAGGGCACGCCGGGCAGGCCCTCGGCCAGGGTCGCGACGGCCCGTTCGTTGATGTCCGGCGGCACCACCGCGTCCAGGCGCAGGAACCCCTGCGTGACGAAGCGCGCCGCCTGGACCGAGGTCAGGAGTTGCTTGCTGGTTG
>DATCQX010000704.1:0-3709 GCA_036569285.1 Streptomyces sp.
CCCCCCGCAGGGCCGCGGCGTAACCACCGCTACCACCGCCGAGGATCACTAGGTCGAAAACGGTGCTGGCGTCGTTCGCCACGTCACGTCCTCCATGCTGTGCGCCGTACGCCGGTCGTCACTGACCGGCAGGCGGCTGGTGTCCGGCCGCTCTTTGCTTCGGCCCTTCGGTGGGGGCCCTGTCCTGCCGAGCCCCATCCTCGCACTTGTCAGACCCCGACGAGACACGGGGCTGGGGTGTGAGACACCACACGGGAGCGGGGGTCGGGGGAGATGGGGGACTTGATCGGGGGAGAAGGGGGAGCTTGATCAGCAAAGAGGGGTGGTGCTTTCAAAGGGTGGCGGGGGTGGTGTGTTTTCAGGGCGCGGGGCTGTGTCGATGTGCGGCTCCGCCGCGTGGGCGCGACCAGCTTCTACGCGGCGGGACGTTGACGACGAACCTCAGCCCCAGTCTTTTAGGGGCGCGGGGAACTGCGCGAACAGCCCCCGCGCTCCTTCAGCCGCCATACGACGGAACCACCCCACCCAGTGGGCGAACGATCAGCCCAGCTCGCCCGCCGCAGTCAGCTCCGCGAGACGAACCAGCGTCCGCACGCCAGACCCCGTACCCCCCTTGGGCGTGTACCCGAACGGCCCGCCCTCGTTGAAGGCCGGCCCGGCGATGTCGAGGTGCGCCCAGGTGATGCCCTCACCGACGAACTCCTGAAGGAAGAGCCCGGCGACAAGCCCACCACCCATCCGCTCACCCATGTTCGCGATGTCGGCGGTGGGGGAGTCCATCCCCTTGCGCAGGTGCGACGGCAGCGGCATCGGCCACGCCGGCTCACCAACCTCCTCGGCGGTCTCGTAGATCGCCGTCCGGAACGCGTCATCGTTGGCCATGACCCCGAACGTCCGCCCCCCGAGCGCCAGCACCATCGCCCCGGTCAACGTCGCCACGTCGACAATCGCGTCCGGCTTCTCCAACGACGCCGCCCACAACGCGTCCGCGAGAACCAGCCGCCCCTCCGCGTCCGTGTTCAGCACCTCCACGGTCTTCCCACTGAACATCCGCAGCACATCACCCGGCCGTACGGCCGACCCCGACGGCATGTTCTCGGCGAGCGCCAGCCACCCGGTGACGTTCACCTCCAGCTCAAGACGAGCGGCGGACACGACCGCCGCGAACACAGCCGCGGCCCCACTCATGTCGCACTTCATCGTCTCGTTGTGCCCGGCGGGCTTCAGCGAGATACCACCGGAGTCGTACGTGATCCCCTTACCGACGAACGCGAGGTTCTTCGCCGCCTTCGGGTGGCTGTACGACACCTTCACCAGCCGAGGAGCCGAAGCCGACCCCCCACCGACCCCGAGGATCCCCCCGTACCCACCCTCGGTGAGCGCCTTCTCGTCCAGCACCTCGACCTTGAGGCCGTGCTCCTTGCCCGCCGCCACCACGAGCTCGGCGAACGCGGCCGGGTCCAGGTCGTTCGGCGGCATGTTGATCAGATCCCGCGCCCGGTTCAGCTCCTCGGACACGGCGACGGCACGCGCGAGCGCCGCCTTCTGCGCCGCGTCCCGCGGCTTCCCCCCGAGCAGCGCGCCCTCACCCAGCGGCGCCTTCCCGTTCTTCCCCTTCGGCGCTTCCTTGTACGCGTCGAACGAGTACGCCCCGAGCAGCACGCCCTCCGCGACCGCCCCGACGTCCCCCGCGTCCTCGACCGGCAGCGCGAACGCCGCCTTCTTCGTCCCGGCCAGCGCTCGCGCCGCGGCCCCCGCGGCCCGGCGCAGCGCCTCCGCGTCGTACCCGGCGTCCTTCGCGGGCTCGGCGCCCAGGCCCACCGCGAGGACGAGCGGCGCCTTGAAGTCCGCCGGCGCCGGCAGCTTCGTGATCTCGCCCTCGGCGCCGGACGCGCCGAGGGTCTCCAGGACGGCGGCGAGCTTGCCGTCGTAGGACTTGTCCACGGCTTCCGAACCCGGCGCGACGACCGGGCCCTTCGCGCCCTTGGCGACACCGATCACGATCGCGTCGGCCCGGAGGCCGGGCGCCGCGGCGGTGCTGAGAGTGAGAGCAGTCACGGTGGTGATTTCTCCGCTTCCGAATGAGAGTGCTGTGGCCGAACGGGTGGGTCGACCGGGCCCGGGGGCCGACCTTAGGCCGGACCTGCGCGCACGGTCGTGGTCGGGGTCGGCCGTACCGGCGCGGCGAACCGGTGCGGGATCCCGGCATGAGCCTACGCGGGTGTGTGCGTTCGCTCATGCCCGCGAGTGTTCATCTCTCGGTGAAGCTGTGGCCATACCCGCATCCTTGGGGGATGTCATCGCACAGTCTGGAGCCACTCCGTTGAGACGAATCGCCCTCGCCGCCTTCCCGTTGCTGCTGCTCGTGGGCTGTACGGGTTCCTCCGGGGCGGACGAGGAGGACTCCACCCCGCCTCCCTCGAACGGGCGTTGGCAGCCCGAGCCCGGTGTCGCCTGGCAGTGGCAACTCAGCGGCAAGCTCGACACGTCCGTCGACGTCCCCGTCTACGACATCGACGGCTTCGACCAATCCAAGGCAACCGTCTCCGCCCTCCACGCTGCCGGTCGCAAAGTCATCTGCTACATCTCCACCGGCGCCTACGAAGACTGGCGCCCGGACGCTGACAAATTCCCCAGATCCGTCATAGGTAAAAGCAACGGCTGGGACGGCGAAAGCTGGCTCGACATCCGCCAACTGAAAATCCTGGAACCCCTGATGTCCGCCCGCCTGGACATGTGCAAGTCCAAAGGCTTCGACGCCGTAGAACCTGACAACATGGACGGCTACCTGAACAAAACAGGCTTCCCCCTGACAGCCACCGACCAACTAACCTACAACCGCCTAATCGCCAAGCTCACCCACGCCCGAGGCATGTCCGTCGGCCTCAAAAACGACATGTCCCAAATCCCCCAACTCCTCAACGACTTCGACTTCGCCGTCAACGAACAATGCGCCCAGTACAGCGAATGCGACACCCTGACCCCCTTCATCAAAGCCAACAAAGCCGTATTCCACGTAGAATACGAACTCCCCACAAGTAAATTCTGCACAGAGTCGAAGAAGCTGAAGCTGAGCTCACTGGAGAAGAAGTACGAGTTGGGGGCATGGCGAAAACCATGCTGAGTTCCGGGTGTGACTGAGTGGGTGGTACTCGCGCAGTTCCCCGCGCCCCTAAAAGACGTGGGTGGCGGTAAGTTCTCATCTGCGGCAACACACACCGCAACCCCGCCTTCAGAGGACCGAAGCGTCATCGACATGCGCCCCCTGCCGTGCGGGCGCGAATAGCCGCGACGAATCCGCGGTGTGGGTCTTTTGAGGGTGCGGGGTTGTGTCGATGTGTGGCTTCGGTCGCGCGGGTGCGATCAGCCGCGTCGGATCCGCGCTGTGAGTCTTTTGGTGGCGCGGGGCTGTGTCGACGTATGGCTTCGGCCGTGTGGGTGCGGTCAGCCGCATCGGATTCGCGGTGTGAGTCTTTTAGAGGTGCGGGGCTGTGCTGATTGCGGCTCCGCCGTGCGGGCGCGACCAGCCACAGCGGATCCGCACTGTGAGTCTTTTAGGGGCGCGGGGAACTGCGCGATCAGCCACAGCGGACCCGCACTCGCCCACCTGCCGAACCCACCACACCCTGCCCTCAACCCACCGCCAGCACCACCAAACTCACCAGCCCCGCCACCTCGGCAACCCCCCCGAACACATCCCCCGTCACCC
>DATCQX010000705.1:0-2503 GCA_036569285.1 Streptomyces sp.
TGGAGGTCCCGGCGCGCTTCGCACTGACGTCCCTTTTGGAGGAGGACGGGTTCCTCTTCGGGCGGTATCAAAGGGGAGGAGGGGGTTCCGGAACGTGAGTCCGACACCCCGGAGCTGTCAAAAAGGCGGAATGTGTCGTTCCGTTTAGCTTCGGGTGGGCAGACTAGGACTCGGCAGAACCCGTGCGAGCACGGGGAAGGATGGTTTCCGCAGGGCCACGGGGGTCCTCGAAGGAGAAGCTGGGGTACTGGTGTTCACAAGCGTTCTGATGATCGAGAAGGCTCTGACGTCCGCCGACGTCGAGTTCGTCACGACCCTGCACGGCGACGAGCCCGTCACCTTCCACGTGCTGCTCCAGCCTCGCGGGGACCAGGCGGACCGGCTGCTGCGGGCCATCGACGACGTCGCCCTCGGCGAGATCGAGGAGGCCGTCCACGAAGGGGAGACCCCTCACGGGGAGGCCGCGCGCAGCGTGGGGCAGCAGGCGCTCGACGTCTCCCTCACGGCGCTGCGGGCGGCCGGGAGCACGGCGCAGGGGCGGCTGGTGGAGGATCATCCGCTGGACGCGCTCAAGACCGTCGTCGACGAGGTCGGAGCGGACGAGGTGATCGTCCTCACCGATCCGCACTACGTCGAGGAGTTCTTCCACCGCGACTGGGCTTCACGGGCGCGGCACAAGGTGGGGGTGCCGGTGCTGAAGCTGTTCTCGCACAGCAAGGTGTAAGTCTTAAGAGACGAGCCCCGGCTAGGGTTGGGCCGACTGACCTGTTCTGGCTCGACCTCTGGAGTACCCGCCATGGCACCCGGCCTTCCCGCCTCCCTCGAACGTCCGCACTTCATCGGGATCGGCGGGGCCGGGATGTCCGGGATCGCCAAGATCCTCGCCCAGCGCGGTGCCAAGGTCGCCGGGAGCGACGCCAAGGAGTCGGAGACGGCGCAGGCGCTGCGGGCGCTCGGCGCGACCGTCCACATCGGGCACGCCGCCGGCCACCTCGCGGACGACGCCAGCGCCGTCGTCGTCTCCTCCGCGATCCGCGCGGACAACCCCGAGCTGGTGCGCGCCGCCGAGCTGGGCGTGCCCGTCGTGCACCGCTCCGACGCGCTCGCCGCGCTGATGGACGGGCTGCGGCCGATCGCCGTCGCCGGGACGCACGGCAAGACCACCACGACCTCCATGCTCGCGGTCTCCCTCTCCACGCTGGGCCGCGAGCCGTCGTACGCGATCGGCGGCGACCTGGACGCGCCCGGCTCCAACGCGCTGCACGGCGCCGGGGAGATCTTCGTCGCCGAGGCCGACGAATCCGACCGCAGCTTCCACAAGTACGCGCCCGAGGTGGCGATCGTCCTCAACGTGGAGCTGGACCACCACGCCAACTACGCCTCCATGGAGGAGATCTACGACTCCTTCGTCACCTTCGCGGGGCGGATCGTGCCCGGCGGGACGCTCGTGGTCTCCGCCGATCAGGAGGGAGCGCGGGAGCTGACGCGGCGCGTGGAGGGCGTGCGGGTCGTCACCTACGGAGAGGCGGACGACGCCGACGTCCGGGTGCTGTCCGTCGTCCCGCAAGGCCTCAAGAGCGAGGTGACGGTGCTGCTGGACGGGCGGCAGCTGACGTTCACCGTGTCCGTGCCCGGGCGGCACTACGCGCTGAACGCGGTCGCCGCGCTGACGGCCGGGGTCGCGCTGGGCGTGCCCGCCGAGGAGCTGGCGCCCGCGCTCGCGTCCTACACCGGTGTCAAGCGGCGCCTCCAGCTGAAGGGTGAGGCCGCCGGCGTCCAGGTCATCGACTCCTACGCGCACCACCCCACCGAGATGACCGCCGATCTGGAGGCGATGCGCGCCGCCGCCGGGGACTCCCGGATCCTCGTGCTCTTCCAGCCCCACCTCTTCTCCCGGACCCAGGAACTCGGCCGGGAGATGGGCGAGGCCCTCGCGCTCGCCGACTCCTCCGTCGTCCTCGACATCTACCCCGCCCGTGAGGACCCCGTCCCCGGTGTCACCAGCGCCCTCATCATCGACGCGGCCGTCGCCGCCGGCGCCGACGTCACCGCCGTCCACGACAAGTCCGCCGCACCCGCCCTCCTCGCGGGAATGGCCAGGGCCGGTGATCTCGTTCTCACCATGGGCGCGGGCGACGTGACCGACCTGGGCCCGGTGATCCTGGACCACCTGTCTCGGCAGCAGTAAGGGGCTTGACATGTCGTACGACGTCGAGAAGACCGACGAAGAGTGGCGCGCGGAGCTGAGCCCGGAGGAGTACGCGGTACTGCGGCAGGCCGGGACCGAGCGGCCGTACGTCGGCGAATACACCGACACGAAAACGGCCGGCGTGTACTCCTGCCGCGCCTGCGGCGCCGAACTCTTTACCTCCACCACCAAGTTCGAATCCCACTGCGGGTGGCCGTCCTTCTACGACCCCAAGGACACGGACGCGGTCGAGCTGATCGAGGATCGGTCCCTTGGGATGGTGCGGACGGAGGTGCGGTGTGCGCGGTGCGGGTC
>DATCQX010000706.1:0-4142 GCA_036569285.1 Streptomyces sp.
GATCGAGACCGACCGGCGCCGGATCAACACCCGGATCGCCAAGCTGCGCAGGGATCTCGCGCACATGAAGACCACCCGGGACACCAAGCGGTCCGGGCGCCGGCGCAACGCGATCCCGAGCGTGGCCATCGCCGGGTACACCAACGCCGGCAAGTCCTCCCTGCTCAACAGGCTGACGGGCGCGGGAGTCCTGGTGGAGAACGCGCTGTTCGCCACCCTCGACCCCACGGTGCGCAAGGCGGAGACGCCGAGCGGACGGCTGTACACGCTGGTGGACACCGTCGGCTTCGTACGGCACCTGCCGCACCACCTGGTCGAGGCGTTCCGCTCCACGATGGAGGAGGTCGGCGAGTCCGACCTGATCATCCACGTCGTCGACGGCTCGCACCCGACCCCGGAGGAGCAGCTCGCCGCCGTCCGCGAGGTGATCCGGGACGTCGGCGCCACCGCCGTCCCCGAGATCGTCGTCATCAACAAGGCGGACGCCGCCGACCCGCTCACCCTTCAGCGGCTGCTGCGGATCGAGAAGCGCTCCATCGCGGTCTCCGCGCGCACCGGCGAAGGCATCGCCGAACTGCTCGCGCTGATCGACGACGAACTGCCGACGCCGTCCGTCGAGATCGAGGCGCTCGTGCCGTACACGCACGGCAAGCTGGTCGCCCGCGCCCACACCGAGGGCGAGGTGATCTCCGCCGAGCACCTCGCGGAGGGCACGCTGCTGAAGGCCCGGGTCAACGAGGAACTGGCCGCGGACCTCGCGCCGTACACCCCGGCCCAGGCGCTCTGACGCGGATACGACCGAAGCGCCGCCCCCGTGTGCGAGGGGGCGGCGCTTCGCCGCGTCACTGACCCGCTGTCTTCTTGCTCACCGACTCGTACACGCCCTGCGCGACCTCGCCGAGGTGCGGCCCCGCGAGCCAGCCCGAGGTGGCCGGGCCGATCGACGTGTTGGAGACCAGCGCGGGCTTGCCGTCCGCACCCTTCGCGACCCAGCCGCCACCGGAGGAACCGCCGGTCATCGTGCAGCCGATCCGGTACATCGTCGGGTCCGCCGTCGACAGCGAGAGCCGTCCCGGCTTGTCCGTGCACTGGTACATCTTCTGCCCGTCGAACGGCTTCGCCGCCGGGTAGCCGGTCGCCGTGATGCTCGACACCTGAGCGACCGCCGGGGCCGCGAAGTCCACCGGCAGCGCCCCGCCGACCGTCTCCTCCAGCGACTTGCCGGAGCCGCCCTTCTCCGGGACGACGTGGATGACCGCGAAGTCGTACGGCGCGCCGTCGCCGCCCGTCGGGCCGCCCTGCTCGATCCACTGCTGCGAGGTCTGCGCCCAGTCGCCCCACCACACGCCGTAGGGGGCCACCTGCTCACGCGTCGCGGCCGAGAGCGCGGACGTCGGCATCGCGCTGTCGTTGTACGACGGGGCGAAGGCGATGTTGCGGTACCAGCCGCCCTTCTTGCCGGCGTGCACGCAGTGGCCCGCCGTCCACACCAGGTTGGACTTGCCAGGGTGCGCCGGGTCCTTCACGACCGTCGCCGAGCAGACCATCGAGCCCTCGGGGGAGTCGAAGAACAGCTTGCCCGCCTCGGGCACGTTCGCGTGGTAGTTCGCCGGTACGGCCTTCGCGTCCACCGGCGCGGGCTCCGGGTCCGTCACACCCTGGTCGCCCGCGAGGTCGCCGGTGTTCACACCCCGGTCCGGGTCCTGGGCGTCCCGCATCCGGTTCGGGTCCCACAGGTCCTCGATGATCGGGTTGATGAAGTCCTGGGCCTCGCGCAGCCAGCCGTTCTTGTCCCAGTCCTTCCAGGCGCCGTTCTTCCACTTGTCGAGGTCGATGCCGTGCTGCTTGAGCCGGTCCAGGAGATCGCTCGGGATCTTGATCTTCCCGCCGTCGGCGGCGGAGGCCGAGGCGGACGGCGAACCGCTCGCCTGGTCGTCGCCGTCGCACGCGGTGGCGGTGAGCGCGAGCACCGAGACCAGGGCGACCGCGGACAGCACCGCCCTGTGCCTTCGACGAGCGGTGAACGGCGGCCGTATGGATGGCATGTCTGAACTCCCCCTGCTTTCTGGGAATTTGGAGCCGTGCCGGGATAAATCGGCTGCTCGGAGGGTGAGTTCGAGCCGATCGCGCGGTCACGTGGAACGGCAACACACGATATGCGCTCGCTGTGGGGGACTTCCGTGGAAACGGCAACGGTTTCGCTACGAGCCGCCTGAGCTGGGGACTTGGTTGGAGAAACGGTTCCGGTCAGGCGCCCCACGGGTTCCAGCAGCCGGGCGCCGTCCCCCACGGCACAGGAGCGCGCCGCGCCGCCGCGCCGATCTTCCGCGAGGCCGTAACCCGCCGGTCGGAGCGGGGTTGGTAGCGGTGGGGCCGGGCGGCCTCGGGGGCGGGGGCGCGACGCGGGCCCCCTCCCCGGTCGAGGGGAAGGCAGGGAGCCGTGGGCGGGACCGGGGCGGGGGAGCGGGGGGACGGTGACGCCGGGGAGTACGGGCCCGGCGGGTACGAGGGGATCCTGCGACGGCAGGCCGGGCGCGAGTCGGCGGCGCGGACCTACGCTCGGGCCCTGCCGATCGTGCCCGTGCGGGCGCGGGGTCTGACCATCGAGGGGGCCGACGGACGGCGGTACCTGGACTGCCTGTCGGGGGCCGGGGCGCTCGCGCTCGGGCACAACCATCCCGTCGTCCTCGAAGCGATCCGCAAGGTGCTCGACTCCGGGGCACCGCTGCACGCCCTCGACCTCGCCACCCCCGTCAAGGACGCCTTCGTCACCGAGCTGTTCCGCACCCTCCCGCCCGGACTCGCCGGCCACGCGCGCGTGCAGTTCTGCGGGCCCGCCGGGACGGACGCCGTGGAGGCCGCGCTCAAACTGGCCCGCACCGCCACCGGCCGCACCGGGGTCCTGGCCTTCACCGGCGCCTACCACGGCATGACCGCGGGCGCCGCCGAAGCGTCCGGCCACGCCCCCGACGTACGCGTCACCCGGCTGCCCTACCCCTACGACTACCGCTGTCCCTACGGCGTCGGCGGCGACCGGGGTGCCGCGCTCGCCGCCCGCTGGACCGAGTCCCTCCTCGACGACCCCAGGGCGGGCGTGCCCCGGCCGGCCTGCATGATCCTCGAACCCGTCCAGGGCGAGGGCGGTGTCGTCCCCGCACCGGACGACTGGCTGCGCCGGATGCGGCGGATCACCGCCGACCGGTCCATTCCCCTGATCGCCGACGAGATCCAGACCGGCGTCGGCCGCACCGGCGCCTTCTGGGCCGTCGAGCACAGCGGGATCACCCCCGACGTCATGGTGCTGTCCAAGGCGATCGGCGGCAGCCTGCCGCTCGCGGTGATCGTCTACCGCGACGACCTCGACGTGTGGGAACCCGGCGCCCACGCGGGCACGTTCCGCGGCAACCAGCTCGCCATGGCCGCGGGCGCCGCCACCCTCGCCCACGTCCGCGAGCACCGCCTCGCCGACCACGCTGCCGCCCTCGGCACCCGGATGCTCCACGAACTCGGCTCCCTCGCCGGGGAGTTCCCGCACATCGGCGACGTACGCGGCCGGGGCCTCATGATCGGCGTCGAGATGGTCGACCCGGAGGCGGGCCCGCCGGCGCACGAATCCGGTGCCTTCGCCCCGAGCCCCGCCGCACCCGGATTCGCCGCCGCCGTCCGCCGCGCCTGCCTGGAGCGAGGGCTGATCGTCGAACTCGGCGGCCGTCACCACAGCGTCGTCCGCCTCCTCCCGCCCCTCACGATCACCGACGACCAGGCGACCGCCGTCCTCGACCGCTTCGCCGACGCGATCGCGGCGGTCACCCGCACCCCCACCGCCCACCTCACCCCGCCGCCGGAAACCCGCCCGCACCCACGACAGCAGCTCCCCGCCCAGCGGCACCTTCCGCCGGACCGACAGCAGCCACCCGACCGACGACAGCAGCCGTACGACCCAACCGTCAGCCAGCCACCCCCGCACGAAGCACCCCCGGCCTAGCCCACGTCCACCCCGCCACCCACGGGCCACCCACCCCGCACAAGGACTCCCCGTGCACACCGAACCCACCCGACGGCCGACCGCCTCGGCCCTCGCTCCCCGCACCCTCCTCGACAACCCCCCGAACCACCCCGACCTCCACCACACCGCCCACACC
>DATCQX010000707.1:0-8373 GCA_036569285.1 Streptomyces sp.
GAAGGGGGAGGGGGCGGATGCGTTCCGTACCTGGGCCGCGGATCTCGCGGGGGCGACGCTGCGGCTGAGTGACTTCAGCCGTGGTTCCGGGGAGTGGCTCGGTCATGCGTCGGACTCCATCGCCCTCGCCCAGTCCGCCATCCCCCGGGACCTTCCCGGCGCGACGGCCAACCTCGCTGCGGCGCGGGGCGCCCACAACGATCCGGATGCGGCCGGGGTTGCGTCGAAGGCGTCTGCGGAACTGGCGGCTCTGAAGGCGGACCGGGAGGAGGTGCGGTTGGCGGCGGCTTCGGAGATGACGAAGTTGGCGCAGTCTTATGCGTGGTCGGCTGCGCAGATGAACGCGTTGGAGAGGCCTAAGCTGCCGCCACCGCCAGAGGCGTTCGTGCCGCAGAACGTGGAAGCACGCGACAGTATGGAGGACAACGGCCGTTCCAGCAGTTCGACGAGCGTGGCTTCGGTTGGCGGTACGGATTCTCTGGGGGTGGGGAACGGCGGTTCTACCGGCACGCCCCACGCGAAAGTTCCTTCCGGTGCCTCAGCAAGGATGTCCCACGCAGCGGCGACGCCGAGCGTGGCTGGCGAGGCGGTGCAACCGGTTACGCGGACGGTCATCGATTCCGTGGGTACCTTGCCGCCGCAGACTCCGGTGGAGAGCCCACGCGGCCCTGTCGATTCCGGCTTGGTGAGAGGCGCGGGGCCGCAGTCAGGCCCTGTTCCTCCCCTGCTCGGTGGAGGGCAAGGGCTACCTGCCAACAACCCGGTGGTGCAGGGGCGCGCGCCTGGCGTGGGCAGAGTGGCGATGCCTCCGGTCGTTCAAGGAACCGGAACTGCGATGCCTTCTGAGCGTGTTCCGGGCGTCTCCGGTGGTGGTAATGGCATCATCGGCGGCCGTCCTGTCCTGCCGTCCGAGGGCAGGACCCCCGGGGCCGTTGCACGCGGCACAGTCGTGGGAGGGGAAGGCACACCCGTGCGGGGGCCGATGGGACAGATGATGGGCACGACGAACCCGGTCGGCCGGACAACCGCCGCGGCGGGCATGGCTCCTGGCGGTCGCCCGGTCTCCGCCCCTGGAGGCGTTGTCGGGGGACGTCCGGCGGTCAACTCCGGTGTCTTGGGCGGCAACCCTGTGCGGCAGCAGTCGGCGCGTACCGGCGGGCGCGTACCCAGTTCCGGTTCCGGAGCGATCGGGGCCCGTGGGGAGGGACCGAGGAACGGGATCACGGGCGGTACGGCCGCTGCGGCACGTTCCGGAGAGGTCCACGGCGCGGCGGGCCCCGTCGCACGTCCGTCCCAGGGGACGCCTCCGACGAACACGAGAGGCGGGAGCGGTCGGCCGTACGGTGTGACGGAGGACGAAGAGACCTGGCAGCGCAACCAGCGGCCCACCGTGCCGCCGGTCATCGACTGACGCGTTCAGGAATAGGGAGAGCCAAGTTCATGCGGACTGGTAGCGCTCGGCACAGACTGTGCCGTGTGATGTCTGTGACGGCCTTGGGACTGTCGCTGGTGGGCATCGCGGGAACGTCTGCGAACGCGGAAACGACCCGTGAGCAACAGTGGTTCCTCGATGCCATGCAGGCCGAGAACATGTGGAAGACCAGCACCGGCGAGGGCGTCACCGTCGCGGTCATCGACTCCGGTGTCGACTGGACCAACCCGGATCTCAAGGGACGAATCCTGGCGGGCAAGGACTACGCCACGGACCAGCCGGGCGACGAGCACACGGACTACAGAGGCCATGGCACAGGCATGGCCGGCCTGATCGCAGGGACGGGCGCGTACGGCGGAGGACAGGGAGCGTTCGGCCTTGCTCCCGGAACGAAGATCCTCCCCATCCGTATGCCCAAGGCCGATGAGCTGCCCAACCAGGCTGTGGGCAACAAGATGTTCAACGACGTCGTTCCGCAGGCGATCCGATACGCGGTGGGTGCGGGTGCACGAGTCATCAACATCTCCCTGGGGTTCAGCCAGGGTTCGCCGCAGTTGACGGATGCGGTCAAATACGCCTTGGACAAGGGTGCGTTGATTTTCGCTGCTGTCGGAAACACCGGAAACCAAGCGAACTTGCCCGAGTACCCGTCCGCCACTCCCGGCGTGGTAGGTGTTGCGGCAGTGGGCAAGGACCTTCACCGGACCGCAGAATCCCAGTACGGCCCTCAGGTCGACATGGCCGCGCCCGGCGATGAGATGGTCCATGCCTGTGGCACCAAGAGCGGGGTCTGCAAGAGCCACGGCACCAGCGACGCCACCGCCCTAGCCTCCGCCAGCGCCGCCCTCATCTGGTCCGTCCACCCCACCTGGACCAACAACCAGGTCCTCCGCGTCATGCTGAACACCATCGGCGGCCCCACGGACGGGTCGAAGCGCAACGACGCCATCGGCTACGGCATCGTCCGCCCCCGCATCGCCCTCAAAACCCCCGGCGACCCCGGCCCCGCCGACGTCTACCCCCTCCCCGACCTCGCCGAAGCCGAAGCCCAGCAGTCCGCCACCCCCACACCTTCAGCGCAAGCAAGCGAACCGGCGAAAGCGGCCTCGAAGGGGGACGACGGCACCCCCTGGCTCGGCATCGGCCTCGGCGCGGGCGTCCTCGCGGCAGCCGGCATTGCCACCGCAATCGTCGTCCGAAAGCGCCGCACGCCCACCGCGCCACAGCACCCCCACCCTGTGCCTCCGCAACAGGGCTTCGGCCCGCCCCCGGTCATGCCCGGCAACGTCCCCCCGACAGCGGGCCAATGGCCGGACAACACCTGAACGTCGTTGTCTCAGGCCCCGTTCTCTCCCGTTTGCGATCAACCACCATGCAAGATTGAGCAAAGGGACGGTAATCTCCGTCGGGATGGCGGGAGTTGCTGTGGCAGGGCAGCGATCCCGTCCGTCACCGGCAGGTATCACCACGGGGACGAGGAGGGCGCCGCGCATGGCGTGGGACGAGTGGGAGCAGCTCAAAGCGGCGTCGGCGCAGCGGCAGTCCCCGGGTATGCGGCTCAACAGTCACTTGTCCGACTCGGACGGCGGGGCGTCGCAGGGCGATCTGCGGGTGCGGAACGCGGACCTTGAGGCGGTGGGCAAGGCCGCGCACGACCTGTTCGACGATTTCGGGGTGTACAGCGGTCACGCACAGGTCGCTTCGGAAACCGCCGCGGGCGGGCTGAAGAGCGAGGGGTTCGCGCTCGGCGCGGCGCTGGGACATGTGGCGACACGGTGGAACGAGCAGTCCCGCTCGCTGCTGGACGCCTGCGCGCACATCTCCAACCATCTGCGCTACACGCAGACCGTGCACGGCGGCGCCGACTCCTACATCGGGGGCGCGGTCAGCAGTATTTCCGTACTCGACAAGGGTTTTGACGAGCGGAAGGGTCACTGACGCCGATGGACCTGGAAGCACTCCGGTTCGGTGACCTGTCCAAGCTCGGTGAGGCGGTCACGGACTGGCAGCAGATGACGTCCAAGCTCGCGACCCTGAAGGGGGATGCGCGGGACAACCTCAAAGCGAAGGCGGACAAGGCGAAGTGGGCCGGGGTCAACGCCTCGGTGACACGCGAGTTCGTCGACAAGACCGCTGCGGAGTTCACCGACGCACACGCTCAGGCCGGCTCCATCGCCAAGATCCTGAGTGACACCCACCAGGAACTGCTGGACTACCGGACCCAGTTGGACGACGCGATCGAGCAGGCGGGGAAACTGGGGCTGGTGGTGCTGGACACCGGCGCGGGTACGTTCCAGGTCACCCGTTCCGTCCGCCCGGACTGGGCGTCCGACCCCAGAGGGAAAGCCGACGCGCAGAGCCAGAAGGCCGCCGAGAGCCTCCGCGACGAGATCCAGCGCATCCTCGGCAAGGCCACCGAGAGCGACAGCAGTGCCGCGAAGGTCCTCACCCTCCTCGCCGACCAGGCCGAGCACGGCTTCACCGGCGCCACGTACGCGGACCGCGACTCCGCCGCCAAGGCCGTCGCCGCCGCCGAGCGGCTCGCGAAGGCTGCCAAGAGCCCGGCCCACATGACGCCCGCCGACATCGCCGCTTTCAACCGCACCATGGAGCAGTACCGCGACGACCCGCTCTTCTCCGAGCAGTTCGCCACCCGGCTGGGTGCCAAGGGCACGCTTCAGTTCTGGACCGAGATGACCCAGGCCCACGCGGGTGCGCGGGGCACCGAGCTCGAAACGATGAAGAACCTCCAGGAGAACCTGAGCCTCACGCTGGCCACCGCGTCGTTCTCCGAGTCGGACGCCATGAAGGACTGGAAGAAGGACGTGCTCGCCGAGAGCAACACCAACTTCCGCGCCGTGGGCTCGGTGAACCCGGTGGGAGCGCTGGGCTCCCAGGTCATCAGCAGCCTGATGCGGCAGGGCCAGTACGACACCGAGTTCCTCGACGCCTACCGGGAGAAGCTCTTCAAGGCGGACAAGGGCGCGGGCGAGTCGAACACCGACGCCCTGTGGGTGACCGCCCACAACGGCCTCGACCTCGTCTTCGGCGAGGGCACCGGCCGCGATCCCCTGGAGGGCCTCTTCGAGGGCCTGTCCCACAACCCCGAGGCCGCGACCCACGCGTTCGCTTCCAAGACCGACCTCGACCACATGCTGGGCACCACCCAGTACACGGACCGGGGCGGCCCCCTGGGACGCGCCCTGGAAACGGCGGTGACGGGGGTGCCCGCCGGGGACCCGACGTACGCGGCACCGCCGCACAGCGCGGCGCAGGTGGACATCATGGCCAACGTCATGGCGGCGGTCGCCGATCCTGACGGGGGCTCGGACCTGGTGAAGCGGGAGATGGGGGCGAGCTTCGGGCATATGGCGGCTTCTTATATGCCCGAGATCAGCCGGGCGCTGAACGGACCGGATTCAGAAGCGTCTTTCCTCACCAGCAGCGAGAAAAACGACGGGCTGAACCAGACAGACGTCGCACGGTTCCTGTCGGCCGTCGCACTGGACCCGGCGGGCAGAGCGGGAATCATCTATGGGGAGAGCATTTACACCGGCAGCCTGCTCGAAGCCCATTTGGCAGACACGTCCCTTTTCGAAGGACCACGGGAGCGGGTCCTCGAAGACATCGGCAAGAACGCGGGAATCATCGAGGGGATCGTGGGCCACGCCGTCGCCGACGCCGAGATCAAGGGTGCCGCCGAATCCGAGAAGGACCACAACGACGGCCTTGAGACGCAAGGAGACCTTTTCAACACGGCCATCTCGGCGGGAGCCGGCGGTCTTGCCGCACTGGCACCACCGCTGTATGCCCCGGTGGCAGCTGTAGGCAGCGCAGCCCTCACCGGAGTTGCCGCCACAGCCGTAAAACAGATTTTCGAAGGAAGGGAGATGGAGGGTTCGGTCGACGCGGCAATATACCGGACCGGACAGGACCTCAACGCATACCAAGAATCTGTGAGCCAAATGGCACAGTGGTCGGTCCAGGAAGCGCTGAGTCGGCACGATGTGGACCTCCCGGAGGACGGAACGAACAGTGTCGTCCGCAACGCCGTGAACGATGGGTGGGATTCGAGCAGCGCAATTCTGGAGCGAAGCAAGGAAAGGCCGAACTGACGCAATGATCGGGAAGCGGAAAAAAGCAGCGCTCTGTGCAGCCGCCTTGGCATTGACAGCGGGAGGCTGGTTCGCCTATCAAGAAATCTTCACCAAGGGGCTCGAACGACTTCCGAGCAGAGTCTGCGACGGTGCCGCAGATCGAGACAGCGTAATCCGCCTGCTCCCGGAAACACGATCAGCGAAAGAGCAATTCAGAACCACCGGCACAAGAGATAAATTCATGTTCTCCTGTGGAATTTTCGCCGGAGATTCCATCCTTTCAGGAGGCGTGGACGTTCAAGATTCCTCGCGAATCGCATGGCGGAAACATTATGAGGCCAAAGCTTCGAATGCCGAAGGGAGCTCGGCGACCGCAGGGGAAATTTCCGTCCTGTCCAGAGGTGATTTTTCCAGTATCTACATCCCATGCGTTCCCGCTGGAACCGAACCCTCGGACGCCAGGCAGGAATATGCGCTGATCGCCGATGTTTCGGTGGTCGGAGAAAGCCGGATCACTGGACTCCCTCTACGCCAGGCGTTGGCCGACTACGCCTACGAACTCACCCGCCGCGCCTACACCCTGGGCAAATGCCAAGGCACCCAGGACTTCCCGGAGCAGCTCCCCCGCTTCAAGGAAAACTGATGTCACCTCACCGACCGCACTGTGCGCCTGATCCCGAAGACCTCAAGTTCTGAGCCCCCTCCTGTGCTCGTCTCCACCACCAGCGCGTGGCTGCCGCAGGAGTCAGAGAACCGGCCGAACGCGTCGAAGCGGAGCACCCCCTGCCGGCACACCTCAACGGCAGCACATCGAGGGCGCCGCACTCAGGACCACCGGGGAGCGCGATGACTTCCGGGAGGTGCTGCTGGAGCGGCGCCTGCGCAATGTCTTGCGGCACAACGCCTCCTGGATGAGCGGCGACACGCACACCGCCCCCACTGGCCGCGCACCGCCACCCGCCGCACCTGCGCCCAGTCCCTGCCGGAGGCCAACCGGGAACTGCTTCAGGCGATCGGCCGTGTCAACCGTCCGACGCGCCACAGCATGGCCGACGGAATCCCGGAGATGGCACGGCCGGCCGGGCTGGTCCGTGAATTCCTCACAACGGCGAGCATCGATCCGAACGGTCTCACGACCCGGGCAGGGCTCAGCGGCGCCGTGCTCGCCCTCTCCAACCCAGCCGCACGCGCCCGTTTCGACACCGTGCCGGGGAACTTCCTGACGGCGGTGGACCGAGTCCTGCCGTGCGAGAGGGCGCCGGATCACCTGCACGACGTACGGACGTGGGGCGTGCTCCAGATGCGGGTGCGCCGCCACTACCGGGACGACACCGGCGACGGTTTCGCGCTGCGGGGTGCGGGCGTAAGAGGCGGGCCCTGATCGCGGACCACCTTGAGGCCCAAGAGGTCGAGCAGAAGATCCCGCCCGTGTCCATCCTCGCTCCGGACTTCGACGAGAAGGTGGCCGTGCTTCCGGTGCACGAGGCGGCGGCCGAGCAGGTGCAGGCTCTGCGGTACCAGCTCGAAGAGCGCCTGACGCCGGAGGAACGTCCGGTCCACCGGCAGCTCTCCGCCGAACTGGAGCGGGTGGTGGAGGAGTTCGCCGGAAACCGGGAGGACGTCTCCCGCAAGCTGGGGCCCCCGATGGAACTTCGGCGGCGAGGCGCGGCACATCTCGGTGCTGGAGTCGCGGCTCTACGAGCGGCTGTGGAGACCCGACGCCGGGCTTCGGAACGGCGGCCCAGCGCGTGAGGAGGTCAAGGGCCCGGCTCGACGCTCACGGGGTACGCTGCCTGCTTCCGGGCCAAGGCGTGGCGAGAACAGGTCCATGACCGATGATCCGGCCTGTCCCGAGGAACCTCTGCTCACCGAGGACGGGCCTCTGGTCGTCGACGGCCGGGAGCTGCACGTCCGGATCAGTGGCCGGCGCCGCCGGATCGGGCTGACGGCCGAACGGGACAGGTCGCTGCGGGTGTGAGGTGCGGCAAGTCGAGGCGCTCGTGCGGGACAGCAGTGCCTGGATCGAGGTCAAGGCTCAGCTCAGTGATGAACGGCGCCGGTTGCACCCCACTCGTACGCCGCGAAACGGGGAGATGCACCGCTTTCTTCAGCCCTGGGCGGCACGGTTGGACGTTGCGGTGGCGGCGGTACAGGTGCGCGATCCGGGCACAGGTGGGGGAGTTCTCGCGGCGACGCGGGGGAAAGGAGTGGTCGCACTCCACCGGACGGCCTTCCGCGTCGACTAGGTCATCGCCCACGAGCTGGCTCACGCGCGGGCATCCGGCCACGGCCCCCACCACTGGCGGCTGTTGAGCAGGGCGCTTCCCGAATGCCGACGTGTGAAAGGGGAGTTGGACGAACTGGGAAGGCGTGTCTGGATGGGCGACCTCGGGTAGCGATCACCCGAACCCAAAGGTCTGGTTGACGCATATTTAACTTCGCGTGACTCTTGCCCGACTCATTCGGACTGAAGCATTCTCCACCGAGGGCCGATACGGCGATGACGGCAACCGGCAGGGAGAGGGGCACCCGATGGCAGTGGACGAGGGAGTCGTACCGGCGGCGGGAGAGGGGAAGGCGGGGGCGGTTCACCGGCTCAAACCCAATGCCGTGGGGTTGCTGGGCGTGGTGTTCATGGCGGTCGCGACGGCCGCGCCGATCACTGCGATGACAGGGAACGTGCCGTTCATCGTGTCGTCGGGTAACGGCGTCGGCGCCCCCGCGAGCTACCTCGTCGCAATGGTCGTCCTGGCAATCTTTTCCGTCGGGTTCACGGCGATGGCCCGGCACATCACGTCGACGGGCGCGTTCTACGGGTTCATCTCGTACGGGCTCGGCCGTACC
>DATCQX010000708.1:0-8221 GCA_036569285.1 Streptomyces sp.
CTCTTCCAGGGGGGAGGGCCGTGCCAGGGAAAGGACAGCATCGTGCGTCAACGCTCGTTCATCGCCATCACCGCCGCGCTGGCGGCGGGCTCTCTCACTCTGACCGCCTGCGGCTCGCGCGACGACGGTGACAAGAAGGACGGCGCGAGCAGCGGCGGCACCACTGTCACCATCGGCGTGGACGCCCCGCTCAGCGGTGACCTGTCCGCCATGGGCCTCGGCATCAAGAACTCCGCCGACCTCGCGGCCAAGACCGCGAACAAGCAGAACTACGTCAAGGGCATCACCTTCAAGATCGAGGCCCTCGACGACCAGGGCCAGTCCGCCCCCGGCCAGCAGAACGCCACGAAGTTCGTCGCCGACAAGAACGTCCTCGGCGTCGTCGGCCCGCTGAACTCCAGCGTCGCCGTCTCCATGCAGAAGGTCTTCGAGGCCGCGAACCTCGTCGAGGTCTCCCCCGCGAACACCGGCCCCGCGCTGACCCAGGGCCCGGACTGGCAGACCAAGAAGGTCCGCCAGTTCAAGTCCTACTTCCGCACCGCGACCACGGACGCCATCCAGGGCCCCTACGCCGCCCAGTACGTCTTCAAGACGGCGAAGAAGACCAAGGTCTTCGTCATCGACGACAAGAAGACCTACGGCGCCGGCCTCGCGGGCACCTTCACCACCGAGTTCAAGAAGCTCGGCGGCCAGGTCGTCGGCACCGAGCACATCAACCCGGACACCAAGGACTTCGCCTCGGTCGCCACCAAGGTCAAGAACTCCGGCGCCGACGTCGTCTACTACGGCGGCGAGTACCCGCAGGCCGGCCCGCTCTCCAAGCAGATCAAGGCCGCAGGCGCGAAGATCCCGCTGGTCGGCGGCGACGGCCTCAAGGACGACAAGTTCCTCTCGCTCGCCGGCCCCTCCGGCAACGGCGACATCGCCACCTCCGTCGGCGCCCCCGTCGAGGAACTCCCCTCCGCCAAGAAGTTCGTCGACGACTACAAGACGGCCGGCTACACCGACGGCTTCTCCGCCTACGGCGGCTACTCGTACGACAGCGCCTGGGCGATCATCGAGGCCGTCAAGAAGGTCGTCGACGACAACGGCGGCAAGCTCCCCGACGACGCCCGCGCCAAGATCGTCGCCGCCATGCAGAACGTCTCCTTCGACGGCGTGACCGGCAAGGTCTCCTTCGACGAGTTCGGCGACGCCACCAACAAGCAGCTCACCGTCTACTCCGTCACGAACGGCGCCTGGAAGACCGTCACCTCGGGCACCTTCACCGGCTGACGCCGGCAACACCCCAACGACGAGCCGCGCGGGGCGCTGTTCCACCAGCGCCCCGCGCGCTCGCGCATCCGGCCACCGCCACACACGACCGTCTCGGAGGACATGCGGTGAACGAACTGCCGCAGCAGCTGGTCAACGGCTTGCTACTAGGAGCCATGTACGGGCTCGTCGCCATCGGCTACACGATGGTGTACGGCATCGTCCAGCTCATCAACTTCGCCCATGGCGAGATCTTCATGACCGGCGGCTTCGGCGCGCTCACGGTCTGGCTCTGGCTCCCGAGCGGCACCACGATGTGGCTCGCCCTGCCTCTGATGATCGTCGGAGCGATCATCGTCGCCACCACCATCGCCGTCGGCGCGGAACGGTTCGCCTACCGCCCCCTGCGCGGCGGCCCGCGCCTCGCGCCTCTCATCACCGCGATCGGCCTCTCCCTCGCCCTCCAGCAGGCGGTCTGGGCCTGGTACCCCGACGCCAAGTCGGCCCGCACCTTCCCCGAGATCCCCGGCGGCCCCTTCGAACTCGGCGACGTCACCATCCAGACCGGTGACATCTTCCTGCTCTGCGCCGCCCCCCTCTCCATGGCCTTCCTCGCCTACTTCGTGATGAAGACCCGCACCGGCCGCGGCATGCAGGCCACCGCCCAGGACCCCGACACCGCGAAACTGATGGGCGTCAACACCGACCGCATCATCGTCCTCGCCTTCGCCCTCGGCGCCACCTTCGCCGCCGTCGGAGCCGTCGCCTACGGCCTCAAATACGGCCAGATCGACTTCAAGATGGGCTTCCTCCTCGGCCTCAAAGCCTTCACCGCGGCCGTCCTCGGCGGCATCGGCAACATCTACGGCGCCATGATCGGCGGGGTCGTCCTCGGCGTCGCCGAGACCCTCACCACCGCCTACGTCGCCGACATCCCCGGCATGGACAAGTTCGGCAGCCAGTCCTGGGCCGACGTCTGGGCATTCGTACTCCTCATCCTCGTACTGCTGTTCAGGCCCCAGGGCCTGCTCGGCGAGCGCGTCGCGGACAGGGCGTGAAACCCATGACGACACAGACCACCGCACCGAACACCCCGGACACCACGCCCGCGCCCACCGGACTCGTCCCCCTCCCCGAGAAGACCGCCCGCGCCCTCGCCCTCGGCGGCAGCGCGCTGACGATCGTCTCCACCTTCCTCGCCTGGACCTGGACCAGCGACTTCCCCGGCGACCTCACCGTCTACGGCTACCCCGGCGGCCTCCAGATCCTCGTCCTCGTCGCCGCGGCCCTCACCACCCTCCTCGCCCTCTCCACCTACGGCGTCAAGGGCCTCACCTGGCTCACCCCCGCCGGTGGCGACGCCGCCGTCAAGTTCGGCACCCTCGCCACCTTCGGCACCGCCTGGTACACGGTCCTCGCCATCAGCGTGGAACTCGGCGGCGCCGTCAACCTCGAACCCGGCGGCTACCTCGTCGCGGCAAGCACCCTCATCGCCCTCATAGGCGCCCTCGCCCTGCCCTTCCAACGCCCCGAACCCGACCCGTTCGACCCCGACGACACCGGCTGGGAACAGTTCAAGCACAACAGCCGCCAGCGCTGGACGACCGTCAAGGCCGCCTTCAGCGCCGACAGCCCGAAGCCCCTCGGCGCACTCCCCTCGTACCTCGAGATCCTCGTCATCATCGCCGTCCTCGCCTTCGGACTCATCGTCTTCACCTACGGCATCGGCACCGAGTACGACGAACTCTTCATCGGCTTCCTGATCACGGCCGGGTTCGGCTTCGCCGCCCTCAACAAGGCCGGCCTCGTCGCCCGCGCCTCCCAGATCACCGCACGCCACCAGAACATCACCATCACCGGCGCGTTCGTCACCGCCGCACTCTTCCCCTTCACCCAGACCGACGACCAGTACGCGACCATCGGCGTCCAGATCCTCATCTTCGCCACCGTCGCCCTCGGCCTGAACATCGTCGTCGGCCTCGCCGGACTCCTCGACCTCGGCTACGTCGCCTTCCTCGGCGTCGGCGCCTACGCCGCGGCCCTCGTCTCCGGCAGCAACAGCTCACCCATCGACCTGCACCTCCCCTTCTGGGCCGCCGTGCTCGTCGGCGCCGCCGCCTCCCTCACCTTCGGCGTCCTCATCGGCGCCCCCACCCTGAGGCTCCGCGGCGACTACCTCGCCATCGTCACCCTCGGCTTCGGCGAGATCTTCCGCATCACCGTCAACAACCTCGACGGCACCTCAGGACCCAAGGTCACCAACGGCTCCAACGGCGTCGTCTCCATCCCCGACCTCAAGATCCTCGGCTTCGACCTCGGCGTCCCACACGACATCGCCGGGTTCACCATCGGCCGCTTCGCCAACTACTTCCTGCTGATGCTCCTCATCACGGCAGTCGTCATCGTCGTCTTCCGGCGCAGCAGCGACTCCCGCATCGGCCGCGCCTGGATCGCCATCCGCGAGGACGAGACCGCCGCCCTCGCCATGGGCATCAACGGCTTCCGCGTCAAACTCATCGCCTTCGCCGTCGGCGCCACCCTCGCCGGGCTCGCCGGCACCGTGCAGGCCCACGTCAGCTACGCCGTCACACCCGACCAGTACGTCTTCGCCAGCTCCGCGCCCCCCAACTCCGCCTTCCTCCTCGCCGCCGTCGTCCTCGGCGGCATGGGAACCATCAGCGGACCCCTCGTCGGCGCGGCACTCCTCTTCCTCATCCCCAACAAGCTCCAGTTCCTCGGGGAATACCAGCTCTTCTCCTTCGGCGTCGCCCTGATCATCATCATGCGATTCCGCCCCGAAGGCATCATCCCCAACCGCCGCCGCCAACTGGAGTTCCACGAGGACGCCGAAGCACCCACCGTCCTCACCAAGGCAGGGGCCTGACGACCATGACGAACACCGTTCTCGACGCACGCGGCGTCACCATGCGATTCGGCGGCCTCACCGCCGTCCGGAACGTCGACCTCACCGTCAACAGCGGCGAGATCGTCGGACTCATCGGACCCAACGGGGCCGGCAAGACGACGTTCTTCAACTGCCTCACCGGCCTCTACGTCCCCACCGAGGGCGAAGTCCGCTACAAGGACACCGTCCTGCCCGCCAAGTCCTTCAAGGTCACGGCGGCGGGCATCGCACGGACCTTCCAGAACATCCGGCTCTTCGCCAACATGACCGTCCTGGAGAACGTCCTCGTCGGACGCCACACCCGCACCAAAGAAGGGTTCTGGTCGGCCGTCCTGCGCCTGCCCTCCTTCCACAAAGCGGAGGCCGCCTCCCGCGAACGCGCCATGGAACTCCTCCAGTTCGTCGGCCTCGACAGCAAAGCCGACCACCTCGCGCGCAACCTGCCCTACGGCGAACAGCGCAAACTGGAGATCGCCCGCGCCCTCGCCAGCGAACCCGGACTACTGCTCCTCGACGAACCCACCGCCGGGATGAACCCCCAGGAGACCCGAGCCACCGAGGAACTCGTCTTCGCCATCCGCGACCAGGGCATCGCCGTCCTCGTCATCGAGCACGACATGCGGTTCATCTTCAACCTCTGCGACCGCGTCGCCGTCCTCGTCCAGGGCGAGAAGCTCGTCGAAGGCGACAGCGCGACCGTCCAGGGCGACGAACGCGTCGTCGCCGCGTACCTCGGGGAACCCTTCGAGGACGCACCCGGCGCCGAAGAGGCCGCCGAGGTCGAGGCCGCGGAGGCCCACAGCACGGAAGGAGGCGCGAAGTGACCGCGCTGCTCGAAGTCGAGGACCTCCGCGTCGCCTACGGCAAGATCGAGGCCGTCAAGGGCATCTCCTTCACTGTGAACGCCGGAGAGGTCGTCACCCTCATCGGCACCAACGGCGCCGGGAAGACGACCACCCTGCGCACGCTCTCCGGACTCCTCAAGCCGGTCGGCGGGCAGATCCGGTTCAACGGGAAGTCGCTGAAGAAGGTCCCCGCCCACCGGATCGTCTCCCTCGGGCTCGCCCACTCCCCCGAGGGGCGGCACATCTTCCCGCGCATGACCATCGAGGACAACCTCCGCCTCGGAGCGTTCCTGCGCAACGACAAACCCGGCATCGAGCAGGACATCCAGCGTGCCTACGACCTCTTCCCCATCCTCGGGGAACGCCGCAAGCAGGCCGCCGGGACGCTCTCCGGGGGTGAGCAGCAGATGCTCGCCATGGGCCGCGCCCTCATGTCGCAGCCCCAGCTCCTCATGCTGGACGAGCCCTCCATGGGGCTCTCCCCCATCATGATGCAGAAGATCATGGCCACCGTCGCGGAGCTCAAGGCGCAGGGCATGACGATCCTCCTCATCGAACAGAACGCCCAGGCCGCGCTCTCTCTCGCGGACCACGGGCACGTGATGGAGGTCGGCAACATCGTCCTGTCCGGGACGGGTCAGGATCTGCTGCACGACGAGTCCGTGCGCAAGGCGTACCTGGGCGAGGACTGAGGTTCTCGCGACACGGCTGAGGCCCGCACTCCCGGTGTACGGGGGTGCGGGCCTCAGCCGTGTCAGGTGCGGAGTGTCAGCTCTTCCCGGCCTTCTTCTCGTCCGCGTCCTGGATGACCGCCTCCGCCACCTGCTGCATCGACATGCGGCGGTCCATCGACGTCTTCTGGATCCAGCGGAACGCGGCGGGCTCGGTCAGGCCGTACTCCGTCTGAAGGATCGACTTCGCCCGGTCGACCAGTTTCCGCGTCTCCAGGCGCTGCGTGAGGTCGGCGACCTCGTTCTCCAGCTCCTTCAGCTCCGTGAACCGCGAGACGGCCATCTCGATCGCCGGGACGACGTCGCTCTTGCTGAACGGCTTCACGAGGTAGGCCATCGCCCCCGCGTCCCTCGCGCGCTCGACGAGGTCCCGCTGCGAGAACGCGGTCAGCATCAGCACCGGCGCGATGCGCTCCTCGGCGATCTTCTCGGCGGCGGAGATTCCGTCCAGCTTCGGCATCTTCACGTCGAGGATGACGAGGTCGGGCCTGTGCTCCCGGGCCAGCTCGACGGCCTGTTCACCGTCGCCGGCCTCCCCGACGACGGCGTACCCCTCCTCCTCCAGCATCTCCTTGAGATCCAGCCGGATCAGCGCCTCGTCCTCCGCGATGACGACCCGGGTCGTCAGCGGAGGCACGTGCGACTTGTCGTCGTCGGGCGCGTCTGAGGGCTGGGGCGACTCGGCGGTCACGGGGGCTCCTTGGTCAGGGCAGGGGTGTAGCTACAAGAGCGTACCTAGCTGCGGTAAGGTGGGGGCACGGCGGGTGACCGTCTACCTTTGTTTACAAGGCGCCCCGGTAGCCCAGCGGTAGAGGCAATGGTCTCAAACACCATCCAGCGTCGGTTCGAATCCGACCCGGGGTACTTTTCCTTAGAATCTAAGGTCGCGTCATGAGACGGAAGATCGCGTTCGGGCGATCTTCCGTTTTTCGTGTGCCGCGCACCCTGACCGCCCTCTACCTGGGACTGTCGTCCTCCCCGATGTGATGGACGCGGACCATGTTGGTGGAGCCGGAGACACCGGGCGGTGACCCCGCGGTGATGATGACGACGTCACCCCGCTCGCAGAGGCCGTGCTTCAGGAGCAGGTCGTCCACCTGTTCCACCATCGCGTCCGTCGAGTCCACCCACGGCCCCAGCAACGTCTCCACCCCCCAACTCACGCTGAGCTGCGCCCGGACGGCCGGCACCGGTGTGAAGGCGAGGACCGGGATCGGGGAGCGGTAGCGGGAGAGGCGGCGGACGGTGTCGCCGGTCTGCGTGAACGCCACCAGGTACTTCGCGCCCAGGAAGTCCCCGATCTCCGCGGCCACGCGGGCGACGGCGCCTGCCTGCGTGCGGGGTTTGTTGTGGTCGGTCAGGGGCGGGAGGCCCTTCGCGAGGACGTCCCCCTCGGCCGCTTCGACGATCCTGGCCATCGTCCGGACCGTCTCGACGGGGTGCTTGCCCACGCTCGTCTCGCCGGAGAGCATCACCGCGTCGGTGCCGTCGATGACGGCGTTGGCGACGTCGGAGGCTTCGGCGCGCGTCGGGCGGGAGTTCTCGATCATCGAGTCGAGCATCTGGGTCGCGACGATGACGGGTTTGGCGTTGCGCCGGGCCAGCGCGACCGCGCGCTTCTGGACGAACGGGACCTGCTCCAGGGGCATTTCGACGCCGAGGTCACCCCGCGCGACCATGATCCCGTCGAACGCGGCGACGATGTCCTCGATGGCGTCGACGGCCTGGGGTTTCTCGACCTTGGCGATGACGGGGAGGCGGCGGTGCTCCTCGTCCATGATGCGGTGGACGTCGTCGATGTCCTTGCCGCTGCGGACGAAGGAGAGGGCGATGATGTCGGCGCCGGCGCGCAGGGCCCAGCGGAGGTCGGCCTCGTCCTTGTCCGAGAGGGCGGGGACGGAGACGGAGACGCCGGGGAGGTTGAGGCCCTTGTGGTCGGAGACGATGCCGCCCTCGACGACCCGGGTGCGGACGCGGGGGCCGTCCACGGAGGTGACTTCGAGGCAGACCTTGCCGTCGTCGACGAGGACGCGTTCACCGGGGGTGACGTCCGCGGCGAGGCCCTCGTAGGTCGTGCCGCAGGAGTGGCGGTCACCCTGGGCGCCTTCTTCGACGGTGATGGTGAAGGTGTCGCCGCGCTCCAGCAGGACGGGGCCTTCGGTGAAGGTGCCGAGGCGGATCTTCGGTCCCTGGAGGTCGGCGAGGATGCCGATGGCCCGCCCGGTCTCCTCGGCGGCTTTGCGGACGCGGTGGAGGCGGTCCTCGTGTTCCGCGTGGCTGCCGTGGCTGAGGTTGAGGCGGGCGATGTCCATTCCGGCATCGACCAGGGCTTTGATCCGGTCGTACGAGTCGGTGGCGGGGCCCAGGGTGCAGACGATCTTGGCTCGGCGCATGGTTCGACCCTACGACTTACCGGTGGGTAGAGAATTGGTCATCGGTGACGACCCAACAAGCTTTGCGTGAAGGGTTATTGACAAGAGTTGAAT
>DATCQX010000709.1:0-11624 GCA_036569285.1 Streptomyces sp.
CCGGCTCCGAGAAGCTCGCCCCCGAGGCAGGCACCCCATGACCGACGTCCGCGTGCCGATCCTGATGTATCACGCGGTCGCGGACGAACCGAGCGACGCGACAAGGGAGTTGTCGGTGTCGCCGGAGGCGTTCGGGGAGCAGATGGGGCTGATCGCGGAGAGGGGGCTGACCCCGCTCACCACGGCCGCGCTCGCGGCACGCTGGCGGTCGGGCCGCCCCCTGCCGCCGCACCCCGTCCTCATCACCTTCGACGACGGCTACGAGGGCGTGCACCGCCACGCCCTCCCGGTGCTGTCCCGACTCGGCTTCCCCGCGACCCTGTTCGTGTCGACCGGCTGGATCAGGGGCGCGTACGACACCGGCGGCGCTCTCGGCACGATGCTGGACTGGTCCCAGATCCGTGAACTCGCCGACGCGGAGGTGGAGATCGGCGGCCACAGCCACTCCCACCCCCAGCTCGACCAGCTCGACGACCGTTCGCTGCACACCGAGCTGGCCCGCTGCCGCGACCTGGTCGCGGACGAACTCGGCGCCCTGCCCGCCTCGTTCGCCTACCCCTACGGCTACTCCAGCCGCCGGGTCCGCGAAGCCGTCCGCGCGAACGGCTTCGCCCAGGCCCTCGCCGTCGGCAACTCCCTCGCCCGGCGCGCCCAGGGCCCGTACGCCCTGCGCCGGGTGACGGTCCGCCGCCGTACCACGACCGCCGACTTCGCCGACCTCCTCGACGGCCACGCCGTCGCCCGCGCCTTCGCCAAGGACCGCGCCCTGACGAAGGGGTACGCCCTGCTCCGCCGGACCCGCCGGGCGCTTCACGGGGCGGCGGAGGCACTGAGCTGAACGGCGCCGGAAGCCAGGGAAGCCGCCAGGAGCAGGGGGACGACTCCGCGGGCGACCCCCTCACCGCCGTCCGGATCCGTACCCGTAGCCCGTCCCCTACCTCTCAAGTCCCCCTTACTCCAGATGTACGCCCCGTGGCCGACACTCCACGCACCGCACGGAAACCGGGTGCGTACGGCGGCCCGGTGCCGGATCATGGCGGCATGTCTGCCCAGCCACCGCAAGACACCCTGCCGATCCGGGTCACCGTCGACGACTCCGACTCACCGGCCGACGTCGTGGACGTCCTGTTCCTCGGCCGGTTCGCGAAGGGTGAGCAGCCGTTCTCCCACGCGGTGAACATCAGCCAGGTCCGCGCGGGCGCGACCCTGCTCCCGCCGGGCGCGAAAGTCCTGCGCATCGCCCGTGACGACGACCGCAGCGCGACGCTCGCGGAGGGCGACGGCTGGACCCTGCTGATCTCCCGCTGGAACCGCGGCGCGGACGTCACAGTCACGGCGACCTCCGCCGAACTCGCCGAGAAGGTGCTGGGCGAGGCGACCGACGGCGCGGCGGACGAGCCCGAACCCCAGCCGGAGAACGTGACGATGGGGTTCTGGTACGTCTCCCCGCGCCGGGGACCGCACCGCACGACCCGGCAGATCTCCGCCGGCACCTGGGAGGAGGTGCGCCCCAACTACACGGCCCCCGTCGCCGAGGCGATGGACAGCCTCATGGCGACCACCCCCGAGGACATCGCGGGCCGGCTCCTCCTGCTGCACGGGCCGCCCGGCACCGGCAAGACGTCCGCGCTGCGCACGCTGGCCCGCGCGTGGCGGGACTGGTGCCAGGTGGACTGCGTCCTCGACCCCGAGCGCCTCTTCAGCGACGTCGGCTACCTCATGGACATCGCGATCGGCGAGGACGACGCCACGGGCAAGTCCCGCTGGCGGCTGCTCCTCCTGGAGGACTGCGACGAACTGATCCGCGGCGAGGCGAAGCACACCGCCGGCCAGGCCCTCTCCCGCCTCCTCAACCTGACGGACGGCCTTCTCGGCCAGGGCCGCAACGTCCTCGTCGGCGTCACCACCAACGAGGACCTCGAACGCCTCCACCCCGCCGTCGTCCGCCCCGGCCGCTGCCTCGCCCGCATCGAAGTCGGCCCCCTGACCCGCCCGGAAGCGATCTCCTGGCTCGGCACGGAGGAGGGCATCACCCGCGAGGGCGCCACTCTGGCCGAGCTGTACGCCCTCCGCCGGGGGACGTCCCCGACAACCCTGCCGGAACCGAGGGGGACGACGGAGGCGGGGCTGTATTTGTAGGGAAACGGGCGTCGGCCCACCGCTGGGAAGGGCCGGCATCTGAAGGAAGGGGACCTCAGCCCACGTCCAGGGGACAGGCGTCAGAAAGCCGCCTCCCTCACCTCCGCTCCCCGAACACCGCCCGCACCGCATCCCCCACAGCCCCCACCGCCTCCGCTTCCCCGAACCCCAACCGCCGCGCCCGTTCCGCGTACGCCTGTGCCGCGGCGGCGAGTTCACGTTCGGCGGCGGCGCCGGCCGCGGCGACGTACGTGCCGTTGCGCCCGCGCGTCTCGATCACCCCGTCGGACTCCAGCGCGCGGTACGCCTTGGCGACGGTGTTGGCGGCGAGGCCGAGGGACTCGGCGAGGGCGCGGACCGTGGGGAGCCGGTAGCCGACGGGCAGCACCCCCGTCCGCGCCTGCTCGGAGATCTGCGTACGTACCTGCTCGTAGGGCGCGACGCCCTCGATGATGTCGATCGTCAAGGTCACCCCCCGATTCTTCCGCACCCCTGTTTTCCCCTGCCGGGAGAACCCACCGAAAAATAGGAGGCACCCGGCCCGAACCCCCACTTAACCTGCGCTCATATGACCATCACTGTGCGAGATCTCCGCCTGGACGTGCCCACCGACCCCGAAGGCTTCTGCCGGGTCCGTGCCGCCGCCCTCCCCTACATCCTGTTCACCCCCGCCTCCGTCGCCCACGACATCACCCACACCCATCCGGACGCCCACGCCCGCAAGCTGGTCGCCGAGCTGGACGGCGTGATCGTCGGGACGGCCCAGGTAGGCCTGGCCCACGACGCCCCGGAGCCCGGCAAGGGCTACCTGAACGTGTACGTGGACCCGGCGTACGAGGGCCGCGGTGTGGGAACGGCGCTGCGGACGGCCGCGGAGGACCACCTGACGGACCTCGGCGCGACCCACCTGTACGCCTGGGTCCTCGACGCCCCCCGCAACCGCGCGTACGCGGAAGCCGCCGGCTACCGGTCCAGCCGCTCGGCCCACTTCCTGCGCCTGGACCTGACGACCGCCGCCCTCGCCCCGCTCGCCGTCCCCGACGGCGTCGAACTGCGGACGGCCGCCGACTACGCCGCCGATCCACGCCCCCTGTTCCTCCTCGACGCCGAGACGACGTCCGACGAACCGAGCGACGTGGGCGCCGAGTTCACGGACTACGAGGCATGGCTGGCGGAGAACTGGCGCCATCCCCACCTCGACCTGGACCTCACCGTCGTCGCCGTCGTGGACGGCCGTCCCGCCGCGTTCAGCGTCGCCCACACGGACGGCGCCGGCCGCTACCACACCGCCATGACCGGCACGGTCCGCGCCCATCGCGGCAAGGGCCTCGCGAAGCTCGCCAAGAACGCGTCCCTGCACCGCGCCCGCGCGGCCGGCTGCACGGTCGCGTTCACCGGCAACGACACGGACAACGGCCCGATGCTCGCGATCAACAAGCACTTCGGGTACGAGATCTGCGGAACGGAAGTGCGGTATGTCCGCGACTTCGGCTGACGGCACTTCTGACGGCGCCTCGCTGACCGTCGTCCTCGTCAAGGCGGGCCGGACGAAGATCCGCTATCCCGCCGCGCTCCTCGCCGACGACGGCACCCGCATCACCGTCCGCGCGCCCTGGGCCGGCGCCGGTACCCGTGACTTCGGGTTCGTCCGCTTCGGGCCCGGTGACGTCTTCACCGAGTACTACTGGCGCGACCGGTGGTACTCGGTGAAGGAGGTCCGCGCCGCCGACGGCACGCTCAAGGGCTGGTACTGCGACATCACCCGCCCCGCCGTCCGCACCGGCACCGACCTGACCGTGGAGGACCTCGACCTCGACCTGTGGCGCAGCGCCGACGGCACGGCCGTCCTCCGTCTCGACGAGGACGAGTTCGAGGCGAGCGGCCTGCGGCAGCGGGACCCCGAGGCGGCGAAGTCGGCCACCCACGCGCTGGACGAGCTGGAGGAGCTGGCGAGGACGGAGGGCGGGTTGGAGGGGCTGCTGGCGTAACGGGGGTGATGGGGTCACGCAGGTGACGGGTGTTACGGGGACGGCGGGAGCACCGAGCCGTCGATCCGGCGCACCCGCCCCCACTCCGCGCCCCCGCGCCCCCTCACACCTCAACCACCACCACATACCGCACATCACCCACAGCACCACCCCACAACCGCTCGTCCCCGTCCAGCCGCTCCACACGTGCGCTCCCCCCGGCCGCCTCCGCCAGCTCCACCACCCGCTCCGCCGATATCCCGACCGGCGTGACCGCACCCCACACGCCCTCGACCAGCACCATCCGCCCGCCCGGCCGCAGCAGCCCCCGCCAGTTCCGCAGGGCCCGCGCGGGATCGGGGAGCGCCCACAGGACATGCCGGACGAGGACGACGTCGAACCGCGCCTCTCCCACCGGGGGTTCCTGCGCGTCGCCGAGCAGGAACCCGGCGTCGTACCCGGCGAGTTTGGCGCGGGCGAGGTCGAGCATGGCCGGGGAGGTGTCGACGCCGGTGACCCGGTGGCCCCGCTGGGCGGCGAGGAGAGAGAGGCTGCCGGTGCCGCAGCCGAGGTCGAGGACGGCGGACGGCGCGGACGGCAGCCACGCGTCCAGCCGCTCGCCCCAGGCTCTGCGCACGGCGGGATCCCGCAGGCCGTGGTCGGCCTCCTCGTCGAAACTCCCCGCCGCGAGGTCCCAGTCCACCCCGCCGGCCACCGCACTGCCCACTCGTTCGCTCATGCCCCCAGAGTGACACCCGCCACTGACAATCGGCCGTCGATGGGTCACCCTCCCCCAAAGGGCCCGCCCCGTGCACCACGGACCCCGGCGGCCCCTGAAGGAGGCCCCATGCGCCGTACGACCTTGCAGAAGCCCCTGAAGAAACAGTCTCCGCGCTCCCGCGAGACGCCCGAGCCCACCCCGGCTACCCGCCCCGAGATCCGCAAGGACATCGCGCGCACGTGGTGGCCTGAGACCTGACTCACACGACGCGCTTGCGGTAGTGCAGCCGGTCGTAGACCCCGTCCACGCGCCGCTCGACGACCTCGTACCCGTACTTCGGGTAGATCTCCTGGTTCTCCCACATCATCGCGTTGGTGTAGAGCCGGACCTCGCCGAGCCCCAGCGCACGCGCGCGTGCGTCCACGAATCGCAGCAGCCGTCCGCCGAGGCCCTGTCCGTGGGCGTCGGGGTGGACGGCGATGCTGTCGAGGAACAGATGGTCCCCGTACGTCTGGAGTACGACGACCCCTAGTACCGGTTCCCCGACGACGAACACCCGACCGGCCGCCACGTCCGCCGCGTGGTCGGCCTCCATCGGTTGGGGTACGACCCCGATACGTGAGATGTACGGGTGGTACGCGGCGTCCGTCACCGCGCGCACGGCCGGTACGTCGGCGGCGACGGCCGGTCTGATCTCGCTGTATGTCATACCGGGGACGGTACGAGGCGCGTACCGTCCCCGGACATCCCTTTCAGCTGAAGACCGACGCGCAGGTGGTCGGCTTGGCCTGGGAGGGGTCGAGGGCGTTGGCGACCTCGTGGAAGGCGATGCGGTCGGTGAGGCCGATGAGGGCGTGCTCGGAGAGGTCGAGGGGGCAGAGGTCCTGGATGAGGATGTTCTTGACGTTGTCGCCGGTCAGGAACTGGGACCGGTAGGGGGTGACGACCTCGTCGTACTTCGTGGCGATGACGGTGTACCTGACGCCGGGGACCGTGTCACCGCCGGCGTTGAGCTTCGTCAGGAAGTCGGAGCCGGTGATCTGCTGGGCGAGGGCGGGGGTGCTGAGGCTGAGCCACTCGCGGGCGCCGGGGAAGTAGGGGAGGAGGTTGGTGAGGCCGCTGAGGGTCGTCCCCCGGTTGCTGGGGGAGATCGCGACGAGCTGGTCCACCTTCGCCGCGCCGCCGAGGAACTTGAGGTAGTAGCGGGGCATCATCCCGCCCTGGGAGTGTCCGACGAGGTCGACCTTCGTCGCGCCGGTCGCGGCGAGCACCTTGTCGACGTACGCCGAGAGCTGCTCCGCCGACTTGTCGATCGGACCGAGCCCGTAGAACAGCGGTACGCCCGTCAACTGCCCGTAGTCCAGGGCGAAGACGCAGTATCCGCGGGTTTCGAGGTAGGGGGCGAGACCGAGCCAGTTGTCCTTGGAGTTGGCGAGGGTGCCGTGTACGAGGACGATCGGCCGGGGGTGCGCGGCCGACGGCTTGCACGAGTAATCATTCCACCCACTGCTGACGGCACCCGAAGGCTCCGCCGTCGCGGCGGACGCGGGCACGCTGACGGCCGCAGCCGCCAGCAACAGGGCGGTCAGGGGTCTGAAAAGGCGTCTCCAGTGCAGCATCGATCGATCTCCTTGCGGCTCAAGGGGGGAGGTGCAACGGCACTAAGCCCTGTGATCCGGATCACGAGGATGCTGTTCATTCTTCAAGTTACGAGCGAGTAGCCAGTCTGGGAAGTTACGTGCGGGTAAAAAATCAGAGCATCACTCCCCCACCGCACACCCCTCTGGCAACACATCACCAAACCGGCCGCAGCGGCCCACCCGGCGCGACCCGCCCCAGCCCTTGCCGCAACACCCTCAACTCCCCCTCCCCCAAAACCACTTCCCACTCCCGCACCACCTCGGCGGCCGCCTCCTCCGCGGCCCGCGCACACTCCCACCCCAGCCCGCTCAGCACCACCACCCGCACCCGCGCGTCCCCCTCCACCCCCCGCCGCTCCACGTACCCCTTCCGCACCAACTCCTCGACCATCTGACTCGCCGCCTGCTTGGTCACCCCCAGGTGCACCGCCAACTCCCCCACGGTCGCCCCACCGGCCGCAAGCCGGGCGAACGCGAACCCATGAGCGGGCCGAACCCCCTCGAACCCCCGGGCGACCACCCCTTCGTGGATGCGGTGCGTCAGCCCCGCGGCTGCGGAGAGCAGAGCGGCGGACAGGGCGAGGGCTTCGGAGTTCTGCATGGCCGCATTGAAACACCCTTGACGAAGAGGTCAAGCAGCTTGACTATGTACGCGAAAGGTCAAGCTACTTGACCATAGACCCAACTCCCTTACACAGAAGACCTGTTCACCGAGAAGGAGCCCTCATGCCCGTCATCCGCGCAGCAGACGCCATCACCCACGAACTCCACGGCGCCCGCTTCGTCTCCCACGCATCCCCCCGCACCGGCAGCACTCAACTCGCCGCCTGGCGAGCCGAGATCCCGCCCCACACCGACGCCCCCGCCCACACCGTCTCCCACGAGGAGATCTTCCACCTCCTCGCCGGCACCCTCCAGATCACCCTCGACGACGCCCACTTCCCCCTGGCCGCCGGTGACACCCTGATCGTCACCCCCGGCTCCACCCTCTCCGTCCAGAACCCCACCGACGACACGGCCCTGGCCTGGGTCACCACATCGATCGGCCTCACAGCCCGCCTCGCGGACGGCACCCACATCGCACCCCCGTGGTCCAACTAACCGCGCTCCAGCACCACTTCACTCCGCACCAACTCCAGCAACCGCCCCATCCAGTTCCGCCCGCCCCACTCCCCCTCGTCCCGCCAGTACGGCGAGTCCGAGTACCCGGTGCAGCGGATGACCGAGTCCCCCGTACCCACCAACACCTGGGCCAGCTCGGGGTGTTGCCTGAACTTGGCCCGCAACAGGCCTGCCATCACGGCGAGTCGCACGCGGCCCCAGTCCGGTCGCCGCTTCGCCAGAGCGGCCGACTGCCGGGCCGTGGGGACGTCGAGGGCGGTGCGGATGGAGGTGCGGTCGGCGGGGTCGGCTGCGGAGAGGGCCCAGTAGGCGTGCGAGACGGTCGGGTAGACGAGGCCTCCGCAGGAGACCGGCGCGGGATAGTCGTTGCGCAGCATGAAAACCCCTGGTCCGGCGGGCCACCCCTGCGGGTACACGGCCTCGGACACCTCGACCGGCGCTCCCACGCCCACGACAGGGTCGTCCGCGTACACCACAGCCGTCCGCTCGGCGGCGACCCCCTCCCTCAAGTACTCCACCACCCCCTCCCGCATCGCAGCCGTCACCACCAACTCGTCCACCACTTCCCCCACTTGGGCGAAGAGAATCCGCAACGGCCGGTCCAGGCGGTCCATGTCGCCGAGGCAGTAGATCCGGAGATGGGCGGGAATCCGGAGATACGCCTCACGGAGGAGCGTCAGAGTGCGGTCGTCCGGGGTGTCGCAGAACCGCCGGATCGCCTCGGAGCAGTGCTGGCGGGTGGTGGGCCGACCGGCCAACTCCTCCACCACGTCGGCGACTTCCAGCAGAAAGCTCTCCACGGTACGCGGCTCGCCCCACCGCCAGGCCCGCCCGGCAGGCGGTGTACGGACCGGCGCCCCGGGCTCGGTGAGGGCGATTCTCCCATCCCCCAACCACCGCGACAGCCCGGCGAGATCGGCTGACTCCCCGCAGTGGACGACCCCGTCGGCGTAGACGCTCAGATCGTCGACGAAGTACACCTCACTCAGCTCACCGCGCCGCCAGACATGACACCAGGCCCCCGGAACCCGGACCCCGTCCACCGCTCGGTACGTCGACCATCGCCACGACATGACCGCACTCTACGACGGCCGTTCCCGGGGTTCCGGTGGCAACGGCGTTCCCCCCTGGGCCCGTTCGAGGAAGCGCAGCAGCTCCACCGGGAACGGCAGGACGAGGGTCGAGTTCTTCTCGGCGGCGACGGCGACGACCGTCTGCAGGAGGCGGAGCTGGAGGGCCGCCGGGGTGTCGGCCATCTCCTTGGCGGCCTCGGCGAGTTTCTTGGACGCCTGGAGTTCGGCGTCCGCGTTGATGACCCGGGCCCGGCGCTCCCGGTCGGCCTCGGCCTGGCGGGCCATGGACCGCTTCATGGTCTCGGGCAGGGAGACGTCCTTGATCTCGACCCGGTCGATGGTGACGCCCCACTCGACGGCAGGGCTGTCGATCATCAACTCCAGCCCCTGGTTGAGCTTTTCGCGGTTGGACAGCAGATCGTCCAGCTCACTCTTGCCGATGATGGACCGCAGCGACGTCTGCGCCATCTGGGACACCGCGAACCGGTAGTCCTCGACCCGGACGACAGCCTCGGCGGGAGCGGTCACCTTGAAGTAGACGACCGCGTCGACCCGCACGGTCACGTTGTCCCGGGTGATCCCCTCCTGCCCGGGCACCGGCATCGTGACGATCTGCATGTTGACCTTACGGAGCTTGTCGACACCGGGGATGATCATCGTCAGCCCGGGTTCACGCACCTCCGGCCGTAGCTTCCCCAGCCGGAACACGACACCCCGCTCGTACTGTTTGACGACGCGCGCGGCAGCCGCCGCGTACACCACCCCGGCGCTCAGGAGCCCCACTCCCGCCACCACCAGTTCCTCGACCACGACGGCCACCGCCCTCCGTGCGTCAGACGTGCGTCCAGGGGCTCCTTCGACGGTAACCCGCCCCACGTACAAGGGGGAGCCCCCGCACGCCGGTTGCGTACGGGGGCTCGAAGCGCCGGGCCCGGTGCACTCGGGCCGAAGGAGCCGGTCAGACCTGACAGACGATCAGAAGACGCTCACTCCATACGCGTTGAGCGCCTCCACCACGGGCTGGAAGAACGTCGTCCCGCCGGAGCTGCAGTTTCCGCTGCCCCCGGAGGTCAGCCCGTACGCGATCCCGCTCGTCGAGTACAGCGGCCCGCCCGAATCGCCGCCCTCCGCACAGACGTTGGTCTGGATCATGCCGTAGACGACGTCCCCGCCGCCGTAGTTGACGGTCGCGTTCAGCGCCGTCACCCGCCCGCTGTGGATACCGGTGGTCGAGCCGTCACGGTAGACGGTGGTGCCGCCGCTGGGCGTGCCCGCGCTGGTGATGTCCGTGTTTCCCGCCGTACCGGACTTGGTCGCCGAGCTGCTGGAGTACCGGACCAGCGCGTAGTCGTTGGTCGGGAAGCTGTAGCTCACGTTCGAGCCGAGCACCGACGACTGACCGGAGTTGGAGTACCAGGTCGACGCGACCTCGCCGCAGTGACCGGCGGTGAGGAAGTAGTACGTGCTGCCGCTGACGACGTTGAAGCCGAGCGAACAGCGGTAGCCGCCACCGTAGATGGCGTCGCCACCGGCGATGAGCTTGTTGAACTTGCCGGGCGTGTGCTTGATCGTCAGGGCGCCGGCCTTGCTGCCCGCGTCCTTCTTGATCTGCGCGATCTCCGCTGCGGAGACCGTGCTGTCGACGGTGACGACCACCCGGTTCGTCTTCGCGTCGACGGCCCAGGCGGTGCCGGGGATGTCGGACTTCAGCACCGAGGTGCTGACGCCGCTCAGCTCGGAGGCGCTGAACGTATGCGCGTCGGCGGCGTTCGCAGTGGGGGCGGCGAAGCCGACGGCGGCGACGAATCCGGCCACCAGGGCGACCGTCCGCGTGCGTCTCTTACGGGTGGTGAAGGTGGTGCGCTTGTTCCTCACTTTTCGTTCCCTCCCGGGAATCAGGGGGCCCGCGTGGGGTCGGGGCCCGTGAGGCGCAGTCAGAGCCATGATCCGCCCGTGAAATCAGGGATGCATGCCCCTGACAAGCGCTGAGGAAGGAGTATTCGGCCGAACGGACGGTCGGCGCAAGGGCGTGCTGGAGCGCCCGCTCGGCGCAAGGGCACGAACCGGTCGCGCCCCCAGGCGGGAACTGCACGGAATGAGCCGTTTCAGGCCAACTCCCTTCTGTGTAAGACGAGCAGGGCACCGCGAAGGTTCCCTCCCCCCCATGAATTGCCTGCTGAAGCACGGTCCCGCCCCCGCACTCCGACACCCCCGGCCGCCCATGGCACACAGGTCACCTCACCCCCCTGGGGGATGGCCGAAACCAGCCCGCCGGACGGCCGCTCAGTCCCTCGCCCCCGCCCTCACGGCACCCGGTCCTGCCGCCCCAGCCCCAAGTGCTCCCGCAAAGTCGCCCCCGGGTAGAACGTCCGGAACAGCCCCCGGTGCTGCAGCAGCGCGACCGTCCCGTTGACCAACCGCTCCAGATCCCGCCGAGGCTCCACCGGCGTCAGATGGAACCCGTCGACGGCCCCCTCCCGGTACCACCCGGCGATCAACTCGGCGAGATCCACGGGCCCGCCCCGGTACAACGGCCCCAGCGCACTCGCCCGCGGCCCGCCCCCGCCGTGCCCGGGTACGGCCGCCCGCTCCCCCTCTCCGAGGTCGATCACCAGCGCCGCCAGCACCCGCAAGGAGTCCGGGTCCCGCCCCGACTTCCCGGCCAGCGCCCGCAGTTGCTCCCGGACGTCCCGAGCCTCGCCGGCCCCCACGACACGGACGAGCGCGACGTCCCCGTACCGCGCGGCGACGTCCCACGCGGCGGCGTCCGTGGCGTCGACGACCCGCAGCGGACACCCGTGGCCCGACACCGCACCGCCGGCTCCCGGAAAGCCGGGGGGACCAGAGGAGCCGAGGGAAACGGAGGAGCCGGAGGAAATGAGGGAACCGGAGAACCCGGGGGAACCGGAGAACCCAGAGGGCCCCGGGGAACCGCCCCCACAACGCTCACCCTCCCCCACCA
>DATCQX010000710.1:0-6834 GCA_036569285.1 Streptomyces sp.
CGTTGGTGCCGCTGATGCCGAAGGCCGACACCCCTGCCCGCCGCGGCCGGTCTTCGGAGCCGGGCCACTCCCGCGCCTCGGTCAGCAGTTCCACGGCGCCCGCCGACCAGTCGACGTGGGTGGACGGCTGGTCCACGTGCAGCGTCGCCGGCACCACCCCGTGCCGGATCGCCAGCACCAGCTTGATCAGCCCGGCGGCGCCGGCCGCCGCCTGGGTGTGCCCGATGTTCGACTTCACCGAGCCGAGCCACAGCGGACGGTCCTCCGGACGGCCCTGCCCGTACGTCGTCAGCAGCGCCTCCGCCTCGATGGGGTCGCCGAGCCGGGTCCCCGTCCCGTGCGCCTCCACGACGTCCACGTCCGCCGGCGACAGCCCGGCGTCCGCCAGCGCCTGACGCATCACCCGCTGCTGCGACGGCCCGTTCGGCGCCGTCAGACCGTTCGACGCGCCGTCCTGATTGACCGCGCTGCCGCGGATCAGGGCGAGGATCCGACGGCCGTTGCGGCGTGCGTCCGACAGCCGTTCCAGCAGCAGTACGCCCACTCCCTCGGACCAGGCGGTGCCGTCGGCCGCCGTCGCGAACGACTTGCAGCGCCCGTCCGCGGCGAGGCCCCGCTGGCGGGCGAACTCCACGAACAGGGTCGGCGCGGACATCACGGTGACGCCGCCGACCAGCGCCAGAGAACACTCTCCGGCCCGCAGCGCGCGTGCCGCCAGATGCATCGCCACGAGGGAGGAGGAGCATGCCGTGTCCACGGTCACAGCGGGTCCCACGAGGCCCAGGGTGTAGGAGACACGGCCGGAGATGACGCTGTCGGCGCTGCCGCTGACGATGTATCCCCCGAGTTCGTCGGCCACCTTCCTGTGGCGGAGCGCGTAGTTCTGGTACATCGCGCCGATGTAGACACCCGTGTCGGTTCCCCGCAGTTCGAGCGGGTCCATCCGGGAGTTCTCGACGGCCGTCCAGGCGACTTCGAGCAACTGCCGCTGCTGCGGATCCATGGCGAGGGCTTCGCGCGGGGAGATATCGAAGAACCCGGCGTCGAACCGGCCCGCGTCGTACAGGAACCCTCCGGCGCGCGCGTAGGTGGTGCCGGGGTGGTCCGGATCCGGGTGGTAGAGGTCCTCCGGCCAGCCTCGGTCCGTGGGCAGCCCGGACATCGCGTCGCTCCCGGAATCCACCAGCTGCCAGAGGTCCTGCGGCGACCGCGCCCCGCCCGGGTAACGGCAGTCCATGCCCACGATCGCGATGGGCTCCCGCTCGCGGTCCTCCAGCTCGCGCACCCGCCGGCGCGACCGCCGCAGGTCCGCGGTGACACGCCGCAGGTACTCGACGGCCTTTTCCTGTTCCGACTCCGACACGTGTCTTCCCTTCGTCTTCGGCGCTGTTTCGCGGTGGGTCAGGTCGGTTACTGGCTGTCGAGTTCCGCGTCGATGATGCTGAACAGCTCGTCGACCGAGACGGTGGCGATCTGCTCCGGATCCGTGGCCTCGTCCGGGACGGCGGTGGTGTCCCGCCAGCGGGCGAGCAGCAGTTCCAGCCTGGCCGCGACAGTGCGGGGGTCCTGCGTGTCCGCCGAAGCGGCGGCCAGGACCTGCTCCAGCCGGTCCAGTTCGTCGAGCACGCTCCCGGTCGGCGGCGTGTCGCGGCCCGGCAGTTCGAGCCGGTCCATCAGGTGCCCCGCGACCGCCTCCGCGGTCGGGTAGTCGAAGACCAGGGCGGTCGGCAGCCTCAGTCCGGTCGCGAAGGCGAGCTTGTTGCGCAGTTCGACGGCCGCGAGCGAGTCCAGGCCCATTTCGGACAGCGGGCGTCGGGGCTGGACGTTCTCGGCGTCGCTGTGGCCGAGGACCGCGGCGATCGCCTCCCGCACGACGGCGAGCAGCAGCCGCTCACGCTCCGTCTCCTCGACGGCGGCGAGCCGTTCGACCAGGGAGTCCGTCCGGGTGCCCGCGGCCCGGCGGCGGCCGGCCGCCGGACGGACCAGTCCGCGCAGCAGCGCGGGCAGCGCCGCCCCTTGGGTGCTCAGCGCGCCCAGGTCCCAGCGGATCGGCGCCAGCACCGGCCGGCCCGCATCGAGCGCGGCGTCGAACAGCGCCATGCCGTCCCGCGCGGAAAGCGGTACGAAACCGCCCAGCGCGAGCCTCCTGAGGTCGGCTTCCCCGAGGTGTCCCGTCATGGAGCTGGCGTCCGCCCACAGACCCCAGGCCAGGGAGGTGGCGGCCAGTCCAGCGGCGGCCCGTCGTGCGGCGAGGGCGTCGAGGAAGCCGTTGGCCGCCGCGTAGTTGCCCTGGCCGGGACTTCCCAGCAGGCCGCTGGCCGAGGAGTAGAGGACGAACGCGGACAGGTCCAGGCCCTGGGTCAGTTCGTGCAGGTTCCAGGCCCCGTCCACCTTCGGCCGCAGCACCGCCGCCGCCTGGTGCGCGCTCATCGACGTGATCAGGCTGTCGTCCAGTACCCCGGCGGTGTGGACGACCGCGGTGAGGGGGTGTTCGGCGGGGATCTCGGCCAGCACACCCGCGAGTACCTCCCGGTCCGCGGCGTCGCAGGCCCGGATGGTGACCTCGGCGCCCAGCGCGGTGAGTTCGGCGGCCAGTTCCCTCGCCCCGGCGGCCTGCGGCCCACGGCGGCTGGTCAGCAGCAGGTGACGTACGCCGTGCTCGGCCACCAGATGCCGGGCGGCCAGGCTGCCCAGGGTCCCGGTGCCGCCCGTGACGAGGACCGTTCCGCTCGGGTCGGGGCGCTGTGGCAGGGTCAGCACGATCTTGCCGATGTGCCGGCCCTGGCTCAGGTGGCGCAGCGCGTCCTTGGCGCGCCGCACGTCCCAGGCCCGTAGAGGCAGCAGAGTCAGCACACCGCTTTCGAACAGGTGCAGGACCTCGCGCAGCATCTCCTGGATGCGCTCCGGACCGGCCTCCATCAGGTCGAACGCCTGGTAGGCGACACCTTGGTACGTCTCGGCCACCTGGGCGGCGTCGCGTATGTCGGTCTTGCCCATCTCCAGGAACCGGCCGCCGCGCGGCAGCAGCCGCAGGGACGCGTCGACGAACTCGCCCGCGAGGGAGTTCAGGACCACGTCCACCCCCTGAGCGCCGGTGGCGGTGGCGAAGGACGCCTCGTAGGCGGTGTCCCGCGAAGAGGCCACGTGGGCGTCGTCGAAACCGATGTCGCGCAGGGTCCGCCATTTCCCGGGGCTCGCCGTGCCGTAGACCTCGGCGCCCAGGTGGCGGGCGAGCTGCGTGGCGGCCATACCCACGCCGCCCGCCGCCGCGTGCACCAGTACCTTCTCGCCGCGGCGCAGGCCGGCCAGGTCGACCAGGCCGTAGTACGCGGTGAGGAAGACGGTGGGCACCGTCGCGGCCTGGGCGAAGGACCAGCCCTCCGGGATGCGGGCCACCATGCGGAAGTCCGTCACCGCGACCGTGCCGATGGCTCCGGGGAACAGGCCCATCACCTTGTCGCCCGCCAGGAGGCCGGTCACCGCGGAGCCCGTCTCCAGGATCACGCCCGCGCCCTCGTTGCCCACCTCCGAGCCGCCGCCCGGGTACATGCCGAGGGCCAGCAGCGCGTCGCGGAAGTTGAGTCCGGCCGCCCGTACGGCGATGCGGACTTCGTGCGGCTCCAGTTCCCGGGTGGCCTGCTCGGTCCGCTCGACCAGGGCGAGGGTGTCGAGCGTGCCCCCGGCCGTGGATTCCAGCCGCCAGTGGGTGGCCCCGTCCGGCGCCACGAGGGCCGGGTTCGCGGTGGCCCTGCTGAGCCGCAGGGCCCGCGCCGTGCCGCCCCGCAGTGCCAGCTGCGGCTCCTCACCGGCCACGGCGGCCGGGAGTGCGGACGCGGAGGACGCGTCGATGTCGACCAATGTGATCCGGCCGGGGTTCTCGGACTGCGCGGTGCGCAACAGGCCGATCACCGCGGCGAGGACCTGGTCGGGCACCTCCTCGCCGTCGCGCACCGCGACCGCGCCGCGTGTGACGACGACGAGCCGGGCGTCGGCGAACTCCTCGCGGCCCAGCCAGTCCCGCAACAGGTCCAGCATCCGGCAGGTGGCCTCTCGTACCGCGGTCGGCACGTCCGTGCCGGTCCCGGCGGTCAAGGGCAGCAGCACCACGTCGGGCATGACGGCGCCGGAGGCGACCGCGTCCCGCAGTGCCGCGAGCCCTTCGTACCCGGTCAGCGGGAGACCCGCGTCCCGCAGGGCGAGGGTGTCGTCACCCAGCAGCGCCCAGGTGTGCGCCCCGGGTGCGGGGTCCGCGAGCGGCACCTCGGTCCAGTCGACGTGGAACAGCGCGTCCTGGGCGATGCTCCGCTCACCACCGAGCAACGCCATCGACGGCCGACGCAGCGCAAGCGAGTTCACCGTGACGACCGGCGCGCCTGAGGAGTCGGCCGCCCTGACCCGTACCCCACCGGCGCCGTCCGGGGCGAGGTGGACCCGCAGTGCGGTCACCGGGCCCGCGTGCACGGACACGCCGGTCCAGGTGAAGGGCAGCATCAGGTTGTCTCCCCCACCCATGCCCGGCACCACCTGGGCGATGGCCAGGCCGTGCAGGGCCGCGTCCAGAAGGGCGGGGTGCAGGGCGTACCGGCTCGCCTCGGCCTGGATGTCCTCCGGCAGCCTCACCTCGGCGAAGGCCTCGTCGCCGCGCCGCCATGCCGCCGTCACTCCCTGGAACGTCGGTCCGTACTGGATGCCGCCCTCGGTGAACCTGTCGTACAGGTCGGACACATCGACGGCTTCCGCGTCCTTCGGCGGCCACTGGACGAGGCTGTCGTCGCCCGGCGCGGCCGGGGCGGCGGTGAGGACGCCTGTGGCGTGCCGGGTCCAGGGCGCGTCCGGTGCGCCGCCGTCGGGTCGTGAGTGCACGGTGAGTGCGCGCGTGCCGTCCTCGTTCGGTTCCGTGAGGGCCACTTGGACGGTGACAGCGCCCTTGGCCGGCATGAGCAGCGGTAGTTCGAGTGTCAACTCCTCGATCCCACCGCATTCGACGAGGTCGCCGGCGTGGGTGGCGAGTTCGACGAATCCCGTGCCGGGGAAGAGGACGGTGTCCAGTACGGCGTGGTCGGCGAGCCAGGGGTGGCTGCTCAGCGAGAGACGCCCCGTCACGACCAGACCACCGCCGGCCAGCTCGACGACCGCACCGAGCAACGGGTGCCCGGCCAGCCCCAGTCCGGCGGCCGAGACATCGCCCACCGCATTGTCGGAGACCAGCCAGTAGTCGGTGTGCTGGAAGGCGTACGTGGGCAACTCGGCCACCGCACGCGGCCCGTCGAAGAACGCCGTCCAGTCGACCGGCACCCCCTGCACATACAGAACCGACGCGTTGGTGAGCAGCTCCCGCAGACCACCCCGCTCACGCCGCAGCGAACCCGTCACCACAGCCTGCCCGCCACCCTCGTGCGCCTCCGCGGTCTCACTGATCCCCACGGTGAGCACCGGATGCGGACTCAGCTCGACGAACACACGGTGACCCGACTCCAGGAGCGCCTCGGTCCCCTCGGCGAACCGCACCGTACGCCGCAGGTTCTCGTACCAGTACCCGGCATCCATCCGGGAGGTGTCCAGCCAGTCACCCGTCACCGTCGACCACACAGGCGTCTCCGCAGACCTCGGCGTGATGCCCGCCAGCTCGGCCAACAGCCGCTCACGAATCGCCTCGACGTGCGCGGAGTGCGAGGCGTAGTCCACAGGGATGCGACGCGCCCGTACCCCCTCACCGGTCAGCTCGGTGTACAGCTCGTCGAGTGCCGCGGTGCCGCCGGACACCACCACGGACCTGGCACCGTTCACGGCGGCGACGGCCAGCGCGTCACCGTGACGGGCGATCCGCTCTTCCACATCCGCGAGCGGCAGCGGCAGCGACATCATCCCGCCCAGACCCGCCAGCTCCGTCAGCGCACGGCTGCGCAGAACGACGACCCGCGCCGCGTCCGGCAGCGAAAGCGCACCCGTCACACACGCCGCCGCGATCTCACCCTGGGAGTGACCGATCACAGCCGCGGGCGTCACCCCGGCAGCCCGCCACACCGCCGCCAGCGACACCATCACCGCGAACAGCACGGGCTGGACGACGTCGACCCGCTCCAGCGCCGGCGCGCCAGGAGCCTCGCGCAGCACGTCCAGCACGGACCAGCCGCTCAGCTCACCGAGCACCTGGTCGCACTCGGCCATGGCGTCCGCGAAGACCGGTGAATCGGCGAGCAGTTCGGTGGCCATACCGGCCCACTGCGAACCCTGACCGGGAAACACGAACACCGGCTTCCCACCCCGCACAGCCGACGCCCCCACCACAGCCTCAGGAGAGCCATCGGCCACCAAGGCCAGACCCGCGACAAGTTCCGCATGGTCCGCACCCACCACCACCGCACGATGCTCGAACTCCGCACGCGACGCCACCAACGACCAGGCAGCGTCACCGACATCGGACACCGGCCACGCGGCAAGACGCCCAGCCTGCTCCCGCAGGGCGGCGGCACTCCGCGCGGACAGCACCCACGGGACGACCCCGGGCGTACGGCCGGCGTCAGGCAGTGCGGGAACCTGCGGCTGTTCGAGAATGACGTGGGCGTTGGTGCCACTGATCCCGAACGACGACACCGCCGCCCGCCGAGGCCGGTCCCCCGCCTCCCACTCCCGCGCCCCCGTCAGCAGACGAACCGCCCCGGACTCCCAGTCGATGTAGGGCGACGGCTCATCGGCGTGCAACGACCTCGGCATCACACCGTGCCGCATCGCCATCACCATCTTGATCACCCCGGCGGCACCCGCGGCATGCTGGGTGTGCCCGATGTTCGACTTCACCGACCCCAGCCACAGCGGACGGTCCTCCGGACGGCC
>DATCQX010000711.1:0-4708 GCA_036569285.1 Streptomyces sp.
AGGCTGTAGGTGTGCAGCAGCGTGTACAGGACGCCCAGCGCGGCCGTCACGAAGAACGACATCAGCGTGTACGACAGGGGCGCCGTGTAGAACATGCAGAACACGCACAGCAGGACCAGCGCGAACGCCGTCCACGTGTGCTGCCCGACCAGACCGGCCAGCACCAGCCCGGCGGCGACACCGAGGACGGTGCCCAGGAGGCGCCGGTAGCCCTTGACGAGGATCTCCCCGGTCGACGCCGTGTTGATGAAGACGATCCAGCACGTCAGCACCGCCCAGTACCAGCGCTGCGACGACAGGAACTCGCCGCCCACGATCGCCAGCGACGACCCCACGGCGACCTGCACCGCCGCCCGGGTCGTCGGCCGGGCCAGCCCCGTCGCCTCCGGCTCCTCCTCGGCCTCCAGCGCCGCGTCCTCCGCGTCCAGCTCCTCCCGGGAGCGCGCGGTCTCGGCGGAGTCGTCCGCGTCGTCCTGCGGGCCGTCCAGCACGATCCGCAGCCCCAGCACCGCGCGGGCCGCCTCGCCGATGCCCCGGAAGACGTCCTGCACGGCGGGCGGGCCGTCCGGGAGGTTCTCCTCGTCCCGGTAGCCGAGGAGACGGTTGCGCAGGTGCGAGCGTGAGGTGCCGGCCGCGTCCGGCTCGCGCACCAGCAGGACTAGCGCCGTCAGGTCGCGGCGGACGGTGTCCCGCGCGGCCTCGCGCGCGAGGTGCCGGCCGCTCTCGGGGACGGGGGCGCCGGGGAGGTGCAGGGTGAGGGTGTCGGCGCGCTCGGCGCTGCGGGCCGTCAGCAGGAGCAGGCCGAGGCGCTCGGCGGTGATCTCCGCGTCCGCGACCCGCCGCTGCACCAGGCGTGCCGTCGCGGCGTCCGGGGTGCCCTCCTCCAGGCGGCCCTGGATCATCAGCGCCGTCTCGTGCAGGCGCGCGGTGCGCTCCCGCAGATGCTCCAGCGCCTTCTCGACGTCCTCGGGGCCGGCGTCCAGCAGCTCCAGCTGGGCGTCCATGAGCTGCGCGAGCCGCGCGCGGAACGCCCTGCGCAGCCGCTGGAAGATCCCGGCCGACGTCTGCGGGACCAGCGCGAACCGGGAGAGCGCGCTGCACGCGAACGCGACAGCGACGGTCCCGATGAACCCCGGCAGGTTCCCGGTCCGCACCCCCACGAACAGCGCCACGAAGTGCGTCTGGAACGCGATCATCCCGAGCGCGTGACCCCGGTCGCCGAACCGCCGCCCGTACACCGCGCCGAAGATCAGCACCACGAAGAACACGTCGCCGACGACGAGCAGGGAGTGCAGCAGCGTCGCCAGCACGACCGACGCGGCGGCCACCGGCAGGCCCAGGGCGAGCGTCACCGCCTGCGGGCCGCGCCGCTTCTCCTGGATCGCGAACGTCGCGACCATCGCCGTGATCGCCCCCGCGACGAGATGCGACACGCCGGCCCCGAGCGGCGCCAGCACCGCCAGAGTCAGGGCGATCGCCCCCGTCGTCCGCAGCCCCGCCGCGAGCCGAAGGAGCCCCGGATCCGAGGCCGCCACCCTGTCCCACACCCGTCTGACCACTGTGTTCACGCCGCGTACCTTATGCGGGGCGGGAGCGCCGCGGCACGGGGCATCCACATGCCGGTCCGCCCCGCCCCTCCCCGCTCAGCCCTTCTCCGCCCCCGTCACCTGCCGCGCCACCTGCTCCGGCGTCAGATACGTGTCCGTGTACTCGAAGTCCTTCATCCGGGCGGGACGGCGGTACTGGAAGCCGGTGCGGACGAAATCGTCCCCGGCGAGCGCGTTGAGGGTCCAGTTCGTCAGGACCCGCACCTTCGCGACGCCCGTGCGCAGCGCCGACCAGTGGTAGCCGCGCGCCACCGCCTGCGCGGGAACGCCCCGCAGCTCGATGCCCAGCGGCTTGGACACCGCGTCCGTCCCGCCGAGGTCGACGACCAGCCCGAGGTCCTTGTGCTTGTACGGCTTCGTCTCCCGCCCCCGCAGCGTCGCGATCACGTTGTCCGCGACGGCCTTCCCCTGCCGCATCGCGTGCTGGGCCGTCGGCGGGCAGACGGCGCCGTCCTCCCCCTTGGCGAGGTCCGGCACGGCCGCCGCGTCACCGAGGGCGAACACCCCGTCGTGCCCCGGCACCGACATCTCCGGCGTGACAGCGAGCCGCCCCCGCACCGTCTCCGCGCCGAGCGTCCCGATGAGCGGGCTCGCGGCGACACCCGCCGTCCAGATCAGCGTGCGCGTCGGGATCACCCGGCCGTCCGTGAAGGTGACCTCCTCGGGGCCGGCCTTCTCGATGGACACGCCGAGGGAGATCTCGATGCCCCGTTTGCGCAGCACCTCCTGCGCGCTCGACCCGAGCTTGTCGCCCAGCTCGGGCATCAGCTTCGGGGCGATGTCGATGAGATGCCACTTGATGAGCTTCGGGTCCAGGCGCGGATACCGCTTGACGGCGTTGTGCGTGAGGAGTTGCAGGCAGGCCGCCGTCTCGGTGCCCGCGTAGCCGCCGCCGACGACCACGAACTGGAGCCGGGAGGCCCGCTCGGCGGGGTCGTCGCTCGCGTCGGCGAGATCGAGCTGCGCGATCACGTGGTCGCGCACGTACGCGGCCTCGGCCAGCGTCTTCATGCCGATCGCGTGGTCGGTGAGGCCCGGGATGTCGAACGTGCGGGTCACGCTGCCGGGGGCGAGGACGAGGTAGTCGTACGGCTCGTTGACGAGGTCGCCGGTGATCGTGCGGACCACGCACACCTTCGCCTTGAGGTCGACGCCGATCGCACCGCCCGGGATGATCCGGGTCCGGTACCTGCTGCTGCGGCGCAGCGACACGGCGATCGACTGCGGGGTGAGCACCCCCGACGCCACCTGCGGCAGGAGCGGCAGATAGAGCTGGTAGGCGAACGGCGTCACCAGCGTGATGTCCGCCTCGCCCGGGGACAGTCCCCGCTCCAGTCTCCGGACGCAGCCCACGCCCGCGAAACCCGCGCCCACCACCAGGATCCTGGGTCGATCCACGTCGGCCTCCCTTTCTTACGGCACCACACCGATCCCACCGTGCCGGAAGCGCTCGCGCCAGCCGGGAGTGGCATGTTGACGACACCGGCCCGATAGTCACATGGCCATACCCCCGTCACTCCGTTCCATGCGTGCCGTACCGCACCCGAATCCGCCGCGTCACCACGGCTTCGGGCGGGTATGGGGGAGCTGTACGGACGGCGGCGGGCGGCCGTCCACGGGGTGAAAGGGAGGGAGCCGTGTTGACCAGCGAGAGAATCTGGACGTACGCGCCGGAGTCCGGTCGCGTCGAAGGGCAGGGACTGACCGGCTACACCGTCGTCGCCACGGACGGCACCGTCGGCCGCGTCGAACGCGAGGCCGCCCCCCAGGGCATGCGCCACCTCGTCGTCGAGACCGGCGTGTGGGTCTTCGGCCGCAGCGCGGTCGTCCCGGCGGGCACCGTCGCGGGCGTGGACGACGCCGGCCGGCGCGTCCTGCTGACCTGCACCCGCGAGGAGGTGAAGGCCGCGCCGCGCTTCCGCACCGACAGCGAGACCCGCGACCCCGGCTACCTCGCGACCGTCGGCGCCTACTACCTGAGGCTCACCGCACGCGGCACCGCACCCGCGTGAGGGGCCTCATCTGAACACGTCGTCGGCGTCGTCCCAGTCGAGGGCGTCCGGCGTGAGGTGGCGGGGGATCGGGGCGCGGGCCTGGTACATGGCCTCGATCTCCGCCGCCCAGTGCTTGACGATCGAGTCCCGGCGCAGCTTCATCGACGGCGTCAGCAGCCCGCCCGCCTGGTCGAAGGGGCGCGGCAGGATCCGGAACACCCGGATCGACTCCGCGCGGGAGACGGCGCTGTTCGCGGCGGCGACCGCCCGGCCGATCTCCTCACGCAGGGCGTTCTCCTCCCGCGCCTCCCGGCTCGGCACGTCGCCCTGGAGCGCGAGCCGGGCCCTCCAGTGCGCCAGGAACTCCGGGTCGAGGGTGATCAGCGCGCCGACACAGGGCCGGTCGTCGCCGATCACGACCGCCTGATGGACCAACGGGTGGACGCGCAGCCGCTGTTCGAGCAGCGCGGGCGAGACGCTCTTGCCGCTGGCCGTGACGATGACGTCCTTCTTGCGGCCGGTGATCGTCAGATAGCCGTCCGCGTCGAGGTGCCCGAGGTCACCGGTCGCCAGCCAGCCGTCGCGCAGCACCGCCCGGGTCGCCGCGTCGTCGCCGGTGTACCCCTGGAACACGGAGGGGCCGCTGATCATGATCTCGCCGTCCGCCGCGACCCGGATGTCCGTACCGGGCAGCGCCCGGCCGACCGTGCCCGACTTCTCGCGGCCCAGCGGCTGCATGGTGATGCCGCCGCCGGTCTCGGTGAGGCCGTAGCCGTCGTGGACGTGGATGCCGATGCCCTCGAAGAACAGCGACAGGTCCCGGTGGAGGGGGGAGCCGCCCGACGCGGCGCGCCGGACCCGCCCGCCGAGCACGGCGCGCAGCCTGCGGTAGACGGTCCGCTCGAAGACGGCGTGCTGCATCCGCAGATCCAGGCCGGGACCCGTCCCCCGGCCGACGCGCCGGCGCTCCAGGGACGTCGCGAACTCCCGCGCCGTCTGCGCCGCCCGCTCGAACAGCCCGCCCCTGCCGCTTCGCTGGGCGGTGAGCAGGAACCCCTTGTAGAGCTTCTCGAACACCGACGGCACCGCGTACAGGTACGTCGGCCG
>DATCQX010000712.1:0-4500 GCA_036569285.1 Streptomyces sp.
ACCCCGAACTCCCCCTCACCGACGGGTTCCGCCAACGCGACCCCCACCCCCTTCCTCGACGTCCCCAACTTCGCCAGCACCCGAGCCACATGCTTCTCAACAGTCCGCGGCGACAGAAACAACGTCTGCGCGATGTCCTGATTGGTAGCACCCCCGGCAAGCAGCCCGGCCACCTCAAGTTCCCGGGGCGACAACTCGCTCCCGTACCCGCGCCGCCCGCGCCGCTCCCCCGCCGCCACCCCGAGTTCACGCAACCGCTGCCGACAGCGGGCGGCGTCACCGGTCGCGCCGAGGTCGGTGTAGGTGCGCTCGGCGTCGGCCAGGTGCCCGGCCGCGTCGTCCGGCGAAGAACACGCCAGGGCGTCACCCCGGTGCTCGGCGGCTTTGGCCACCTCGTAGGGCCGCCCGATCTCCCCCCAGCGCGCCTGCGCGTCGGCGAAGCGCTCGGCGGCCCGCGCAGGCTCGGTCGCGCGCAGCAACAGCCCGCGGCACAGCGCCAGTTCGGCGAGGGCGGCGGGCGCGTCGCGGTCGCGGACGGCGGTCTCGGCCTCCGTCACGATCCGCTCGGCCGAGGCGAGCTGCCCGCAGGCGGACGCCGCTTCGACCGCGACGGGCAGCAGCCCGAAGCTCCGCGCCCAGGTGCCGAACCTCCGCAGCCGCGACAGGGCCGGTTCGGCGGTGGCCCAGGCCGCCCAGGGGTCCTGCTGGGCGAGCTGGACGGCCGTGAGGGCGGTGGCGATGCCGGTGACGACGTCCGCCGAGGTGCCGCCGTGCCCGGCGGCGGCGGTGAAGTGGTCGAGGGCGCGGGTGTGGCGGCCCTGGGCGAGGGCGTGCTGCCCCTGGTACATGAGCCGGTCGACGCCGAGCTGCCGCAGCTCGGGGTGGGCGCGGCCCAGTTCGGCGTACGCGTCGTCCAGGCCGGTCCAGTCGCGGACCATCCGGTCGATCCAGAGTTCCTGGGCGCGGACGAGGCACTCGAAGGGCCGGCCCTCGATGCCGTCGGCCAGTTCCCTGAACTCGTGCAGGAGGGCACGGGCCCGCCGGTCGTGGCCGAGGTGAAAGGCGGTCTCGGTGAGGTTGTACAGCGCGAAGAGGCTCTGGCTGAGCACGGTGCCGTCGGCGTCGTAGCGGGGCAGTTCGTCCACGAGGGGCCAGACGGCGGGGTCGCCGTCCCTGGCCATCAGGAGCAGCCGGGTGACGTGGACGGCTGCGAGGCTGTCGTCGTCGGTGGCGGCGCGTTCGGCGCGGTGGAGCCATTCCCAGCCTTGTGCGGTGGAGCCGTCCAGGTCGTCCAGGGCGAGCGCGATCATGGCCTTCACCGCTGTGTGCGGGAGGGTCTCCAGTTCGCCGGCGGCCTGTTCGAGTTCGCGGAATCCGGCCGGGTCGCGGTCGATGTTGAGCATGGACAGGCCGAGGCCGAGGCGGATCTCGCCCCGGGTGGCGGCGGGCAGGCGGGGGTCGGTGAGGACGGCGCGCAGTTCGCGGACGGTCGCCGTGTAGTCGGTGCCGAAGGTGACGGTCCGGGCGAGGGTGAGGGCGGCGCGGGAGCGGCGCTCGGTGTCGGTGCGGCACTGGTCGAGGATCTGGTGCAGGAGGGCCGTCGCGGTGCCGGTGTCGCCGAGGGCGAGGGCTTGTTCGGCGGCCTGTTCGGTGTGTTCGAGCCAGCCCTGCCGGTCGCCGACGGCGAGCGTGTGGTGGGCGATCTGCACCAGTGGGACGGGGTCGAGGCGCTGGAGTTCGGTGATGGCGCGGCGGTGCAGGCGGGTGCGGGTCGGGCCGGGGACGTGCCGGTAGGCGACCTGCTGGGCCAGGGCGTGCCGGAAGGTGTAGCGGCCGGTGGCGGTCTCGCGCAGCACGGCGGCCCGCAGCGCCTCGACGAGTGCCGCGCCGGTCGTCTCGGCGTCGAGGCCCGCGACCTGAGCGAGGAGTGTCTCCGTGGCGGGTACGGCGAGGACGGCCGCCGCGTCCACGACCGCCGCCCCGGCCGGGGACAGGGAGACGAGCCGTTCGGTGACCGCTTCCCGCAGCCCGCCGGGCACCGCGGCCCGCTCCAGTTCCCCGGCGTCGTGCCGGGCCTGGTTCCTGAGGGTGAGGAGGTCCTCCTCGGCGACGAGGGGGAGGCCCTCGCTGCGGCGGTGGAGGACGGCGCACAGTTCGGGCGTGGCCTGTTCTCCGAGGGCGAGGCCGACGAGTTCGGTGATGTCCGCCTCGGTGAGGGGGGCCAGCCGGACGACGGTGCCGGCGACGCCGGGCGGGTGGCGGTAGGCGGCGCCCAGGACGGGCATGCCGGGTGGCAGGTCCTCGGCGCGGTAGGTCACGGTCACCGCGAGGTGGTCGGGCAGGTCGCGGGCGAGCAGCAGGAGCAGTTCGCGGGTCGCGTCGTCGGCCCAGTGGAGGTCTTCGACGACGAGGACCAGGGGGCCTGTCGCGGTGAGGACCGAGCGGACGGCCTGGATCAGCCGGTGGCGTGCCACGCCGGGGTCGCCCGGTTCGGGCGGCGGCGGGGGGAGGCGGTCGGCGAGGTCCGGCAGGAGGGGGGCCAGCGCGCCGGCGGTGGGCGGGAGGCCGGTGGCCGGGAGCCAGGGGCCGACTTTGCCGAGGGCGTCCAGGACGGGCCCGTAGGGCAGGGGTTCGCGCAGGGGGTGGCAGGAGCCGGTGACGATCCGGCGGCCTTCGGCGCGCAGGACGGCGGTGGCCTCGCGCACCAGCCGGGACTTCCCCATGCCGGCGTCGCCCTGCACCATCACCACGGCGGGCGGTCTGCGCAGGGCGGTGAGGAGCTGGTCGAGTTCGCGGCGGCGGCCGACGAACGCGAAGCCCCGGTCGGCTGTCTCGACCACTCGGTCACCGTCTTCCGTGAACACCGACGCCGGGCGCGGGTACCCATTTCGGCCACCGCGCATACCCACTCTCATCGGCCCCCATTGTTCCATTCGCCGCGTGTGGTCAGCATCGGGAGTCCCACAGGCAAAAAGGAACAGGAGCCATGGGTCGTCCCGAGAAGCCCCTCGACCCCGCGGAAGGTCCCGTCCAGCGCTTCGCGTGCGAGCTGCGCGCGCTGCGGGCCGACGCGGGCAGTCCCCCGTACCGTTCGATGGCGTGCCGCGCGCACTACTCCCCGACCACGCTGGCCCAGGCCGCGGCGGGCGACCGGCTGCCGTCGCTGTCGGTCGTCCTGGCGTTCGCGCGGGTGTGCGGCGGGGACGCGGACGACTGGCAGCAGCGGTGGTCGAGGGCCGCCGAGGAGTCGGCGGCGTTTCGCGAGTACGACGTCACGCTGTCGCCGTACCGGGGTCTCGAGCGGTACGAGAGCGAGCATCAGCGGCTGTTCTTCGGCCGGGACGCCGTCGTCGACGATCTGCTCGGTCTGCTGCATGCCCAGCGGTTCGCGGCGTTGTCCGGGCCGTCGGGCAGCGGGAAGTCGTCGCTGCTGCGCGCCGGTGTGCTGCCGGTGCTGCGGGGTGCCGCGCAGTGCCCGGACAACGCGGCCTCCGTGCATCTGATCACGCCGGGTGCGAGGCCCGCGACGACGCACGAGCGGCTGTTGTCGCCGGGTGCAGGCGACCCGGAGCGCTGGATCGTCGTCGACGAGTCCCGGGAGCTGGGCACGCCGGTGCCGGATCCGGACGAGCGGCTGCGGTTCCTGGAGCTGCTGCTGGCGGCGCGGCGCCCAAAGTCGCGGCTGCGGGTCGTCCTCAATCTCCGGCCGGATTTCCGCCGGTGGCTGCCGGACGGGGCGCCCTGGCTGGACGAGCTGGCCGACTGTTCCGTCCGGATGCCGGGGCTGACGTCGGCGGAGCTGCGTGAGGCGGTCATCCGGCCGGCGGCGTCGGCGGGGCTCGCCGTGGAGCGTGACCTCACGGCCCGGCTGGTGGACGACGTCGTCGGGCGGCCCGCGATGCTGCCGCTGCTGTCGAACGCGTTGGTGCGCGTCTGGTGCGGCCGGCGCGGCCGGGTGCTCACGCTGGACACCTACGAGGCGATGGGCGGGGCGGACGGCGCCGTCGGCATCGCCGCCGAGGAGACGCTCGGCCGGCTGACCGCGCCGCGGCAGCTCACCGCGCGCCGGGTGCTGCGCCGGTTCGTCGCCCCCGGCGCTGACGGCTCCTTCGCCCGGCGTCCGGTGCGCTGGTCCGAGCTGGGCGCGTTCGCGGACGACGAGAGCCGGGCCGTGCTGGATCTGCTGGTCGGCGCGCGGCTGGTGACGCTCGGCGAGGACGCCGCGGAGCTGTCCCACGACGCGGTCCTCGACGAGTGCCTGCGCCTGCGGCAGTGGCTGGCCGAGGACCGGGAGCGCCTGCTGCACCACCGTCACCTGACCGAGGCCGCGCGGGCGTGGCGGGACCTCGGCCACGACCCGTGCGACCTGTACCGGGGCAAGCGCCTGGTAATGGCCGAGCACCTGTTCCTCGACGACCGGGAGCCGGACGAACTGACCGCGCTGGAACGGGAGTTCCTCACGGCGTCCGTGCGGGCCTGAGGGGTCCCCCGACCGGCGGG
>DATCQX010000713.1:0-3845 GCA_036569285.1 Streptomyces sp.
CAGGTCGGCGGCGAGGTGCTGGAGGCGGACCGTGTCCTCGACGGCGCCGTCCAGGTCCAGCAACTCCGGGTGGGCGGCGGCCACTTCGAGCTGGGTGCGCAACGAGGCGATGGGGCTGCGGAGTTCGTGCGAGGCGTCGGCGACGAAACGCCGCTGGCGGTCCACGGACGCCTCCAGCGCGGCCAGCGTCTCGTTCGTGGTCCGCGCGAGGCGGGCCACCTCGTCCCCGGCGTCCGGCTCGGGGACTCGGCGGGCGAGATCCTGCGAGGCGGTGATCGCGGCGAGTTCACGCCGGATGGCTTCAACTGGGCCCAGCGCACGCCGGGTCACCAGCCAAGTGACTCCCGCGACGAGGGCCAGCAGCAGGGGCAGGGTGATCGCGAGGGCCGTCAACGCCGTGCGGACGGCGGTCTGTTCGGCGGAGAGGGGGGCTCCCGCGTGGACGGTGAGGGGGCCTTGGGCGGGGGTGCCGACGGTCAAGCTCGCGAACCGGTAGTCCTGGGTGTCGCCGTCGACGTCCGCGAAGCCGGTGGAGTAGGCGGCGTCGCCGATCTCCCCGGCCTCGACGTCCCGCTCCGGTTCGCCGAACACCACGGCGGCATAGCCGAGTTCCTCGCTCCGGACGAGTACGGTGCCGTCCTCCTTGCCGACCAGGACCGGGATGTCGTCGCCCAGGTCGAGCTTGTCGTAGGGCGTGCCGGAGGCGAGGCGGGCGGCGACCTCGCGGGCCGCGCGCTCCGCGTCGTCGTCCGCCTGGCCCCGGAGGTTCGTCCACAGTGTCAGGACGACGACCGCTCCTGCCGCGAGGAGGGCGACCGCGACGACGAGGGTCGCGGCGGTGGTCGTGCGGGCGCGGACCGAGCGGGGTCTCATCGGCCGGCCTCCAGTCGGTAACCGGCGCCCCGGATCGTCCTGATGAGGGCCGGGTCGAGTTTGCGGCGCAGTGAACTGACGTACACCTCCACGATGTTGGGGTCGCCGTCGTAGGCGAAGTCCCAGACGTGCTCCAGGATGTCCGACTTCGGGACGACCTCGCCGGGGCGCAGGGCCAGGTGCTCCAGGACGGCGAACTCCTTTGCGGTGAGGGTGACTTCGATGTCCCGCAGGTGCACTCGGCGGGCCGCCGTGTCGACACGGAGGTCACCGAGGACGTGCACCGGGGAGGCGCCCGCGTGGGGCCTGCGGCGCAGCAGCGCCTTCACGCGGGCGACCAGCACCACGTACGAGAACGGTTTCGTCAGGTAGTCGTCCGCGCCCGTGTCGAGGCCCTCCGCCTCGTCGTACTCGCCGTCCTTCGCGGTCAGCATCAGGATCGGCACGTCGTGGCCCGCCGCGCGCAGGGCCGCGCAGACCCTGTAGCCGTTCATGCCGGGGAGCATGATGTCCAGGATCAGCAGGTCGTAGGTGCCGTCCGTCGCCCTGTGCAGGCCCTCCCGGCCGTCGTGGACGACGTCCACGGCGTAGCCCTCCGCGGTGAGGCCCCTGGCGAGGGAGAGGGCTAGGCGTTTTTCGTCCTCGACGATCAACAGGCGCATGCGTCAAGGGTCGCAAAGGGAAGCTGAAGATCCCTTCAGGTGGCTTCAGGTTGGGTTCAGGGTCGGTCGGTGAGTGTGGAGCGTGTCGGAACGGAATCCAGGAGGAACTCCATGAAGCGCAGTCTCGCCATCACCGCCGTCGCCGTGAGTGCCGTCCTCGCGGGAGGTGCGGCGCTGGCGTTCGCCGACGACGACAGCCAGGAGGCGGCGGCACCTACGGTCCGGGTGTCCGCCGACGCACCGGACCGGCCGACCGCCGTCACCACCACGGACCTCACCGCCGTCCAGGCCATCGACACGGCCCTCAAGTCCCGCCCGGGGACGGTCCTTTCGGTGGACCTCGACTCGGACGACGATGCCCCCGGCCGGAGTTGGGAGATCGAGATCCTCGGCACGGACCGGGCCACGTACGACGTCCTCGTCGACCCCGCCACGGGCAAGGTCCGCTCGCTCCCGACGGACCCCGAGGACGATCGCCTCCCCCAGGGCCTCACCGCCCGCCAGGCCGCCGAAGCCGCCGCCCCCAAGGGGACGGTCCTCTCCGTCGGCCTCGACGAGGATCGCCCCGGCGTGTGGGAGATCGAGACGCACGATGCTCGGGGGAAGGAGCGGGAGTGGACTGTGAACGCCGGGAGCGGAGTGGTTTCGGCGGATCGGGAGGACTGAGGGTGGGGGTGTGAGCGGGGAAAGGAGCCGGGTGATGGAACCCGCGGAGGCAGAGGTGAGATGGCGAGCGGCGAGTCACGGTCCAGTCGTGGACGGGCATGAGAGCCAGGGTTGCCGAGCGCGGGCGTGAGGCTCGTCGAGAGGGCTCGCGAGGCAGGGCCCTGTTCGGCCTCGCCTCGGCCTCTCCGGCTCCTTCCAGCACCGTCCCGGCGCTCCCCCTACCTCCGCTCGGCCTTCTCCCTCCGGCCCCCTCTCCCCCGTTCCGCCCAAGCCCCGCCCGCACCCGTCACCAACACCACAGCACCCGCCGCGGCGAAGCAGGCGCTCAGCGGGGCCCTCGACAAGAGGAGGCCCGTTGCTGCTGCGCCTGCTGAACTGCCCGCGTTCATCGCGGTGTTGATCCAGGCCGTGGAGCGGGTGCGGGTGGCGGGGGTGGAGGATTCGTCGGCTATCAGGTAGGCCGTGGTGAGAGTGGGGCTGATGAAGGCGCCCGCGAGGGTGAGGGCGGCGGTGAGAGTGGGGAGGTCGGGGGCGAGCGCGGCGGTGAGCAGGAGCAGGCCGAGGGTTGCCGCCAGGCGGGGGAGGCGGGTGCGGGCCGGGGTGTGCCAGTCGACGGCGCCGTTCACCAGGCCGCCGATCGCGCTGCCCGCGGAGAGCGCCGCGAGGGTCCAGGCCGCCGTGCCGGGGCTGTGTCCGTGCCGTTGCGCGAACGCGGTGACCAGGAGGTCGGCGCCGCTGAGGGCGAGACCGGCGGCGGTGGCTATGGCGAGGGGGGTGAGGAGGGGGGAGGTGTGGGGTGCCGGTCCGATGTCGGTGGGGCGCGCCTCGACGTCGTCCGCATCTGCCCCGGCGCCCTCAACTCCCCCGAACCCCCGCACCCCCGGCGACCGCACGAACCCCCACGTCCCCACCGCCAGCACCCCCGCACTCACCAGCACCCCCACCACCGGCGGCGCGACCCCGGCGAGCACCCCCACCAGCACAGGCCCGGTCACGAAGAGGAGTTCCTCCGCCACACCGTCGAGGCTGTAGGCGCGCTGCAACAGGCGCTTGTCGGGGGCCAGTTCGGACCAGAGTGTGCGCATGGTGGGGCCGAGGGGTGGGGCGCAGGTGCCGGTGAGGGCGATCGTCGCGCACAGGAGCGAAGGGGAAGGGTGGGTGGACGTGAGCGCGAACGCGCAGAGGCCGGTCGTGTACAGGAACGCCATCGGCTGGAGGGCGCGGCGCGGACCGAACCTGTCGACGAGGCCGGCGCGCAGGGGTGTCAGGACGACGACCGTCCCACCGAAGACGGCCATGACGACACCGGCGACAGCGTACGACCCGGTCGCGTGGACCGTCGTCAGGAGGACGGAGAGGGGGACGAGGCCGTAGGAGAGGCGGGCCAGGAGAGCGGAGGCGAAGGTACGCAGGGCGTACGGGAGTTGGAGCACAGCCGCGTAGGACGACATGCGGAAGTTCCTCGGGGAGAGGTGAGCAGGGGACGCCGAAGAGCGCGGCCACGAGGGGCCGCGCGGGGCGTCTCGCTACGCACGGGAGAGGAACACGAGATCAACGTAACAGCGAGACGGACGACTTGACGAGCGCCCTCTCACGCGCCCCGCACCACGCCCTGCGAGCCCCACGCCCCGCGCCCCTCCGCGA
>DATCQX010000714.1:0-13545 GCA_036569285.1 Streptomyces sp.
GGCACGTCACCGCCGTCGACGGCCGGGTCGACAAGATCATCGAGAACCTTCCCGTAGTACGTCCGACGTACATGGCGGCCGTCCCCCGGATCTTCGAGAAGGTCTACAACGGGGTCGCCGCGAAGGCCCGTGCGGGCGGCGGCGCCAAGTACAAGATCTTCCAGTGGGCCTCCGAGGTCGGCCGGGAGTACGCCAAGGTCACGCAGGACAACTTCATGCGGACCGGCGACAAGACCGCCCCGTTCGCGCTGACCGCGAAGCACAAGGCCGCCGACGCGCTCGTCTTCTCGAAGATCCGCGAGGCGTTCGGCGGGCGGCTGCGGGCCGCCATCTCCGGGTCCGCCGCGCTCTCCCCGGAGATCGGCTACTTCTTCTCCGGCGCCGGTATCCACATCCTTGAGGGGTACGGGCTGACCGAGTCGTCCGCCGCGTCCTTCGTCAACCCCGGCGAGGCGTACCGGACGGGGACGGTCGGCAAGCCGCTGCCCGGCACGGAGGTGCGGATCGCGGACGACGGGGAGATCCTGCTGCGCGGCCCCGGGATCATGGAGGGGTACCACAAGCTGCCCGACAAGACCGCCGAGGTGCTGGAGTCCGACGGGTGGTTCCACACCGGGGACATCGGGGAGCTCTCCCCGGACGGGTTCCTGAGGATCACCGACCGCAAGAAGGACCTGATCAAGACGTCCGGCGGGAAGTACATCGCGCCCGCCGAGGTCGAGGGGCAGTTCAAGGCCGTCTGCCCGTATGTCTCCAACATCCTCGTGCACGGCGCCGACCGGAACTTCTGCACCGCGCTGATCGCGCTCGACGAGCCGGCGATTCTCGGGTGGGCCGAGGAGAACGGCCTCGGGGGGAAGTCGTACGCGGAGGTCGTCGCCGCGCCCGCCACGGTCGCGCTGGTGCAGGGGTATGTGGACGAGCTGAACACCGGGCTTCAGCGGTGGCAGACCATCAAGAAGTTCCGGCTGCTGCCTCGGGATCTCGATGTGGAGCATGGGGAGATCACGCCGAGTCTGAAGTTGAAGCGGCCTGTGGTGGAGCGGGTCTACAAGGGGTTGCTGGACGAGATGTATGCGGGGACGCGGGAGGCGTGATCCTCAGGTCGCCCTACCTGGAAGGCGTAGCTCTCAGGTAGGGCGACCTGGAGCCGTAACTCTCAGCTCCTGTCCTCCAGCAACCGGCACATCAGGTCCACCAAGCCGTCCACGTCCACCGGCTTCGGCACGTACTCGTCCGCGCCCCGGGCGATCGCCTTCTCGCGGTCGCCCGGCATCGCCTTCGCGGTGAGGGCGATGATGGGGAGGCCCTCCCAGTGGGGGGATTCGCGGATGGCGGTCATCGTCTCGTAGCCGTCCAGCTCGGGCATCATGATGTCCATCAGGACCAGCTCGATCTCCGGGTCGGCCGCGAGGAGTTCCATGCCCTCGCGGCCGTTCTCCGCGTACTGGACGTCCATGCCGACCCGGCCGAGGACGTGGGTGAGGGCGAAGACGTTGCGGATGTCGTCGTCGACGATCAACACCCGGCGTCCGGGCAGGACTCGGGCGGCGCGGCTGGTGCGCCAGGACTCGGACGTGCCGGTGGACGGCTCCGGCCAGGCGTCCGGTGAGGCGTCCTGCGGGGTGTCCTTCAGGGCGTCCGTCCCCCGGTCCGGCGGGGCGAGGTGGCCGGGGCTCGTGACGGGGACGTACAGGGTGAACGTCGAGCCGAGGCCGGGCGCGCTCTCCGCGACGATCCTGCCGCCGAGGAGCCCCGCGATCTCCCGGCTGATGGACAACCCCAGGCCCGTGCCGCCGTACTTGCGGTTCGTGGTGCCGTCGGCCTGCTGGAACGCCTCGAAGACGGCCGGGAGTTCGTCCGGCGAGATACCGATGCCCGTGTCGGTGACGGCGAACGCGATCATGTCCAACGGGGCCCGGGTCACCCGGAGTTCGACGCGGCCCGCCGACGTGAACTTGACCGCGTTGGAGAGCAGGTTGCGCAGGATCTGCTGGAGGCGCTGCTCGTCGGAGTGGATCGTGCGCGGCACGTCGTCCCCGACGGACACCTCGAAGGCGAGGCCCCGGTCGAGGGTGAGCGGGCGGAACGTGGCGTGCACGTAGTCGAGGAGCTTGATCAGCGGGAGCGGCTTGGGGCGGACGTCCATCCGGCCCGCCTCGATCTTCGACAGGTCGAGGATGTCGTTGATGAGCTGGAGGAGGTCCGAGCCCGAGCGGTGGATCGTCGTCGCGAACTGCACCTCCTGCTCCGAGAGATGGCCGTCCGGGTTGTCCGACAGCAGCCGCGCCAGGATCAGCAGGGAGTTCAGCGGGGTGCGCAGCTCGTGCGACATGTTCGCCAGGAACTCCGACTTGTACTGCGACGACGTCGCCAGCAAGGCCGCCTTCTCCGCGAGTTCGGCGTTGGAGCGGCGCAACTCGGCCTGCTGGTCCTGGAGTTCGTCGGAGCGTTCCTGGAGCTGGCGGGCCAGCCGCTGGGACTCGCCGAGCAGCGCCTCCGTACGGGAGTTGGCGACGATCGTGCTGATCGCGACGCCGATCGTGTTCACGAACTGGTCGAAGAACGCGAGGTGGACGTCCGAGAAGCGGGAGAACGAGGCGAGTTCGACGACACCGAGCAGCGTGTCCTCGAAGAGGATCGGGATGATGACGACGGTCGTCGGCGCCGCCTCCCCGAGCCCGCTGGCGATCTTCACGTAGTCCGCCGGGGTCTCCTCGACCAGAATGCGCTTCTTCTCCCGCGCCACCTGCCGGACCAGCCCGTGCACCGGCTGCTCCCCCGTCTCCACCACGCCGTACCCGGCGATGTACGCGAGACCCTTCGTGGGACCCGCGCTGTGGTCCTCGGGGTCAGCCAGGTAGAACGCCCCGTACTGGGCGTTCACCAGCGGCGTCAGCTCGCTCAGGATCAGGTCCGCGACCTCCGTCAGGTCCCGGCGGCCCTGCATCAGCCCGGCGAGGCGGGCGAGGTTGGACTCCAGCCAGTCCTTCGCGCGGGTCGTCTCCCGGAGGTTCGCCACCATCAGGTTGACGTCGTCCTTCAGTTCGGCGACCTCGCCGCGCGCCTCGACGGTGATCGACCGGGTCAGGTCGCCCTGCGCCACGGCCGAGGCGACCTCCGCGATCGCGCGGACCTGCGTGGTGAGGTTCAGGGCGAGTTCGTTGACGTTGGTCGTCAGCCGCTTCCAGGTGCCGTAGACGCCCTCCACCCGTGCCTGGCCGCCGAGTTGGCCCTCGGAGCCGACCTCGCGGGCGACGCGGGTGACCTCGGAGGCGAACGCGGAGAGCGTGTCGACCATCGTGTTGATGGTCGTCTTCAGTTCGAGGATCTCCCCGCGCGCGTCCACGTCGATCTTCTTCGACAGGTCGCCCTGCGCCACCGCCGTCGCCACCTGCGCGATGTTCCGCACCTGTGACGTCAGGTTGTCCGCCATGTAGTTGACGTTGTCGGTGAGGTCCTTCCACACCCCCGACACGCCCCGCACCTGGGCCCGCCCCCCGAGGTTGCCCTCGGTGCCGACCTCGGCGGCGACCCGGGTCACCTCGTCCGCGAACGCCCGCAGTTGCTCCACCATCGTGTTGACGGTGTCCTTCAACTGGGCGATCTCGCCCCGCGCGTCGACCGTGATCTGCTTGGAGAGGTCGCCGTTGGCCACGGCGGTCGTCACCTGCGCGATGTTCCGCACCTGTGATGTCAGGTTCAGGGCCATGAAGTTGACGTTGTCCGTCAGCTCCTTCCACACCCCGGACACGCCCCGCACCTGCGCCTGCCCGCCCAGGTTGCCCTCCGTGCCGACCTCCCGGGCGACGCGGGTGACCTCGTCCGCGAACGCGGAGAGCTGGTCCACCATCGTGTTGATGGTCGTCTTCAGCTCCAGGATCTCGCCCTTCGCCTCGACGGTGATCTTCTTGCCGAGGTCGCCCTGGGCGACGGCCGTCGAGACGAGCGCGATGTTGCGGACCTGCGACGTCAGGTTGTCCGCCATGAAGTTGACGTTGTCGGTGAGGTCCTTCCAGATGCCCGAGACGCCCTTCACGTTCGCCTGGCCGCCGAGGCGGCCCTCGGTGCCGACCTCGCGGGCGACGCGGGTGACCTCGTCGGCGAAGGCGGAGAGCTGGTCCACCATCGTGTTGATGGTCGACTTCAGCTCCAGGATCTCGCCCTGGGCGTCGACGGTGATCTTCTGGCTGAGGTCGCCGTTCGCGACGGCCGTCGTCACCTGCGCGATGTTGCGGACCTGCGAAGTGAGGTTCGACGCCATGAAGTTGACGTTGTCGGTCAGGCCCTTCCAGACGCCGGAGACGCCCCGGACCTGTGCCTGGCCGCCGAGCTGCCCCTCCGTGCCGACCTCCCGGGCGACGCGGGTCACTTCGTCGGCGAACGCGGAGAGCTGGTCGACCATCGTGTTCACGGTCAGCTTCAGTTCGAGGAGTTCGCCGGTCGCCTCGACCGTCACCGTCCGGGTCAGATCGCCGCACGCCACCGCCGTCGTCACCAGCGCGATGTCCCGCACCTGGGCCGTCAGCCGGGCCGCCATCGTGTTGACGGCCTCCGTCACGTCACGCCAACTCCCCGACAGGCCACGCACCTTGGCGCGTCCGCCGAGGCGGCCCTCGGTGCCGACCTCGCGGGCGACCCGGGTGACCTCGCCGGTGAACAGCGAGAGCTGGTCGACCATCCGGTTCACCGCCCGGCCCAACCGGCGCAGGTCACCGCGCAGTTGGCGGGTGCCGTCGTGCAGGTCGACGCGTTGCGTCAGGTCGCCGCCCGCCACCGCGTCCAGCACCCGGGCCGCGTTGGCCGCCGGGGCCGCCAGCGCGTCCAGGAGCTGGTTCACGTCGTCCACGCGTGCCGTCCAGCGGCCCTGGCCCGGACTGGCCGAAACCCGTTCGTCCAGCCTGCCGTTGCGGAGCACCTCGCGCTTCACGCGGCGCACCTCGGCGTTGAAGTGCTCGCTGCGGTCGACAATCTGATTGAAGACGGTGGCCAGTTCGGCCACGATCCCCTCACCCTCGACCGGAGCGACGGCGCGCGCGAAGTCGCCGTCGCGGGCCGCCAGCAGGGCGGTGAGCAGAGGGCGTAGGGCAGATGCTCGAATCCCGCCCTCAATTGAACCCTCTTCGAGCACACACACAGCACTGTTCTCACTCATGACGGCCCACTTCGGTAACTCGGCGCTTATGGGCATAGCCAGTCTGTCACTCTGTCCGTGACGACCGTCGAGTATTCGCATCAACTGCTTGGGGAGGGGAGCCGGCCATGGGGACCATTCCGACCCAACGGGAGTCGACCCCGCTCACCCGCGCCCGACGGCCGCCGCTCGTCGCCGCGACCCTCACCGGCGGGCCCCGCGCGCCGGGCACCGCACGGGAGTTGCTCGGCCACGCCCTCGACGAGTGGGCCGCCATGGGCCGCCGGACCACCGGACGCGCCGGGGACGAGGCGGTGCTCGTCCTCAGTGAACTCGTCACCAACGCCGTCGTCCACGCCGGCACCGACGTCGAGGTGAGCTGCCGGCTGGAGGAGCCCAGGGAGTCGCCGGGGGCGCGGTACGACATCGTCGTCGAGGTCTCCGACCGGCATCCTTCGCGGACCCTGCGGGGCGGGAACCCGGAGTACGAACCCGCCGAGTACGGGCGGGGGTTGAGGCTGGTCACCGCGCTCGCCGTGGAGTGGGGGGTGACGTACCGCAGGGACGGGAAGACGGTGTGGGCGCGGATCGGGGGGAGCGAGGGGTGCGGGGAGTGCGGCGGTGAGGGAGAGGGGTACGGGGGGTCCGGCGGGGCCGAGAAGGAGGGAGGCGGTTCTTGCGGCGGGGGCGAGAGCTTCGTCCACAGCCCCGTCTCCGGCCTCGGGCCCCTCCCGCCCCTCGGGCTCGCCGTCGCGCTCGCGCCGCAGCCGCAGGGCGGGCAGAACGACCAGGACTGGCTCGGGCGCGGGGCCCTCTCCTTCCTCGCCGAGGCGTCCGACCTGCTCGCCGGGCAGCTCGACGAGGACCTCGTCGCCTCCCTCACCGGACAGCTCCTCGTGCCGAGGGTCGCCGACTGGTGCGCCGTCTGGCTGGAGGACGAGACCATCGGGGCCGGGAGGCGGCTCGCCCGGGTCTGGCACGGCAGCGAAGGGTGCCTGGAGGTGCTCAAGCGGGAGCTGGAGGAGATGCCGCCGAAGCCTCCCGATACCGGACGGCCCGTCCCCACCCAGCCCTACGACCACCCCTGGCCCGCCCAGGCGCTCAGCTCGCCCGGCACCGCCCTCGCGTACCGGCTCGTCGCCGGGGGACGGCATCTCGGCACCCTCGTCATCGGGCGCTGCGGGCACCTGCGGTTCCCCGACGAGGTCACCGGGCTCGTCGAGGACCTCAGCCGGCGCGTCGCCCTCGCGATCGGAGCGGCCCGGCAGTACGCGCGGCAGGTCACCATCAGCTCCGTGCTCCAGCGGGGGCTGCTGCCCGGGGCCGTCGCCGAGATCCCCGGGGTGCGCAGCGCGCTCGTCTACGAACCCCGGGAGAAGGGCGGGCCCAGCGGCGACTTCTACGACCTCTTTCCCGCCGGGGACGGCCGCTGGTGCTTCGCCGTCGGGGACGTCCAGGGGAAGGGGCCCGAGGCCGCCGTCGTGATCGGGCTCGCCCGGCCGTGGCTGCGGCTGCTGGCCCGTGAGGGGTACGGGGTCGCGGACGTCCTCGACCGGCTGAACCAGCTGCTGCTGGACGACGCGACGGAGGCGGCGGACGCGGCGGCCCGGGCGTATGTGGGGCCGGCGGGGCCCGGGGAGGGGCCGCAGACCCGGTTCCTGTCGCTCCTCTACGGTGAGCTGATCCCCTACGAGGGGGGTGTCCGGGTCATCCTCGCCTCCGCCGGGCATCCGCTGCCGCTGCTGCTGCGGCCCGACGGCAGTGTGTGCACGGTGGCGCAGCCGCAGACGCTCATCGGGGTGGTGGAGGACGCCACGTACCGGAGCGAGGAGGTGCGTCTGCTGCCCGGGGACAGCCTGCTGTGCGTCACCGACGGGGTCACCGAACGGCGGGACGGGGGGCGGCAGTTCGACGACGGGGACGGGCTGGCGGTCGCGTTGGCGGGGTGTGCGGGGTACGACGCGGAGCTGATCGCGGAGGAGATCCGGGAGCTGGTGCACGGGTTCGGGTCGCAGCCGCCGGAGGACGATCTGGCGTTGTTGGTGCTTCAGGCGGAGTAGCGCGGAGGTATTAGGGGGAGTACCGGGGCCGCTGGTGCTGGTGGCCGGGTGGCTCTCGGGTACTACGGGTGTGAGCGCCGGGCCGGGTAGCCCTGGAGTACGTAGCCCTGGAGTACTACGGGGTGCGGGACAATGGGGGCATGCCTTCCGTACTTCCCGACGGTGAACCCGTCCCCGCAGACGGCGCGCTGCCCGCCGCCGCGCTCGCCGGGGCCGGGGACCGGCCGCTCGGCTTCTACCTGCACGTTCCGTACTGCGCCACGCGCTGCGGGTACTGCGACTTCAACACGTACACCGCGACCGAGCTGCGGGGTACGGGAGGTGTGCTGGCGTCCCGGGACAACTACGCGGACACCCTGATCGACGAGATCCGGCTCGCGCGGAAGGTGCTCGGGGACGACCCCCGCGAGGTGCGGACCGTGTTCGTCGGCGGGGGGACGCCGACGCTGCTGGCCGCCGGGGACCTCGTCCGGATGCTCGGCGCGATCCGCGACGAGTTCGGGCTGGCCGCCGACGCGGAGATCACCACCGAGGCGAACCCCGAGACCGTCGACCCCGCCTATCTCGCCGCGCTGCGGGAGGGCGGGTTCAACCGGGTGTCCTTCGGGATGCAGAGCGCGCGCCCGCACGTGCTGAAGATCCTCGACCGCACGCACACCCCGGGGCGGCCCGAGGCGTGTGTCGCCGAGGCTCGGGGCGCCGGGTTCGAGCACGTCAACCTCGACCTCATCTACGGCACCCCCGGTGAGTCCGACGACGACTGGCGGGCTTCCCTCGACGCGGCCCTCGGCGCCGGGCCCGACCACGTCAGCGCGTACGCCCTGATCGTCGAGGAGGGCACCCAGCTCGCCCGGCGGATCCGGCGCGGTGAGGTTCCCATGACCGACGACGACGTCCACGCCGACCGGTACCTCATCACCGAGTCCGTGCTGTCCGGCGCCGGGTTCGAGTGGTACGAGGTGTCCAACTGGGCCACCTCCGACGCCGCCCGCTGCCTGCACAACGAGCTGTACTGGCGGGGTGCGGACTGGTGGGGGGCCGGTCCCGGCGCCCACTCCCACGTGGGGGGCGTGCGGTGGTGGAACGTGAAACACCCCGGCGCGTACGCGGGAGCGTTGGCCGAGGGGCGGTCGCCGGGGGCGGGGCGTGAGGTCCTCTCCGAGGAGGATCGCCGGGTCGAACGGATCCTGCTGGAGCTGCGCCTGCGGGAGGGGGTGCCGCTGAGTCTCCTCCACGAGGAGGGGGCCGCCGCTGCACGCCGGGCGCTGTCCGAGGGGCTGCTGGAGGAGGGGGCGTACGGCGCGGGGAGGGCTGTGCTGACGTTGCGGGGGCGGTTGCTGGCGGATGCGGTCGTCAGGGACTTGGTGGACTGATCACTCGGGAGGGTGAATCGGTGCGGAACGGGGGTTCGGTGCCTAACCTGGTTCGTAGGCTGCCGCCGACAGTAGGCGGCGATATGGAGGCCATGGAGATGACCGCTGTGGACCAGCGTGGGATGACCAGGTTCTTCGGTGAGTTCGAGCCGCCCGAGGGTCTTAAGGTCGAGCTTCTCCGGGGGGAAATCGTGATGATGGCGGCTCCCGATCTGGTGCACAACCGGATCGTGTCGAACGTCCAGGACCAGATCCCGTTCAGGCGCTGGGAGCGGCTTCAGACGACGGATGTGGACATCGTCGACGAGGCCAGCGAGCCTGTGCCGGACCTGGTCGTGCTGGAGCACGGCGTCGCTCCGGACAACGGGCGGCTGCTGCCCTCCCAGGTGATCACCCTGGCGGTCGAGGTTGTCTCCAAGACGAGCGTCGATCGTGACTACGGCGTCAAGCGGTCGATCTACGCGGCAGGCAAGATTCCCGCGTATTTGATCATCGACCCGATCGTGGCGCACTGTGTTCTGCTCACCGAGCCGGTCGGTGTCGGAGACATGGCGGACTACCGAGCCCAGCGGATCACGAAGTTCGGTGATCCCCTTCCCCTGGAGCTCCTTGGCATCGAACTCGATACGAGCAGGTTCCAGACGCTCACCGGGGTGCGGCGTCACCACCTGCCGTGACGAAGTCGATCAGCTCCTCCACCCTCCCCAACAACTCCGGCTCCAGGTCCTTGTAAGACGTCACCCGCTTCAGGATCGCCTGCCACACCGCACCGGTGTTCTCCGACGGCCAGCCCAACGCCCTGCACACCCCCGTCTTCCAGTCCTGGCCGTGCGGGACTCGGGGCCATGCCGCGATGCCCAGGGACGACGGCTTCACGGCCTCCCAGATGTCGATGTACGGGTGGCCGACGACCAGTGCGTGGTCGCTCGTGACCGCCTGCGCGATGCGCCACTCCTTCGTGCCGGGCACGAGGTGGTCGACGAGGATGCCGAGGCGGGCGCCCTGGCCGGGGGCGAATTCGTCGACGATCGCGGGAAGGTCGTCCACGCCTTCCAGGTACTCCACGACGACACCCTCGATGCGAAGGTCGTCGCCCCACACCTTCTCCACCAGTTCGGCGTCGTGGCGGCCCTCCACGTAGATGCGGCCCGCTCGGGCCACGCGCGCGCGGGCGCCGGGGACGGCGACGGAGCCGGAGGCGGTGCGGGCGGGCTGAGCGGGGGCCTGCGACGGCCTCACCAGCGTCACCACACGGCCCTCCAGGAGGAAGCCGCGCGGTTCCATCGGGAAGACGCGGTGTTTGCCGAAGCGGTCCTCCAGCGTGACCGTGCCTGCCTCGCAGCGGATCACCGCGCCGCAGAAACCGGTGCCGGGTTCCTCGACGACGAGGCCGGGGTCGGCCGGGATCTCCGGGGCGGGGGTCTGCTTCTTCTTCCAGGGAGGGGTCAGGTCGGGCGAGTACTGGCGCATTCGGATGACGATAGGAGAAGTGCGCAGGGCCGGTCCCGCCTTCACGCGCGCGACACGCCGAAGCGTTCGCGCAGAGCGTCACGCTGCCGCCGCACGAACTCCGCGTCCACGACCGCCCCGTGACCGGGAACGTACAGCGCGTCCTCCCCGCCCAGCTCCAACAGCGCGTCCAGCACATCCGGCCACCGCCCCGGCACCGAGTCCGGCCCCGCCTGCGGCTCGCCGGACTCCTCCACGAGGTCGCCGCAGAAGAGGACGGGCGGGGTGCCGGGGACGAGGACGACGAGGTCGTCGGGGGAGTGGGCGGGGCCGAGGCGAGCGAGGAGGATCTCGACGGGGGCCTCGGGGGCGGACGACGCCCGCGCGGGGCGTGCGGCGGGGTGCTCGGAGACGTCCGCACCGGCGGCGGCCGTCACGCCGGTGCCCTCTCTCACGCCGGGCTCGACAGTGTCGTCCGCAGCTCCTCCCAGCACCAGCGTCAACCTGTCCCTCACCACGTGGTCCGGTGTGGTCAACGCGGCGGTCGCCTCCTCGGCCAGGTGTGGGGGCAGGCCGTGGTGGACGGCGTCGGTGGCCAGGGAAGCGGCGTCGTACTCGCGGGTTGCCGCGTAGGTCTTCGCATCCGGGAAGGCCGGTGCACCGAGGACGTGGTCGAAGTGGGGGTGGGTGAGGGCGAGATGGGTCACATTGACGCCGGTCAGGAGGGCGGCCTCCGTGCGGAGGCGGGTGCCCTCCGGGAGGCTGGAGCCCGCGTCGATCAGCAGGGCCGCGCCGGGGGTTGCCACCAGGCCCACCGTGCAGTCCCATTCGGGGAGGCGGACGCGTCCGGCTCGATCCGACAGGCGCTCCCAGCCCAGCTCTTCCCAAGTCACCCTCATACGGAGACGCTAGCTGTATCAACAGGCGGCGGGACTACCTTGCCCCCGTGGTACACGATCGCCGTACACTGGCAGTCGTCAGGGGAGAGTGCCAGGCACGGACATCTGGAGGTGTGCGCGGTGCTGAGTGAACGCAGGCTTCAGGTGCTGCGCGCGATCGTCCAGGACTATGTCGGGACCGAGGAGCCGGTGGGCTCGAAGGCGCTCACCGAGCGGCACAACCTCGGCGTCTCGCCGGCGACCGTGCGCAACGACATGGCTGTCCTGGAGGACGAGGGGTTCATCCACCAGCCGCACACCAGCGCGGGCCGCATCCCCACCGACAAGGGCTACCGCCTGTTCGTCGACAGGCTGGCCGGCGTCAAGCCGATGACGGCGCCGGAACGCCGCGCGATCCACCACTTCCTGGACGGCGCGGTCGACCTGGACGACGTGGTGGCGCGCACGGTACGGCTGCTCGCGCAGCTCACCCGGCAGGTCGCCGTCGTCCAGTACCCCTCCCTCACCCGCTCCACCGTCCGGCACGTCGAGCTGCTGGCGCTCGCGCCCGCGCGGCTGATGCTCGTGCTGATCACGGACACGGGCCGGGTGGAGCAGCGGATGATCGACTGCCCGGCGCCGTTCGGGGAGTCGTCGCTGGCGGATCTACGCGCGCGGCTCAACAGCCGGGTCGCGGGCCGCCGGTTCACCGACGTGCCCCCGCTCGTCGAAGACCTCCCGGAGGCTTTCGAGCGCGAGGACCGGGGTACGGTCTCGACGGTGCTCTCCACTCTTCTGGAGACGCTCGTCGAGGAGAACGAGGAGCGGCTGATGATCGGCGGAACGGCCAATCTCACCCGCTTCGGACATGACTTTCCCCTCACCATCCGGCCCGTCCTGGAGGCCCTTGAGGAGCAGGTCGTGCTCCTCAAGCTGCTTGGCGAGGCGGGGGATTCGGGCATGACCGTGCGCATCGGGCACGAGAACGCCTACGAGGGACTCAACTCCACGTCCGTCGTGTCGGTCGGTTACGGTTCGGGCGGCGAGGCAGTCGCCAAGCTCGGCGTGGTCGGACCGACCCGCATGGACTACCCGGGAACGATGGGAGCGGTACGCGCAGTGGCGAGGTACGTCGGACAGATCCTGGCGGAGTCGTAAGTGGCCACGGACTACTACGCCGTCCTCGGCGTGCGCCGTGACGCGTCGCAGGATGAGATCAAGAAGGCGTTCCGCCGGCTCGCGCGCGAGCTGCACCCGGACGTCAACCCCGACCCGAAGACCCAGGAGCGGTTCAAGGAGATCAACGCCGCTTACGAGGTCCTCTCCGACCCGCAGAAGAAGCAGGTCTACGACCTCGGCGGCGACCCGCTCTCGCAGAGCGGCGGCGGGGGCGCGGGCGGCTTCGGCGCGGGGGGTTTCGGCAACTTCTCGGACATCATGGACGCGTTCTTCGGGACGGCGTCCCAGCGCGGCCCGCGCTCGCGCACGCGGCGCGGCCAGGACGCGATGATCCGGCTGGAGATCGACCTCGACGAGGCCGCGTTCGGCACGACCAAGGACATCCAGGTCGACACGGCCATCGTCTGCAACACGTGCAACGGCGAGGGGGCCGCGCCCGGCACCACCGCGCAGACGTGTGACATGTGCCGGGGCCGGGGCGAGGTCTCGCAGGTCACGCGGTCCTTCCTGGGCCAGGTCATGACGTCCCGGCCGTGCCCGCAGTGCCAGGGGTTCGGGACGGTCGTCCCGACGCCGTGTCCCGAGTGCGCCGGTGACGGCCGCATCCGCTCGCGGCGGACGCTGACGGTCAAGATCCCGGCCGGCGTCGACAACGGCACGCGGATCCAGCTCGCCGGTGAGGGCGAGGTCGGGCCCGGTGGCGGCCCCGCCGGTGACCTCTACGTCGAGATCCACGAACTCCCGCACGCCATGTTCCAGCGGCGGGGGGACGACCTGCACTGCACGGTCACCATCCCGATGACCGCCGGGTCCCTCGGCACGAAGGTGCCGCTGGAGACGCTGGACGGGCTGGAGGAGGTCGACATCCGGCCGGGCACCCAGTCGGGGCAGTCGATCCCGCTGCACGGGCGCGGTGTGACGCATCTGCGGGGCGGGGGGCGCGGTGACCTCATCGTCCACGTCGAGGTGCAGACGCCCACGAAGCTCGACCCGGAGCAGGAGAGGCTGCTGCGGGAGCTGGCGAAGCTGCGGGGGGAGGAACGGCCTCAGGGGCAGTTCCAGCCGGGGCAGCAAGGGTTGTTCTCGCGGTTGAAGGACGCGTTCAACGGGCGCTGACGGGGGCTGGTGTGGCGGCCGGGGGTCCGGGGGTTGGCCCCCGGGGAGACACAGTCAGCCCGGTCAGCAGGGGCTGTTCTCGCGGCTGAAGGACGCCTTCAACGGGCGCTGAGGTTTTCCTGGGCGTTGGCACATGCCAATGCCGGGGTCGGTTCGAGGTTGTTCGGGGGACGTGACAACATGCCGTCATGTCCTCCGAACTGACCGATCTCTTCCCTCTCCCGATCGTGCAGGCCCCCATGGCGGGCGGGGTCTCCGTGCCGAGGCTGGCCGCGGCCGTGTCCGAGGCGGGGGGTCTCGGGTTCCTTGCCGCCGGGTACAAGACGGCCGACGGCATGTACGAGGAGATCAAGCAG
>DATCQX010000715.1:0-8990 GCA_036569285.1 Streptomyces sp.
TGCGGAGGCGGTCTCACGGAGACCGCCCCTCGATCGTGTGACAACGCCGCAGGTAGTGACAGCGGCGGGGCAGCCTCCGAGGGTGATCACCGAGTCTGCCGGCCAGCACGACCGGCGCCTGCGGTCCCGCTTCAACGGCACCTATCTGACACTGCGGGACGGGCGCGTCGCCGAGTTCACCACCAGCCGGCACCTGCGGGTGGAAACCGGCAGCAAGCTGCCGGAGAACCGGCTTCGCCGGTAACACCGAGCCCGGCAGCCGGTCTCTGCGGAAGACTGCCGGAACCCGGCAGCCCCCACACCCTCCCGATCATGTGATGATGCGTGAAGTTTCTTCGGACAACGGGGGGTTGGGGATGGCACGGCCGTCGCCCGGACGTGAATGGCTGCTGGCGGCCGGCATGCTGGCCCTGGCCTGGTGGCCGCATACGGCGGTCGCCGCGGTGATCCTGACCGTCGCCGCCCAGGGGGAGTGGTGGCTGCTCGGCATACCGCTGATGTGCCTGGCGGCCGGCGCGGTCCGCGCCGTCAGGAGCCCGGCGGAGTTCCCCGGACGCGCGGTGGGCCCCGACGACGAACCCGAACTGGCCGCACTGATAAGCACGGTCGCCCGGCGTCTGGCTTTCGAGGGCCCGCTGCTCGTCCGGATCGCCCCCGACCCGACCGCAGCCCTCGCCCGCCTCAAGGTCAGCGGAGTCCGGACCCATGTCCTGCTCCTGGGCCTGCCCCTGCTGCGGACCCTCACCGAGGCCCAGCTCGCCGCGGTCGTCGCCCACGAACTCGCCCACCGGCGCCACACCCGCCACCTCCGCACGGCCGCGCTCCACACCGCCCGAGACGCCCTGGAGAACCGGCTCTCCGGACCCCTGCGCCTCCTGACTCCGTGCGCGCCCCGCCTCCTGCGGGCCTCCCAGCCCCTGGCGTGGCACGCCGAGACCGCGGCCGACGCCGAAGCGGCCCACGTCGCCGGCACCACTGCGGCGGCCGAGGCACTGCAACGCACTCACGTCGCAGGCGCCGTCTTCCACGGCCTGGGTGCCACCTGGTGGTGCGCCTTGGAACAGGCGGACCGCCGCCCCACGGACTTCTACGACGCCCTCGACACCGCTCTGCGGGACCCGCACGTGGCCCGCCGTGCCGCGATGTGGGTCGCGGAGGACGACGCCTTCGACCCGTACGCCACCGACAGCCACCCCCCTCACCCGTCCCGCATCGCCGCCCTCCCGCCTGCCGACGCCCCCGGTGACTTCCGCCCCGTCCCCCTCACCCTGCACACCGCCCCCGAGCTCGAACGCTGGTGTCTGGAGCGCCTCGGCTCGGACACCCAGGTGACCCTGGACGGCCTCTGGGAGGAACACCGCTCCAAGATCACCGGCGCGTCCGCCCCCACCCCCGTCCGCCTCCTGGACCTCGATCCCGATGAACTGCGCCGCCTCGTGGACGACCTGATCGACGAACCGGACCTGCGGACGGCGACGCGCCGGAACACTCCCGCCGAGGCCCTGGCCGCAGCCCTGGACGCCATCGACGACGGCACCTGGCCCTCCCTCGCCGACCTGACCGACCGGCAGATCCGCACAGCACCCCGGGCCGTCCGCCCGGCACTGCGCCGGGACGCGTTCCGCAGCGCCGTGACGTCCGCCCTCGAGACGGCCCTGCGAGCCGACGGATGGACTCCCACGGTCCGCTGGCTGAGCACGCTCCTCACCGCCCCCGACGGCACGGTCGCCGACCTGAGCCTTCTCGTGACCGAAGCGATCGACAACGCCGACGCGGCAGGACTGCGGGCCCTGCCGGCAGGCGCGCAGACGAAAGAGGCCGCATGAAGACCGGCATACACCCCCGCACGCCACCACCGGCCGTCCGCCCCGCCCTGCGCATCGCCCTCCTGGGCCTCGCCGTCACCGTCACCGGCTACGCCCTCTTCGCCGCCTGGCTGCTGCTCCACCTCCACCGCTACGAGAACGAACGCGACCGGGCCGTGGCCACGGCCGTGGGAGTCGTCGTCGAGGACGGCATCGGGGACAGCGAGGACATCCGGGTACGGTGGAGCGACGACACCGGCCGCACCCGACTCCAGCGCTTCGCGGTCTACGAGACGGGCCGCTACAGCCAGGGCAAGCCCTTCCCGGTCGCCTATGACCCGTCCCACACCGACCCCCGGGGCTTCCCCGGAGACGCCGACGAGACCGCCACCGAGGACGACCTCCTCATCCCCGTCCTGCTGGCGGGCACGGCCACGGCAGCCCTGTGCACCGTCTGGGCCTGGCGTGGCCTGCGCTTCCTCCTGCTGCCGCGCCGCCCGGGAACCACCCTGACGGCGACTGTCCGGCGCGGCCCGCGAGGAGCGGGCACCGCGATCTGGCTCGTCGTGTTCGGTCCACGGGAGGGCAAGGGCCGCTGGCAGCGGGTGATGTGGCACCCGGCGCTCGACGACATGGACGGCGAGGCCGAGGTGACGGTCCACGGGCCCGCCCGGTGGACGAGGACCGCGCTGATCGTCCTGCCCGACGGCTCCCGCCCGGTGCCGCTCGGCCGCCTGCGCCACCGCCCGCCCCGGCACGACCCGCTCCCCGCAGACCGGACGACCCGCCTCGACCTGCGCGACACCTTCCTCCCGCCGCCCGGCCCCCTGCCCGCACGCCCGTGGTGGCGGACACCGGCCCAACTCGCCGCACTCGGCACCGCCCTGGGCGCCCCGACGGCGCTGCTTCTCGCGAACGGCGGCCCCACCCTCACAGCGGTCGTGGGATACGGGCTCCTCCTGACGGCCCTGCTCCCGGCCCTGTGGACGCTGTCCGGGCCGCAACCCTGAGGGTTGGTCGAGGACCATGCGCGGGGAGTCGAAGACGATGAGGATCTCGGGGTCCTCGCCCGGGCACGGCTGGCGGCGGCGGTCGACCGAGGCGAATGCGACTTCGCCCTGGACGTCGCGAGCAGGATTCCCATGATCACGATCTGCGACCTGCTCGGCGTGCCGAGCCAGGACCAGGAGTACATGCTCAGCCTCACCAAGTCCGCGATCAGTTCGGACGACCAGCCGGAGTACTCCGCCGCGGCCGACTCCGCCCGCAACGACATCCTCCAGTACTTCCTCGGCATGGTCGAAGAGCGCCGTGCCACGCCACAGGAGGACGTGGTCAGCGCCCTGGCCGGCAGCACGATCGACGGCGAGTTCCTCAGCGAGGACGAGATCGTCCTCAACTGCTACAGCCTGATCCTCGGAGGGGACGCGACCGCCCGTCTCACCATGATCGACTCCGTGCACAGTTTCAGCACCAACCCGGACCAGTGGGCGGCCTTCAAACGAGGCGACGTATCCGTCAAGCAGGCGACCGAAGAGGTACTGCGCTGGGCCTCACCGACCATGCACTTCGGCCGCACCGCGGTACAGGACACGGAGATCCACGGCACCCCGATCAAGGCAGGTGACGTGGTGACGGTGTGGAACGGCTCGGGCAACCGCGACGAGCGCGTCTTCGCCGACCCGGACCGGTTCCTCATCGACCGGTCACCCAACAAGCACATCGCGTTCGGGCACGGTCCGCATTACTGCATCGGCGCCTACCTGGCGAGGCTGGAGATCTCCGAAGTGCTGCTGGCGCTCCGCGACTTCACCACCGGATTCGAGATCGCCGGGCCGGTTCGCCGTATCTACTCCAACCTCCTCACCGGCATCAGCAGCCTGCCGGTGCGGTTCGAACCGGTCTCGGCCGAAGTGGAGGAACTCGTGCTCTGAAGCCCGCGGGTGATCTCACCCGCGGCGCCCTGGTCCGGGTCGAGCCGACGGTCCGCCGCCGACTCGACCCGGACCAGGAGGAGACAGACACCGGTGAGCGCGAAGACAGCCGCCGGCAGCGTTGCGCCGACGATGACGGCGAACAGCGCGAGGACCAGGGCACGCACGCCGAGCAACCGCAGCAGGCGTGCCGCGTCGGATGACGATGTGTCCACGTCGTCTCTCCTCATCTCTGGTTCAGGTGGGTTTCTCGGTGTGCCGGCGAAGGCCCTGACGGGCCAGGCCGCCGGAGACCGGTGCGGTGCCGAGGTCGCCGTCGCCGTCCGCGTGGCGCAGTACCCAGTCGTCGAGGTCGAGGGCGGTCTCCAGCGGTTCTCTGGCGATGTGGGCCCGCAGGCGGCCCGCCTCGTCGGCGGCCTCGTCCGAGCCGGGGGAGAGGAGTTCTTCCCGGAAAGCGGCCTCGGACATCGCGAAGCGCACCCGCGCGGTGTGGGCGGACACGTCCAGCACTTCCCCGATGAGCTGCCAGTCGGCGCCGGCCACGCGCTCGAACACGGCGGCGGCTTCGAAGAGCCGCTGCGCGCCGGCGAGGACCCGGGCGGCGTCGGCCAGCACGGCACCGGGGGCACGGGCGGTGCCGTCGGGATTCAGCTCGTGCTCACCGATCGGGACGGCGGCACGCGCGAGGTCGGACAGTTCGCATGCTTCATAGGCCATCACCAGCCTCGCCCGTGCGGCCTCTGGATAGGGTGCGGTGGCTTCCGCGTCACGTTCGGCCATGTCAGTCAGCCTCAATCCCCCTGGTGGGTCAGCCGCGCAGGAAATAAAGGACGGTCGTGGTCACGGCCGTCGACAGGATGACGCCCCGCAGCAGCCAGGCGGGCAACGGCGGGCGAGATGGGCGCCGCCATAGCCTCCGGCGACCGCGCCGACCAGCATGGCGGTGAGGAGGAGCGGGGCGTTCAGGGCGTCCGAGGCGATGAGGAACAGTACGGTCGCGCTGAGGTAGATGGCCGCGAGCTGGGCTATCCGCATCGGATTGGTCGCCGCGGCGTCGAGGCCGAGGCCGATGCTCCACAGGGCCATCATCATGATGCCTACGGCACCGCCGAAGTATCCGCCGTACACGGCGAGGAAGAACTGCCCCGCCAGAACGCCACGTGCACTCATCCCGACCGACCGGCCCAGCACGCGGCTCAGCCCTCTGGAGAAGTTCCGGCCGAAGGCGAGGGTCACCGTGGCGAAGGCGAGCAGCCACGGCGCCGCGGTGTCGAACGACGACGCGGGCAGGACCAGCAGCAGACCGGCACCGACCCCACCGCCCACGACACTGGTCACGGTCAGCGCCCTCGTGGACGCGGGCCCCACCGGGGCGAGTTCGTCACGGTACACCCACGCGCTGGCCACAGCACCGGGGACGAGAGCAACCCGCGACACCGCGTTCGCCGTCACCGGTGACAGGCCGAACGCGACCAGAGCGGGCAGCGCCACGAACGTGCCTCCGCCACCCATCGCGTTCAGGACTCCGGCGGCGACACCGGCCAGCAGAACAAGAGGTATCTCCCACACACGCCGAGCATCTCCCGGCGCCGAGCAGGCCACAATGCGTGATCGGCATACCCAGCCTCAGCCTGAGCCTTAGGCTGGGTGAGTGCGCTACGACCTGGACGACCTGCGGCTCTTCCTCCACATCGTCACGGAAGGATCGATCACGGCGGGCGCCCGCCGCATGCACCTGAGCCTGCCGTCGGCCAGCGCCCGAGTGCGCGCCCTCGAACACCACGCCGGCGTGGACCTGCTGATCAGAGGCCGACGAGGCGTACGGCCCACACCGGCGGGAACCACGCTGGCCCGGCACGCGCGCGAAGTACTCGACCACACCGCACGCCTCGAAAGCGCCGTCGCCAGCTACACCCGCTCCCCGACCGCCCCCCTGAGCCTGCTGGCCGGCGGCTCCGCGATGCACCGGCTCGTACCGCAGGCCCTCATCTCGTTCCTCCGCGCACACCCGGACACCGACGTCACCGTCTCCGAGAGCCGCACCCCGCAGACCCTGCGCAGGCTCGCCGACGGCGACGCGGACCTGGGCGTCGTCCTGGACGACGAGGCCCGCGACTGCGGCCTGCGCATGGAATCCCTCGGCGACGACTCTCTCGTCGTGATCGGCCAGACCGGAGGAGCCCTGACCGGACGGACCGCGCTCACCTACAGCGAAGCCGCCGAACACCCCCTCGTCGGCCTCGACGACAACTCCTCACTGCGCCGCTGGATCGAAAAACACCTCGGACCCCACGCACCCGTGGTACGCCACCGCACCACCGTCGCCGACCTGGGCGTCCTCGTCGCCCTCGCCGCCGCCGGCGCCGGACTCGCCGTCGTACCACGCCGCGCCATCGACCCCCGCCTGTCCCTCGACGTGTGCGAACTGCAAGACCCCTGGGCCCGCCGCCACCACCTCCTGGCCTGGGGCGTCAAGAACAGCACCGCCTCGACGGCGACATCGGCACTCGCCGAACACCTGCGCCACGCGGCCCTGTCCGAACTCTCCGCCCGCAACATCCCCACAGAGCCCGTCAGCCTGCGTCCTTTCCACGACGAATGAGACGATCTCGGAGGCCGTTTTCATCAATGGCGCGGTGAGACCGATGGTGTGTCGCCTGGGGCGGGCACCGGCTCACGCCGGGGCGCACTCGATTCCGGATGGTACGTCCAGGACGTGACCGAACGGCGCGCGTATCCGAGTGATCGGCCCGATGCCCGCCGGGAGCCCGCCGACTCGACGGCTGCGGACCTGCTCTAGTACTCCAGCGGCGTTTCGCTGTTCCTGCCTGCGCGTGCAGAGGTCCGGTGTTCCGTCGGGGGCGGGTCGCGCGGATCCGGAAGGCGTGCGGGCTCGGCCGCGGTCGTGGCGGTGCGGACCGGTTCCGCAGCCGTGACGCCGGTTCGCGGCCCGGGTGGTGGGCGGTCACGCCGAGACGTTCGAGGCTGTGGCGGGCCAGCACCCACCCGCAGGAAGAACTCCTCACGTTCCGCTGCCCGCCCCGCCCCCGGCACAACACCAGCCCCCTGGCCAGCGGGAACAGCGCAACGCCGCTGGAGCATCAGCGGCGTTGCGGGGTGGGGCGGCGCGTGGTCACTCCTGCCACTTCCCCGTCGTCAGCAGTGTCTCGATCGTCTCGCTGTACGGCGTGATGTCGAGCTCCTGCTGGGCGAGCCACTCGTCGGAGTAGTACTTGTCGAGGTACCGGTCTCCGGGGTCGCACAGGAGTGTGACGACGCTCCCCTGACGGCCCTCGGACACCATCTCGGCGACGATCTTCAGCGCGCTCCACAGCCCGGTGCCCGTCGAGCCGCCCGCCTTGCGGCCGATGGCCCCCTCCAGGGCGCGCACGGCGGCGACGCTCGCGGCGTCCGGGACCTTCATCATCCGGTCGACCGCGCCCGGCACGAAACTCGGCTCCATCCGGGGCCGTCCGATGCCCTCGATGCGGGAGCCGCAGTCGCAGGTGACGTCGGGGTCGCCGGTCGTCCAGCCCTCGTAGAAGCAGGAGTTGTCGGGGTCGGCGACGCAGATCCGGGTGTCGTACTGCATGTAGTGCACGTACCGGGCGATCGTCGCCGAGGTGCCGCCCGTGCCGGCCGTCGCGACGATCCACGCCGGCTCCGGGAACCGCTCCAACTCCAGCTGGCGGAAGATGGATTCGGCGATGTTGTTGTTGCCGCGCCAGTCCGTGGCCCGCTCCGCGTACGTGAACTGGTCCATGTAGTGGCCGCCGGTGTGCTCCGCGAGGCGCGCGGACTCGTCGTACATCGTGCGGGAGTCGTCGACGAAGTGACATCGGCCGCCGTGGAACTCGATCAGCCGGCACTTCTCCGCGCTGGTCGTGCGGGGCATGACGGCGACGAACGGCACACCGATCAGCTTCGCGAAGTACGCCTCCGACACGGCCGTCGAACCGCTGGACGCCTCGATGACCGGGCGGCCCGGGCGGATCCAGCCGTTGCACAGGCCGTACAGGAAGAGCGAGCGGGCGAGGCGGTGCTTGAGGCTGCCCGTGGGGTGCGTCGACTCGTCCTTCAGGTACAGGTCGATGCCCCACGCCTCGGGGAGCGGGAAGCGCAGCAGGTGCGTGTCCGCCGAGCGGTTGGCGTCCGCCTGCACCTTGCGCACCGCGTCCTTCAGCCACGCCCGGTACGCGGCGTCGCTGTGGTCGGTATCCAGGGTCGCGGACTGCTGGGGGGTGGTCACGGAGGGGCTCCTCACACGCTCGCTCAAGCGGCCGTCACCTCGATCATAGACATCCGCAACACGCTTCCCACCTGCATAAACACACCTTTGAGAGCCTCAAAGGAACCCTCGGGGGGCGTATGCGCGAGAGCGCTCCGGGCGACGGCCCCGGCCACCGGTGCCGTAAGGCCTCACACACCACACCCCACTCCCCCGGAGTTGCGCCCCCGCTCCCCCTGGGCGACTCTGAACTCACGTCACTCTGGGTTTACCGGCGATAACGCTGCGAACCAGCCCGCCGGCCATGAACGCAGCCGGCCGCTGTGTGGGACCGCGCTGCTGGAACGATCCGAACCCCGTGTTCCTCCGGACCTCATGCCGGGAGAGTCGCAGCCGTGATCAGCAACCCGAACAGACACTGCGCGGTGGAGCTGCAAGCCCTGCCGTCGCGGATCGGCCAGGTCCGCAGAATCGTCGCCGCGCACTTGCGGTACTGGCAGTTGGACCCCCTCATAGACCGGGCCGCGCTCGGTGTGACGGAGCTGCTGGCCAACGTCCACCGGCATGCGCGGCCGGACAACACCTGCGTGGTGGAGCTGGACCTGCTCCTCGGGCGGCTGACCGTCTCGGTGCGCGACCACGACCCCAGGCTGCCGGTGGTGCCGGCCCCTGACGACCTCGACAGCGTCGACACGCTCGCCACCTGCGGCCGAGGGCTCGCGATGGTGGCGGCGGTGAGCGAGAGCTGGGGGGCTCGGGCCGACGGGGAGGACGGGAAGGTCGTGTGGTTCACGCTGTCGGCGACGGGGGCGGTGGATCCGCTGTGGCATGTGATGGGTGATGTACCACCCCGCGAACTCACCGCCCCCGCCCTCACCACACCGCAACCGGCCGTTCCCCGCACCCCGGCACGCCTCTGACCCGCGATGCCGGCGATCGGGTCGCAGGCCGCGCCGGTGACGGCACAGGGGCCGCACTCGGTCACGGCAGAGGCGGGCGTCCGGCACTCCGGACACCCGCCCC
>DATCQX010000716.1:0-5884 GCA_036569285.1 Streptomyces sp.
ACGGTTCGGCAACAAGGACATCGCCGACTGGCTGCACATCTCGCCGCGGACCGTGGAGAAACACGTGGCGAGCCTGCTCCGCAAGACCGGCCACCCCGACCGGACCGCTTTCGCCGCCGCCGGGCGTGGGTACGGGCCGCGGCGCGTCGCGGCCCTGCATTTCGGCCCTTGGCGGGGGAGTGGCGAGGCCGAGTGAGGGGCCGGGCATCGCGTCATGCCGACGGACCGGCCGACTGCGGACACGGGACGGCCGTCAGGTCACGAGGACGATGGTGCTCCTCGGTTTCTTGTCGGAACCGGAGCTGCGCGAATCGATCCAGGCGATGACGAACAAGGTCGAGGCGTTCCACAAGTTCAGCGACTGGCTGTTGTTCGTCTCCGACGTGCTCCAGGACAACGACTCGGACCACCAGGAGAAGACCGTCAAGTTCAACGAGTTGCTGGCGAACTGCCTCATTCTTCATACCGCTGTGGACATCACGGAGGCGGCCACTCAGCTCATCGGCGAGGGCTGGGAGGTGGAACCGGTGGACCTGGCCACCGTCATCCCTTACATCACCAGCAAGACCCGCCGCTTCGGAACCTGGCACCTGGACATGGAGCCGCCCGAGAACGAGGCGGTAGGGCGGCTGTGGATGGCCGCGTGACAGGCTTTGAACGTCAAGGGCCGCTCACCGTTTCCGCAGGCACCAGAACACCAGCTCCACGGCAGCCGCAGCGACCGAGCCTGGCGAACGGTTCTTCGACGGCCTGGAACTTTTGGCGCCGGGGGTGGTCTCGTGCTCGCACTGGCGTGTGGCGGCGAGTGGTCAAGAGCCGGACGAGGTGGCCATGTTCGGCGGTGCGGGCCGCAAACGCTGAGCCGCGCGGCCTCAGATGCCGTAGTGCACGAACGACACCCAGGCGCTCGGGTGGTCGGGGCGGCGATTCCGTTCGCGGAGCAGGGCCCGGTGCAGGGCGTGTGCGCTGCCGGCGGCGTTGAGGTCGACGGTGCTGGACGGCCAGGGCGGTTTCGGCGCCGCCGACCGGCGTCCGGCGAACGGAAGGAGGCGGCGCAGGAACCGGCGCCACTTCGACACCGTGGCGTCGGTGTGCTCGCCACTCAGTGGCTCTTCGACGCGCGGGATCAGCGCGGCGTAGACGTCTCGTGCGATACGAGCGGTGGGTCCGTCGGGCACCGGCCACAGCGTTCCGATGACGGCCTGGTACTCGGCGTACATCAGGGCGGCGGCCAGGCTGACCCACTCGTCGCGGACGAGGCTGCCCCCCGCCGCCGTGGTGCAGGCCGCGAGCAGTGCGAACTCCGTGGAACTGCCCGGCAGTTCGGTGAGATCCGCGACGGTCAGATCGCGGTCGTGCAGCGAGAGACGGCTCGTGAGGGGCTCGTCGAAGTTCTGTACGGCGTGACAGTCGAAGTGCGCCCAGGCGTGCCGGGGCAGCTCCTGGTGAACCTTGTCCCAGGTCGCTTCGGAGCCCACCAGGCTGGTGCGTTGCCTGCGGGGCAGCAGCGTGGCGAGCCTGGCCAACGTCCTCTTGGTCGCCGGGAGTTCACCGGTGGCGGGTGCGACGAGCAGCTGACGCTGAGTGGGGCGCTGGCCGAAGTCCGACGCGCGCCGCACCGTTCGGGCCCGCGTCAGCGCACTTACCGTAGGGGTGTAGGAGGACGTCACACGGTCGAGGACCGAGCGACCGTCGGCGCACAGAGCCGCGTGCAGGGGCAGAGTAGTCAGCGGCCCGGTGGGGATCCACCACACATGCGGTTGTGCCGTGGCCTCCGCGAACTCAGGAATCCGTGCCACAGCGGTCAGCACGGGCGAGGCCACCGTGTGCCACAGCCAGTGCAGCACGTCCCGGACGACGTCCTCCCGCCCGTCACTGTCGCTCATCATGGCGGTCAGGTACCGCTGCGCCTGCTGCTCGGCGTCGGCGGCGGTCAGATTCGGCAGGGGGATGAGGACGGGGCGCTCGCCGCTCCGGGTGACGATCATGGCGTCGCAGCGCCACGGACTCACGTTGAGGTAGATGACAGGTCCGTGGGACGCCGCGGGCCGGATGTCGCGTTGGTAGTCCGGGAGTTGGAAGCTGACGTACGGTAGCCCACGCCGCGCCGTACGGCTCAGCGAATCCCATTCCCGTACGGCGGCGGACAGTTCGGCCAGGCCTGGAACCCCGGTTTGCCACGGGAATCCCCATCGGTCGAAGTCCAACCGCGGATCTCCCTTGTCCGGTGACACGTCCGGCCCGGGCGCGAGGTGGGTGAGTGCGGCGTGGGCGTGGTCCATCCGTTCCACGAGATCCGACGGCAGCGACGGCGCCTGGCGATCGGTTGCCCTGCCCGAACGGTTCCTTCCCGCCTTCGTGTGCGTCTTTGCGTGGAAGGTCTTGTCGGTCTCCTTGTGCGGCCGAGGCCCCTGCGCGACGAGTTGCCTCAGTAACTCCTCGCGAGGCGTGCGGTTCGCGAGATCCTGCTGCCACACCACGGCGCGGCCCTGCTCCAGCACGCGCACCGCCAAGGTGACATCACCCGCCGCCACGGCACTCGATGCCGCTTTGGACGCCAACCCCCGGTAGTCCGCGAGGAATTCGAGTACCTGATCGCGGCCGCCCCAGACGGCCAGCGGGAGGAGCTTGACGGCATAGGTGAGATCCGGGCAGCCCTGCGCCAGGCCCTGCTCGGCCACCGCCGCGTGGCCGTTCTCGTACGCGGCGGCCAGCCGCTCGATCGCGGGGAACCCCGGTGTACGGCTCTTTTCTCGGCGCAGCGAGTCCAGGGAGGGAAGCCGGGCGCGCCGGTCGTCGGTCAGCGGGACGTCGGCCAGTGCCAGCCGCAGCTCCAGGGCATCGAACAGGTTGCGCAGCACCCGGGCGCGGCCCATCGTCTGCTGGGCTGCGGCGTCGAAGGCGATGACCAGGTGGTCGAGGGCCTCGTCGAGATCGCCGACGTCTCCGGTGAGCCGATGGCGGTCGAGCAGGGCGACACCAAGACCGTTGACGTACTTGCCCCGGTGCGGGTCGTCACCGGCCGCTGCGACGACGGCGCGCCGGAAGTGGGTGATCGCCATGTCGAGCCGACCCCGGTCTCGGTCGTCCAGCGCGGCGACCTGAGCCGCGAGGCCCAGTTTGAACGCCTCCGCGACCTGCGAGAACCCGACGACGATCTTGTGGGTTTCCACCTTGCGTGACTGCTGGGGCCGTTCGTTTCCCCACCCGGAACCACGCCACGAACTGCTGTAAGCCACGGCAGCAACACCGCCTCTCCCGAGGATGCTCTCGACCGGGCGGACCGTGCCGCCGACGTCCCCCGGTCCGGTCAGTGCCTCCTGCCGCGTCCGCAGGATACGAAGGAGACGAGCACTCCCAAGGCTGCTCCCACCGTGGTCCCAGCCCAGGTCGCCGCGGCGCCCCGGTGCCCGAGCGCCGCCACACCGATCCATGCCAGGGTCGCGCCGACCGCTCCCGCGCCCAGCCGAACGAGGACCAGCGACCAGCTCCGCTCCGGCGCCACGACCCGCAGCACGACGAGAGACGCGAGCAGAGCGAGTGCGCCGAGAGCCGTGACGACGGCCGGCTTCACGGGACCGGGCAGCGGCACCGTGTACTGCAGTGCCTGGACGGCGCCGAGGCTCATCACGATGGCTCCGATGGCGCCGGTCAGACCGAGGTTGACCGTCTCCTGGCGACGCTGTTGGCTCCGCTGCACCAACTGGTCGGCAAGCGAACCGACTTGCTCGCAGCGGCGCACCGCAGCCTCCAGATACGTGGCTTCGTCGTCGAGGCGCTGGACCAGCCAGTCCGCCAGCGCCCGATCGTCGGCGAACGGCCCGCCGAGTGACTCGTCACCGGCGAAGAGGATGAGGTTGGCAGCGGCGATTTCGACGGTTCGGGCCATCTCGCGGCTGAGTGTCGAGCGGTCGACGAGGCCACGCTCACGGGCCTGCAGAGCCACCAGGGCATGGCTGGCTCTGATGATCTCCAGTTGCCGGCTCGGCGCTGCCGGTACGGCGGTCCATTCCAGCAAGGCCTTGATCGTGGCGTCCGTGGCGGCACGGAGCGTGGCGATGTCCTCAGCTGCTCGCCATACGCGCAGTTCGTAACGGAGCTTGGCGGCGTGCAGCAGATACTTCGCCAGCGGCGGCAGATTCAGATTCCGGTCGGTCCATGCCCAGGCCGTCAGCTCGGGGTCCCGCTCGTGCCCGGCCACAGCGACCAAGCGACGTTCGATCCGCGTATCGGTGGTGGGCAACAGCTCCCAGACGGCGAATCCCTGTGGGGTCACCACTCCCTCCGGTACCTGATCCGGTGCGCCAGGCGCACGTGACCGTACCGCCGCCACCAGTGCGCCGGCCGACTCGGCAGCGGGCTGGGCACCAGGGTCGACCAGTCTGGCCAGATACAGCCTGGCTTCCCCCAATGTCCCGCAGGCGGGCGCCGCTCCCCCCGGGTCCGCGGCTCGGACGGCATCTGACCACTGCCCGTCCAGCTCCGCCCACCCCAAGTTCTCGGCGGCGTCTGGGGCCAGCATGACCGAGAGGCAGAGGACGTCGTGGTCCCGTCGCAACACGGCCTGCCGCACCCCAGGACCGGTATCGCTCCTGACCGCAAGGAGCCCTCTCGTGTGCGCGGCCCAGCCTCCCCGCGGCTCCGTACCCGCACCCACTCCCGGCACCGGTTCCGTCATACCGAGGCTCGCACCGCACTGGACCCACAGGGCCCGGACGAAGGCGAGCGCGGCCGCCCGGTGCTCGCCGCCCGTGACGACGAACACGTGCACCCCGAGGGCCTCGCCCTCAATCATGCGGACCCCGTTCGCCCACGTTCGCGGCCTCAGCCGACGGCCGCTCGTCCCGGGCCGCGTGCAAATCGTGGATCAGCTCATTGACCCGCTCCCGGTACACCTCGGGAATCGGCAGGGAAGACGCCTCCTCCACTCCCGAGATGCGATGTGGCCCCGCCATCTCGACATCCGCGACGGCCCGTCGGAATCCCGTGACGTCCGCGGCCCGCAGAGTCCGCTCCATGTCCGCGAGCCCTCGGCCGACCCGCTCCCAGCCAGACGATCTGAGCGACCAGTGCGCAATGTCCTCGAGAACCTCCAACGCCATCTGCCGCAGCTCCTCGTCCATGCGCGAGGAGCTTAACGAGGTGCCGATCAACCCGCCACACCAGTAGGAAACTTGCCCCCTCCGGTAAGGGACGCGGCCCATCCCGGCCAGGCGGGAGTTGGTAGCCTCCGCGCATGTCGATGGAGGCTGCGGACTCCAGTGGGCCGCCTGACGGATCTGGTGTCGCTGGGGGCATTGACGTCGCTGGTGCCGCGCGACGTGCTGGACGAGGCGATCGAAGCCCACGGCTGCCGGGAGGAACGGGTCCGCTAGCTTTCCTCCCACCTGGTCGTCTACCTGCTGATCGCGCTGTGCCTGTTCCCCGACGGCGACTACGAGGAGGTTACCGAGAAGCTGACCGGGATGCTCGGCGCGGCGCACGGTGGCAGGCCCTGCCGCGCGGCGTGATCACCCAGGCCCGGCAGCGGCTCGGGTCGGAAGTGCTGCGCGAGATCTTCACCGACCTGGCGCGTCCGGCGGCGACTGCCGCGACGCCCGGGGCCTTTCTGGGACGCTGGCGGCTGATGGCGATCGACGGATTCGTGCTGGACCTGCCCGACACCGCGGCGAATGTCGCCGAGTTCAGCCGCGACTACAGCGGTGATGCGACCGTCTACCTGCAGGCCCGCGTCGTGACGGTCAGTGAACCTCTTTCATCCTGTGCTGGCGGGTGAAATGGGCTGGTCAGCGGGCGTGGTGACGAGCCAGGGCCCCTCGTCGTTGGCGTGGTGATTCCACTCAGCACACCGGCGACCGAAGGGGCCCTGTTGGTTCCGTATCCT
>DATCQX010000717.1:0-6216 GCA_036569285.1 Streptomyces sp.
GGCTGGGTCCGGGGAGGCAGGGGATGCGGCGGCGGGCGGCTCGGGAGCCGGGGGCGCTGGTTCCTCGGAGACCGGGGGTGCGCTCGGCCGTGACGCCGCCTCGCCTCGGGCTCGGGCTCGGGAGGTCAGGCGGGCGCGGAGGGATGAGGTGCGGGGTTCCTCCGGAGGTGCGGGTGGGGACGACGGGGTCGGGGCCGGTGCGTCCGGGGCGGGGGCCTCGGAAGTCGACGCGGCTGGTGCGGGTGCGGCCGAGGGCTGGGGGCTGGACTCCACCGGTGCGCTCGACACCGCTGGTGCGTTGGACGCGGCCGGTGCGTTGGACGCGCTCGGTGCGCTCTCCGCCGTCGTCCGCGATACGGGGACGTCCGAAGCCGACGCGGACGGTCCTGAAGACGCGGACGGTCCTGAAGGCGCCGCCGCCTCCGAGTCGGGGGCATCAGCAGCAGGCGCGCCCTCAGGCGTCGACTCCACGACCGCCGCCCCCGAAGCGGAGGCCACGGAAGCTCCCGCGCTCGAAGACGGCGCGCTCGACACCGCCGTCTCCGCATCCACCGCACCCGAACCGGCCGTCTCCGAACTGGCCGTCCTGGAGGCAGAGGACGTCACAGAAGCAGACGCCCCGGACCCCGCCGTCTCCGAACTGGCCGTCCCAGAACCGGCGTTCCCCGAAGCAGACGTCTCCACATCCGGCGTCTCAACCGCAGACTCCCCCGCCCCCGGCCTCCTCGTCTCCTCCGACCACCCCAAATACGTCCCGCAGTTACCGCAGAAATCATCGGTCGGCCCATTGGACGCCCCACAAACGGGACACGCACGCATGAACGTCAGCTCCCTTCGGGGGTGGACGGCCCGGCGAGGATCTCGACCCGGCAGCGGATGTGGACGGGACACATGGCACGGACGATGGCGTCGACGCGGACGGGGTCGACGGGAACGCCCGCAGCGGGACGGACGGTGACGAGGGGGCCCGCCCCGGAGGAGGAGGCGGACGGCGGCAGGTCCGCACCCGGCGTCGAGGACCACACCGCACCCCCGTCCCCGGTGACCTCGGCGTGAACGCCGAGCGCGAGGCGCAGCGCCTCGGTCAGCCCCCGCCGCGTGCCACGCCATCGGTGCAGTTCGACGGCCCGGACCACCGCCTCCCGCCGGAGTTCGAGCGGCCAGCGTGGATCCGACTCGGCGCCCACCCACCTCACCAGCCAGTCCACGAAGTCACTGGGAGCGACGCGCGGATCGAGGTAGGAGGCGAGGTTGTCGAGCGTCGCGAACACCGGCGCCAGGACGGTGTCCAGCCCGGCGGTGAACCGCTGGGCGAAGTCGTCGTCCGCGTAGAGCGCGGGAAGTTGCTCCCCGATGGGATACCGGCTCGGCAGCCCGGGGACGGCGGCACGGCTCATGTCCCGCTCCCCGACTCCAGTGCGGAGACGACGACTTGGTGCTGGTAGGAGAAGACCAGGGCTCCCGGCCCGACGTCGATACGGTCCGTCGGGGTGCCCCGCCGCCCGGTGATGGGGTCGGCGGCGAAGAGACGGACGTCCTCGACCAGCACGTTCCCGGTGGCCTGTTGGAGGATCCCGAAGATCTCGCCGTACTGGACGGACCTCCCGAAGGGCCAACCCGTGCCGTCGGGGCCGCCGTTGAGCGGATTGAGGTAGCGGAAGAGCGCGTCGAGGGCGGCTTCGCGGACCCGGTCCGTGTCGGAGGGGGCCGCAGCGAACCGGGCGACGACCGTCACGCCCTGATACACCGGCGGCTCCACGACCAACCGCGTCCCGATCAGCCGCCGTTCGTCGAGCGTACGGGTGATGGCCGTCAACACCTGCTCGGACGGGATGAGTTGCTCGAACCTCAGCCGGTCGTCGCCCTCATCGGAGACGGCGTCGGGGACGACGAGGACGCGGACGGCGCCGGGTTCGTCCCCGGCGGGCAGGCAGCGGACCCGGCGGACGGAGGGCGCGGCCTGGCGGGCGAGGATCTCGTAGTCCTCGGCGGTGACGGCACGCTCCTGCATGCGCAGGGCTTGCGGGGCACGCAACTTGGCGTTGTCGAGGGTCTCCCCGGCGACCCCGCCGAGCGCGGCCTCCCGGTTGACGACACTGGCGATGTAGGGAACTGAGCTGCGCAGCACGGAAATCGACCCCCGGGCCACGTTCCCGGCGGGCCCGCCGCCCGTGCGATAGCGCGCCACCCTGATCTGCGCCCCCTTGGGCGGCACGGCACCGCACTGCCGCAGCGTGCCGTCCTGTTCCCGCAGCACCGGCGGAAACGTGAACTCCCCTGTGGTGGCGTCGACTCGGACGTGCCGGTCGCCCTGCCCGGACCGCCCGAAGTGGTCGACGACGTCCCAGCGCTGCCAGCCGTCGGCGGAGGACACCTCCACCACGGGCGGCTCCCCGTCGAGGAGGACGGGCGGACGGGCGAGCCGGAACGACTGTCCGGCGACCCCTTCGGACATGCCGAGGGGCACGTCGAGAACGGTCTCGGCGTGCTCGACGGACATCGTGCCGCCGACGGTGAAGACCTCCGCCTCGCGGACAGTCGGCGACTCGGAGTAGAACGGCTGCCCCGGCTCCGGCTCGGTGACCCGGCACCGCAGCCACCCGGCGCGCGTCCCGCCGACGACGGACGCGGTGTGCCCGGCGGGGATGTGGAGGATCACCTCACCGGGCTTGTTCAGCCCGCCCGTTGTGTCCGAGCCTGTCTCGCACTCCTGCCAACGCGCCCCGTCCCACGCCTCCCACACGAGCGGAGGCTGGCGCGGGTCGACGCCGATGCCCTCGACGCGGCTGTCGAGGTTGACGGCAACTATGCAGCGAGGCACGGCCGTCGGCAGTCCGAACATCAGGGCGTCGCCCGGCTCCGGTGCCGCCTGGAACGCGGGGACGTCACCGCCGTCAGCGAGGGTCCGGGTCCGGTCGGCCTGCTCACCGGTCCTCGGCGCGGAGACGAGGCGGATCAACTCGCTGGGGATGATGCGGAGTTCGTCCACAGTCGCGAAGACGACCTCGTCGTCACTCTCGCCGCCCGCCGTGGTCACCTCGGTGCCTGCGGGCAGGACGACCGTGTCGGGCTGGGGGGCGGAGAGCCAGAAGTCGACCTCGGCGCCGGCCGCCGTCGGCGGGAAGAGACGGATGTCCAACAGGTCGAGAAAAGCTGTGTAGTTCTTGTCCGGGACCCGGTTCAGGCGGTACAGCAACTGGTCCACGAGGTACGCGAACGTCTCGATCAGGGTGACGCCCGGGTCGGAGACGTTGTGGTCGGTCCACTCGGGCGCGCGCTGCTGCACGTACCGCTTCGCCTCGTCGACGAGTTGCTGGAAACGCCGGTCGTCCAGGTTCGGGGAGGGCAGGGCCATCAGTCGGCGACCATTTCCTCGGCCCCCTCCTCGGAGGGGATCGTGTAGAAGGGGAAGACCAGGTTGCGCCGGTCGTTGGTGGAGCGCACGGTGTAGTGCACGTCGATGTAGAGGGTCCCCGCCTCGACGGCGTCGTACGCGACGACGACCTCGTCCACGGCGATCCTCGGCTCCCAGCGCTCCAGCGCCTCGCGGACCTGCTGGGCGATGCGGCCGGCGGTCGCGCCGTCGCCGGGGGCGAAGACGTACTCGTGGATGCCGCAGCCGAACTCGGGGCGCATGGGGCGTTCGCCGGGGGCGGTGCCGAGGACGAGCCGGATGGCCTCCTCGATCTCCCGGTCCTTCTCGACCATGGCGATACCGCCGGTGGGGCCGACACGCAGGGGGAAGGCCCAACCCCGGCCGATGAAACGCTCGTTCATCAACGGCCCCTTTCCTCAAGCGCGTTCATCACACGCCCCCGATCAGCACGTTCATCGCCCCCGTCAGGATCGTCGCCCCGCACGCCGTCTTGTCCCGCGCCTTCGCGGCGGGCAGGCCACCGATGAAGACCTGGCCGGAGGTGAGCCCGGCCGGGTTCGGGATGATCACGTTGGCGGGGCCGAGCGCGAGGTGGGGCGGCATCGCGCAGGTGTGGAGGCTGCCGACGACGGCTGCCGGGCGACCGCCGATGAGGACGGTCGCCACTGACCTCGCGGCGGCGGGCGGCGGCGTGGCGATGACCCCGCCGTGGTCGGTGGGGTCGCCGGTACGGGCTGCGGGCGGCATGGAACTCTCCTTCGACACAGGTCAGTTGATCCGGATGATCTTCGCCTTGAGGACGCCGAGCAGACCGCCGTCGATCGTGACACCCGTCCTGCCCTTGACGTTGACGTTCGTCCCGTCGACCGTCACGTTCCGCCCGCCGATCTTGACGTCCACCCGCCCCTGGATGTCCACGTTCTGCCCGGACACGCTCACGTTCCCGCGCCCCGCGTCCAGGGTGATGCCCTTCCTGTCGAGCACGACGGACGTCAACTGCCGTCGCCCGCGCGCGAACACGGTCAGCTGGATGCGGTTGTTCCGGTCGTCGAGGAAGACTTCGAGCTGCTCGTCGGCGGTCCGCAGCCGCACCCCGGACGGCCCGGGAGCCCGCGCGTCGAGGAGTTCGATCCGGTGCCCCGAACGGGACACCACGGAACGCCGGTTGACCTTCCCGGTGGTCGAGTCGATGAGCGGGACGTCGTGCTCGGACGGCTTGTCGACCCCGTTGTAGAGGCCGCCGATGACGTACGGGCTGTCCAGCATCCCCTGTTCGAAGCCGACGAGCACCTCGTCGTTGACCTCGGGACTCACCACGCCCCCACCGCCCTTGCCGCCCCACTGCACGGTCCGCGTCCAGTCGCTGACGTAAGTGTCGTCCAGCCAGGGGAACTTGAGCCGCACGGACCCCCGCTCGCCACCCGCCGCATCACGCACGTCGGTGACGACCCCGATCGCGAGCCCCGGCATGCGGGGACCGCGCGAGGGGGCGTTGGCGCCGGTGACGAGGCCGGTGATCGAGCGGTCGGGGCTGGTGCTGACCCACACGCGCGTCCGGTAACCGCCGTGCGGTTCGAGGACGTGCTGGACGGCCGTCGCCGTGTACTTGCCGGAGAACGCCGGGCCGACATTGCCGAGCGCGACGGGCTTGCCCGCCCGCAGCAGCGGGTTGCCCTCGGCGAGGACCTCCAACTCGGCGAACCCGGAGCTGACATGGTCCGCGACGGCGTCGGCGACGGCGTTCGTCTCGGCCTGCGTGCGGTAGGGCGTGTCGGTCACCGTCAGCTTGGACTTGCCGAACTTGGAAGCGGCGGAAGGCGCAAGCCCCGGAAGCACGGTCTCGCTGACGACGGACGGCTTCGGGGACTTCAGCGGCTTCTTGTTGGTGACGTCCCACCCCCGCACCTCCACAGCGGAGGCACCGTCGGCGGTCGACAGGGAGGCGCTCAGCGAGATCAGGTTGCGGCCGTACTCCAGGACCATCGGGTTACGGACGGCCGAAGTCGACGGCGAGGGCGCGCCGGACGCCTTCTTCGCCTGGGTGAACTGGAGCAACCCCTTGTCGTCCACCCGGACTTGGGCACCGTTCTCGCCGGCCAAGAACTGGAGGAAGTCCCAGTCGGAGACGTTCGCCTGGGAGAGGTGCTTGTAGGTGATCGGCTTCTTGACGTCGACCTTCCCCACGGCAAGTCCCGCCCCGGCGGCGACCTTTCGGACGATCGCCTCCGTGGTCATGTTCCGGAACGCGACGACCCTGCGGCCCCGCTGGAGCCGGTGCGCCTTGGAGTAGGCGCGCACGACGGTGAACGACCCGGTACGGTCCCGGTCGATCTCCAGCGCGGTCACCTCCCCGCTGAACAGCTGCTCACGGGCCTGCCCGGCGACGGTGACGACGGAGACGCGCAGCGGATCGCCGATGGTGATGCCGGTCGCGGTGAGGAACTCGTGGTCGGGGTCGCGGAAGGTGACGACGGCCTCGTCGGGCAGCCCCACGTTCTCGTCGACGACACAACTCACCACCTGTGAGGCCCAGATGGCCGGCAGCTCGCCGGGGGTCTCGATGACGGGGTCGGCCGCGAAGGCCCGCCCGCCGCGCTCACCGCTCACGACTCCTCCTCGTCCCGCAGCCCGGGTACCACCAGCTCCGTGCCGGGCACGAGCGCCATCGGATCGTCGATCCCGTTCGCCTCGGCGATGACCCGCCAGGCCGTCGCGTCGCCGTACTCCCGCCAGGCCAGCATGGCGAGGCTGTCGCCCGCGACGACGGTGTGCGTGGAACGGGCGGTCCGCGCACCCGAGGTCGGGTTCTGCCCCGCCGGGTCGACGGTCGCCTCCTCGAT
>DATCQX010000718.1:0-4348 GCA_036569285.1 Streptomyces sp.
CCTACCTGACGCTGCTGGGCATGGGGGCGGCGGGCGGGACGCTCGCGCCCACGGACACCCTCCCGCAGATCGTGCGGTACGCCGGCACCCTCACCCCGCAGCACTGGGCGATGGAGGCGTTCACCAACGCGATGGCCGGGGGCGGGAGTTGGCGCACGACCGCGCTGGACGTCGCGGTGCTCGCGGGTATCGACCTCGTTCTGGCGGCCGTGGCGGTGAGCACCTTCGACGTACGGGACGAGAAGCAGGCGTTCGTGTGACGGCCGCCCCGGCGAGAGCGCCGGGGCGTTCGCGGCGGCCCCGAGGTCACCGCCCCGCAACGGGGCAAGCGCTTTCTGAAATCTCCTCGCAACTCCTTGACAACGTTGTGCGCCCCGACTCAGACTCACACCGCGTTGATCACCCCAGGCCAAGCCTGACGCCGAGCCGCGTTCATCCCGTGAGAAGGTACCGCCGTGCCCCTGCGTTCCCGTAACTCCAGGCTGCCCCGCGTCCGTTCGCTGGTCGCCACCGCCGTGGCCCTCGCCGGTGTCGCGGCCCTGGGTGCCGGTGTCCCGGCGTCCGCCGCCGACCGCACCGCCGCGACCGCGCCGAACACGAGCCAGTTCAAGGGCGTCAACTGGGCGGACCCGCGCGACAACTTCGCCAACGACGAGGTCGTCCTGTCGGGGCTGTCCCTCTCGGACACGTACGCGCAGACGTTCCACAAGGCGACGCGGATCATCGCCGCGTTCCGGGCCAACCTGGGCGCCAACACCGTCCGCATCCCGATCAACCCGTATACGGTGAACGGGAAGTACTGGCACTCCTACCGCGCGGTCATCGACGCGGCGACGCTTCAGGGCTTCAAGGTGATCGTCTCGTATTGGGAGGGCTCCGACGCCCAAAGGGACGGGTTCATCGACGACCAGACGACGTACTGGCCGATGTGGAAGACCGTCACGAGCGCGTACCGGTACAACAGCCGCGTGTACTTCGAGCCGATGAACGAGCCGCACGGGTACACGCCCACCGAGTGGGCCGACATCGCCGCGAAGTGGATCGGGACGTTCCCGAAGGTGCCGCGCGACCGGATCTTCGTCAGCGGCAGCGGGTACAACGACAGCGTCGTCTCCGTCTGCGCCGATCCGCGGCTCAAGGGCACGTACCTGTCCCTCCACCACTACGGTTTCTGGGGCAACCGCACCTACGACGAGTGGGTGGCCGACCTCAAGACCCGCCTCGGCGACTGCGCGTACCGCACCGTGGCCGACGAGTTCGGCGCCACCATGACGAGCGGCCTCGACTACAACGGCTCCAACGCAGGCAACAACGAGATCTCCTTCATCCAGGCGGACACGGACGTCTTCCGCGCGCTGCACATGGGCGCCGTCTACTGGCCCGGCCTGCGCACGGGCGACACGTACTCCCTCCAGACCCTGACGGGCCCGGCCTCCAACCCGTGGCTCACGACGACGAACCAGTCCGGCGCGGACCGGCTGAAGTGGGCCTGGGGGCGGTAGAGGGCCCGAGGCGGGAGGCGGGCCACGCGTTCGGGGACGCGGAGGCCTGTGAGACGAGGGCGGGCCGTCTGGGCCCATGAAGGTGAGGGCGGGGCCTGCGGCCCCGCCCTTCTCGCGTCCGGCGGCCCGGCGCGCCCGATGTCATGTGTCTCTGCGTCGGCCCCATGGATCCGGCCGCCCTCGCTCGCCCGGACGGCGCCGGCGCGGTCGTCGACACACCGTCCCGCCTGCCGAGTTGGGCCGCCCGGCGGTCCGCCGAGGACATGGCGGAGCCGTTCACCTGCGCCGTCGACCCGGAGGGCCGCCTGCGTCTGGCGCCCCGCCGCAGTGAGCGCGTCGTCTGTGCGGGGGAGGCCGCGTTCGGCCGGGAGGCGGGCCGGTGGACGGTTGTGGAGGTGACCGACCTGTCCACCGGGTACTGTCCCGACGTCGCGTCGTGGCCCGCGGTGGCGCACGCCCTCGACCGGGCCGGCCTGGGCCGCCCCGGTGGGTTCACGCGTGTGGTGGTCCTCCGGCGTTGCTTCGAGCGCCGGGAGGGGCATTTCGTGGGGTGTTCCGCGATGCCGGGCTGCCCCTCGGGTGGAACGCCGGATCAGACCTCCAGGGCCGACTCGATGCGCTTGAGGGCGTGGCGGGCCAGGGCGAGGTTGCCCCGGGAGCGGTCGAGGGCGAGGTAGAGGAAGAGGGTGCCGCCCGAGCTGTTGAGGGGGCGGATGAGGTGGTACTGGGCGCCGAGGGTGATGAGCATGTCCTCGACGGAGTCCTGCATGCCCAGCAGGTCGAGGGTGCGGGTCTTGGCGCGGACGACCTCGGTGTTGCCGGCGGCGGCGACCTCCAGGTCGAGACCCTGGCCGCCACCGAGGGTGCCGAGGGACATTCCGCTCTCGTAGTCGACCAGGGCGACACCCAGGGCGCCGTCGATCGTCATCGCTTCCTTGAGCGCGGTCTCGATGTTCATGTCCTGTCCTTCGCTCTGTTCAGGCTTTGCTGTACTGCCATGTGACGATGGGTCAGAAATTGAGCGACGGACGCCCTGTCCTGAACCTTTCGGATTAAACTACTGTGCTTTCCGTTGCCATGTGAAGCAATAGTGAAGAGGGAGTCCCGTTGTCATCAGTCGAAGCCTCCCTGAGTCGCCTCCTGGAACTACCGGGCGTCACAGGTGTCTCGCTCATCGACGCGGTCACGGGACTGACGTACGGCGACGCGGGGGCGGGCACCCAGGACCCGGTCGAGTGCAGCCGTCTCGCGCAGTCCGTCGAGAGTGGCCTCAACGCGGCAGGCGCGCAAGGGGAGTTGGAGAGTATCGTCATCACGGGCGGCAGTCGTCAGCTGGTCGTGGCGACGGTGCCCCGGCAGGGCGATCCCCTGTTGCTGACCGCCGCGCTGGAGCGAGGGCAGGCCAATCTCGCCCTGGTCCTGCACCACCTGGGCCTGTACGCGGCAGAGGTGACCGCATGACCCCGGCAGCGCCCCCGCGTAACCTCCCCGCTCTGCTGGCGGCCCTGCACGACGAACGCCGTGACGCCGCGGTGGCCGTCTCCGGCACCCCCGGCGGCACGATCCACGTCCACGCCGGACTCGTCGTCGCGGTCGACACCCCGGGCGCCCCGAGCGCGGAGTCGATCCTCCTCAAGTCCGGCCGCATCGAGGACAGTTCGTGGGCCGCGGCACGCGCTGCGGGCGGCGTGCTGAGTGAACAGCTCGACGAACGCGGGCTGTTGAGCCCCCAGGAGTTCGAAGTCGCCTGCACGGCAGCCCTGTTCGACGGCGCCTTCGCCCTCGCGCTGGGCCCCGGCGCCGTCTGGGAGGTCCGCGAACCGGTCCCGGAGATCGTCGCCGCCCGCGCCTTCGCCCCGCACCTCGTCGCCGCCGAGACCACCCGGCGCCTCGCCGTCCTCGCCGAACTCTGGGGATCACCGGTCGAGTTGGCCCGCACCCGCATCCGTGCGACCGACGCGCCCCGCCCCGCGGTCACGCATCCCCGCCACCTCGCCCTGCTGGACGCCGTGAACGGCCGCCGCACCCCGCGCGACGTCGCCTTCGCCCTCGGCCGGGGCACCTTCGCCGTCATGGTCGACCTCGCCCACGTGCGCGCGCTCGGCCTGATCCACCATGACGTTCCGTCAACAGGTCGTCCCAGTACGGCGCTTCGCGTCCCCGAGGGCCGCGCTCAGGCAGTCCGCTCCCCGGTCGGCACCGCGCCGCTCCCGACGCGCACGCCGGGGAGGCACCACCCCCACCGATCGGATACCGTGTGAACCCGCGCCGGCGCAGGAAGTCAAGACAGCGGTACCTCGCGCTCGCCCGGCGGCGACTCGCCCGGCCCGCCGTGCGGAACACTCCGCCGCCGCTTCCCGTACGCCGCCCCCGTGCGCCGGCCGGCCGCCCCGTCCCCCCGGACCTTGAGGAGCACCAGCCTGATACGTCCCTCCTCCACCGAGTCCGCGACCGTCTCGCCGCTCTGCCCTGAGAACCTGTGTCGCACCCCGGGCCGGGCGCCCGCCGCCCGGCACGCACTCCCTCACGCTCCGCCCGCCCGGACAACCCACGTGGCTTTGCCGCGAAAACGCTCCGGCGCCTCGCGGTACGGAGGTCCCTTCTTCGAGGGAGCGCCGGGCGACGGGCGCTGTCCGACCGGGGACGCGGCACAGGCTCTCCCCCCGTACCACCCGCACGTCACCGCTCACCAGCAGGGATCGCCGATGTCCGAAGTCCACCAGTCCGAACCGCTCGTCGAGGTGCTCACCGCGCTGCGCGAAGGGGTGATGGGGGTCAGCGAGACGGTGGTCTCCACCGTCGACGGCCTTCTGGTCGCCGCCGACGTCGACGCCGTGCACGCGGAG
>DATCQX010000719.1:0-5967 GCA_036569285.1 Streptomyces sp.
TGGCTGCGGACGAAGCGGTACAGGGCGGACGGCACGGTCGGCTCCGGCAGCGGTGGGGTCTGTTACGTCTTCTGGCCGGTGAGGCCGACGGCGGCTCAGCGGCATGCGCTGCGGTCGCTGGGGCTGGTGTGACCCTGGTTCCCGGCTCGGCGGGGCGGGCCTGGCGGGTTCGGTCCGAGGGAGCCGCACGCCCGGGACCGTCCGCACGGTCCCGGGCGTGGCGTCACATCGCGCCGGCCGCCGTCACGCGACGACGTAGAAGGGCGCGCAGCTCTTGAAGGTGCCCTTCACCACGCACGCGTCGCCGTAGTAGGTGTCGTTCTCGGTGAGGTTCCCGGTGCCCCACCCGCTCCAGTACGGCGCTCCGTGGCCACGCGTGGTGACCTTGTGCGAGTCGGAGGTGCGCAGGGTGGCCTCGACGCCGTAGCCGTCGGCGGCGTCGTCGTGCGCGATGAGCCCGTCGCCGGGGTCGGCGATCCCGTCACCGTTGATGTCGCCGCCGGGGTCCCTGCTCCACCAGACCTCGCCGGCGTAGACGCCGTCGAGGTACAGGAGGATCTGGGTGTACGGGGAGCGGAGCGTGCTGGTCGCGACGGCGGTGGCCTGCGGAGTGGCGGGCTGCGCCTGTACGGCGGTCTGCGTGCCCAGGACGAATCCCAGGGCCGCGAGGCCCACCAGAGCATGCTTGAGATGTACGCGCATGAGAATCCCCCAATTCAGTGCTGCGTGACGGACGACCTTGAAGCCGCCTCGGCGCACATGCAAGCACCCTTGCTTGACCGGGACATGTCGAAGGGTGGGATTCGGACATGGATCTGTCCGAAAACACGAGGGCTACGGCTTCAGGGCCACCGCTCCCAACTGCGGTACGACCGTGGGCTGTTCGCCGGACTCCGGCCGCCACAGGGAGCAGGACACCAGTCCGGGTTCGAGGAGCGTGAGCCCGTCGAGGTATCCGGCGACCTCGTCGCTGCCGCGGGCGGTGATCGGCGGTGTCGCGTTGGCGTTCCAGAACTCCATGGCCTCCAGCTGGAGGGCGCCGCCCAGTTCGGGCTCCGTGGTGGGGTGGGTCAGCACGAGGAAGCTGCCGGACGGCAACGCGTCCACCAGCCGGCGCGCGATCCCCCTCGCCTCCTCGCCGTCGAGGACGAAGTTGAGGATGCCCAGCAGCATGAGGGCGACGGGCTCGGTGAAGTCCAGCGTGGCTCCGGCGAGGCGCAGGATGGTGTCCGGGTCGCGCACGTCGGCGTCTATGTAGCCGGTGGCGCCTTCCGGGGTGCTGGTCAGCAGGGTGCGGGCGTGCACGAGCACGATGGGGTCGTTGTCGACGTACACGATCCGCGACTCGGGCGCGATCCGCTGGGCGATCTCGTGGGTGTTGTCCCGGCTCGGCAGACCGGTGCCGATGTCGAGGAACTGGCGGACCCCGTGCTCCTGCGCCAGACAGCGCACGGCGCGGCCGAGGAACTCCCGGTCGGCGTGCGCGATGTCACGGATGACGGGGATCATCCCGGCGACGTGGTCGCCCACCTTCCGGTCGACCTCGTAGTTGTCCCTGCCGCCCTGCCAGTAGTTCCACACGCGAGCGTTGTGTGCCGTCCGGGTGTCGAGCCGCCGCGCCGGGGCGTCCGCGTTCTGGATCTCGCTCACGTCTTCCTCTCCTCACGCACTGGTGGGCGCATTCTGCCCCACAGGTTTCACGGCAGGCGGCCCGCGCGTGTGAGCAAGCTCTCGGCCGCAAATGCCCCAGGCGATGGCAAGGTGGACGAATGACAGCGAACTCTGCCACCGTCACCCGCGTCCGCACCGGAGGTCCCGAGGAGGACGGCCCGAAGGTCCTCGAACACGTCCTGGGGTGGGTCCTCGTCGTGGTCCTCGCGATGCTCGTGACCCGACTGGGCCTTCTGTGAACATGCCGCAGGCGTATGCGGGTTGCGGCAGCTCGTGTGACCTGACCCACGCTTGACCTGACATACTGCGGTTGTCCCGCCCGACCGCCCGAGACCAGGGTCGAGTATTGAACATCAGTGCACAGCGCGACGCCGCCCGCCCCCGGGCCCGAGGCACCGAGCGCTCCTTGGCTCGCCGCGCCGAACTCATCTCCATCGGGCGGAAGTTGTTCGCCGACACCTCCTACGACGCGCTCTCGATGGACGACATCGCGCGTCAGGCGCACGTCGCCAAGGGGCTGATCTACTACTACTTCCAGTCCAAGCGCGGCTACTACCTGGCGATCATCCAGGACTCCGTCGCCGACCTGGTCACCTTTGCCGCGAGCGGTCTCGAACTGCCGCAGGTGGACCGGGTCCACCGCACCATCGACAGCTACCTGCGCTACGCCGAGCACAACCAGGCGGCCTACCGCACGATCGTCAGCGGCGGCGTCGGCTTCGACGCCGAGGTGCACGGCATCCGGGACGGCGTGCGCGAGGCGATCGTCGCGACCATCGCCGAAGGGGCCTACGGCCGCACCGACATCGCCCCGCTCGCCCGGATGGGACTGCTCTCCTGGGTGTGCAGCGTGGAGGGCGCCGCCCTCGACTGGATCGACCGGCCCGGCCCGCTCTCCCGCGATGACATGCGGGAGTTGCTCGTGAAGACGCTCGGCGGAGTCTTCCGCGCGGTCGGCGAACTGGACCCGGCGTACCCGGCGCCGAAGGAAGCGCGCCGCGAGGACTGAGCCGACGGCGGGGGCAAGTGCCCTGGGGTGACGCCGAGTTGGCCTCCCGGCGTGCTCAACCGCCGTTCTCCCACAGCCCCGTCGGGAACTCGCCCCCCGGCAGCCCGCCGAACTGCCCCGGCCGCACCTGTGGTTCGGCCAGCCTGCTCCACTCCGGGTCGTGCCGCCCCGGCAGAGTCCGCCCCCGGTCGGCCCAAGTCCGCATCAGCGCAAGGTAGATGGGCGGGTCGGCCGGTGACTCCAGGGCGGCCGGAAAGAACTCGAAGGGCGCGGGGACGAACCGCTGACGATGCCGGCCCGGTGTCGAATATGTGGGAGTCATACTTTGGCAACGCCACGGGCCGCGCCGAGGTCACGGCCGCCCCCGCGTCGGGCGTCAGTTCGTGAGATGCCCCGGCCCGGGGACACCGGACCGAGGTGCCGAGGCGCCCTGGCGAGCCGTCAACTCCCTTACAGGTGAACGATGTTGACGACAGCTCAGGCGGCCCGGCGGACCGCCGTCTGCGTCCGTGCCGGGAACGCCGCGCGGATCGGCCGCGAGCCGGGGCCGCCGACGTGCGAGAACGGCTGCGTGCGCCAGTCGAGCCCCTGCGGGAGCGTCAGCACCGGCGCGATGTCCCGCTCCTGCTCCTGGAGCACCTCGGCGACCGAGCGGGCCTCCGCCGCCGCGCGGCCGGTGCCGCCGCAGACCGTGAGCCCGAACGGGTTCCACGGCGATGCGCACAGCGCGTGCTCCGGCAGCACCTCCTCGTCCGCCAGCAGCGCGATCGGCCGCGCGCAGTCCGGGCACACGACCCGGAGCAGGTCCGCGGCGTCGTACGCGTCGAACTCGTCGCCGTCGTAGCCGTCCTCGTCGGGATCGACGCCCTCCGGGGCGAGTTCGACGACGGACTGGAGCCGCTTGGACGTGGTGCGGCCAGGGCGGTTGACACTCTGCATGGGATTCTCCCCCTCGGGCTGGGGCCGTGAAGGCGCTGCGGCCTCGACCACAGCAAGCACTTCCCAGCCGATCTCGGCGGTAATCACGGGGGCATCACGGAGCACGTTCGAGCGGTGTGTCGTTCGTCACATGCCAGGGGAAGGTGTCAGGGTCGCCGGGCGCCGTCCCGTGATCCCCTCGCGTCCCACGCACACATCACAAACCGGTTATGACCTGCGCCGTATAGGTATACGAAGCATTCCAGCGCACTGTAGGTTCATCGCCATGGAGGAGCTGGATCGACAGATCGTGCAGCTGCTCGTCAAGGACGGGCGGATGAGCTACACCGACCTGGGCAAGGCCACGGGCCTGTCCACGTCTGCCGTGCACCAGAGGGTGCGGCGGCTGGAGCAGCGGGGTGTCATCCGCGGGTACGCGGCCGTCGTCGACCCCGAGGCCGTCGGGCTGCCCATGACCGCCTTCATCTCGGTCAAACCCTTCGACCCCAGCGCCCCCGACGACATCGCCGACCGCCTCTCCGGCGTCCCCGAGATCGAGGCGTGCCACAGCGTCGCGGGGGAGGAGAACTACATCCTCAAGGTGCGGGTGGCCACGCCGCACGAGCTGGAGGAACTGCTGGGTCGGCTGCGGGCGCTGGCGGGGGTGTCGACGCGGACGACGGTGGTGCTGTCCACGCCGTACGAGGCTCGGCCGCCGCGGGTCTGAGGGGTAGGGGCAACAGGCGGCGATGAGCTGATCGTCGTACAAGATGCCTGGCTCTTGTGTGTCGTGCTGCCTGACCCCTGTGTGCCGAGCCCCCACCACCGGGCGAGACACTGTCCCCCATGAGTGAACGCACCCCCGACCCCCAGACCGTCCTGCTCCGCCGAGGAGAGGTCCACAGCCCCGCCGACCCGTTCGCGACCGCGATGGTCGTCGAGGGCGGACAGGTCGCCTGGGTGGGTTCGGAGGGCGCGGCGGACGCGTTCGCCGACGGCGTCGACGAGGTGATCGACCTGGACGGCGGGCTCGTCACCCCCGCGTTCACCGACGCCCACGTCCACACCACCTCCACCGGCCTCGCCCTGACCGGCCTCGACCTCTCGGACGCGCCCTCCCTCGACGACGCCCTCGCGCGCGTGCGTGCGTTCGCCGAGGCCCGGCCCGCCGACAAGGTCCTCCTCGGACACGGCTGGGACGCCTCCCGCTGGCCCGGCGGACGGCCCCCCACGCGCGCGGAGCTGGACGAGGCGACCGGCGGACGCCCCCTGTACCTGTCCCGCGTCGACGTCCACTCGGCCGTCGTCTCCACCGCCCTCCTCGACCTCACCACCCTGGGCCGCCCCGAGGGCCCCCTCACCGCTGACGCCCACCACGCCGTCCGCGCGGCGGCGTTCGCGGCCGTGACGCCCGCGCAGCGTGCCGAGGCCCAGCGCGCCGCCCTCGCGCACGCCGCCTCCCGCGGGATCGGCTCCGTCCACGAGTGCGGCGGCCCCGAGATCTCCTCCGAGGACGACTTCACCGGGCTGCTGAAGCTAGCCGCCCAGTCGGACGGGCCGCGCGTCGTCGGCTACTGGGCGGAGCAGGACGTCGTCAAGGCCCGGGAACTCGGTGCGGCCGGGGCGGCCGGTGACCTCTTCGTCGACGGCGCCCTCGGCTCCCACACGGCGTGCCTGCACCAGCCGTACGCCGACGACGCAGGCACCGGTCTCGCCTACCTGGACGCCGGGGCCGTCGCCGCGCACGTCGTCGCCTGCGCGGAGGCGGGGCTCCAGGCCGGTTTCCACGCGATCGGCGACGCCGCCGTCACCGCCGTGACCGAGGGGTTCAGGGCAGCCGCCGAGGAGATCGGCCTCGCCCGGGTGCGGGCCGGGCGGCACCGGGTCGAGCACGCGGAGATGCTCACGGCGGACAGCATCGCCGCCTTCGCCGAACTGGGGCTCACGGCGTCGGTGCAGCCGGTCTTCGACGCGCTGTGGGGAGGGGAGAGCGGGATGTACGCGCAGCGCCTCGGCGCCGACCGCGCACGGACCCTCAACCCCTTCGCCGCGCTCCTGAAGGCCGGCGTCCCCCTCGCCTTCGGCTCCGACGCCCCCGTCACGCCCCTCGGCCCCTGGGCCGCCGTCCGCGCCGCCGCCTTCCACCACACCCCGGCCCACCGCGTCTCCGTCCGCGCGGCCTTCACCGCCCACACCCGTGGCGGCTGGCGCGCCCTCGGCCGCGACGACGCCGGCACCCTGGTCCCCGGTGCCCCCGCCGACTACGCCATCTGGCACACCGACGCCCTGATCGTCCAAACCCCCGACGACCGAGTCTCCCGCTGGTCCACCGACCCCCGCTCCGGCACACCGGGCCTGCCGGACCTGAC
>DATCQX010000720.1:0-8873 GCA_036569285.1 Streptomyces sp.
GCGGTGCCGCCCTGTCTGGGGGCTGCCTGCTTGTACCTGACCGGCGTTGTCGTTGCCGTCGTCTGGGGGCTGCCGCCCCCAGACCCCCGCTTCGGCCCTGGACGGGCCTCGTCCTCAAACTCCCCCAGAGGGGGCACCCCCAGACGGGCTGAAAGACGCGGACGTGGCTGAAGCATTCAGCGAAGCCGCGCGGCCCGCTGACGCCGTCGCCCGGCCCGTTGTCGCCGTCGCCGGTGGGGCCGCCTTCACCTTCTCCTACGCCGAGCATGCCGAACTCCTCGCCGCCGCCGGTACCGACGTCGTCACCTTTGATCCGTTGCGGGATGAAGCGCTGCCCGAGGGGACTGCCGGGCTGGTCATCGGGGGCGGGTTTCCCGAGGTGTACGGGGCTGAACTGGCCGCCAACATCCCGTTGTTGAAGGCGGTTACGGCTCTTGTCGAGGCGGGGGCTCCTGTTGCCGCCGAGTGTGCGGGGTTGCTTTATCTGTGCCGGGAGCTTGATGGGCGTCCTATGTGCGGGGTGATTGACGCTTCCGCTCGGATGAGTGAGCGGCTGACGCTCGGGTATCGGGATGCCGTTGCCGTGAGTGAGAGTGTGCTCGCCTCCGTGGGGACTCGGGTGCGCGGGCACGAGTTTCATCGGACTGTGGTGGAGCCGGGGGCCGGGAGCGCGCCTGCCTGGGGGTTTCGGGGGGCTCGGAGTCGTGTGGAGGGGTTCGTGGCACGTAATGTGCATGCGAGTTATTTGCATACGCATTGGGCTGGGGAGCCCGGTGTGGCCCGTCGGTTCGTCGAGAGGTGCCGGACGTCATGAGCAGCAAGCTGATCGGGGTCGGGGTGGGGCCCGGGGACCCGGAGCTGGTGACCGTCAAGGGGGTCAACGCTCTGCGGGACGCCGATGTCGTCGTCGTACCGGTGATGGACAGCGGGGAGCGGGGGCGGGCGGAGGCGACGGTGCTGCACTACGTCGGCGGGGAGAAGGTCGTCCGCGTTGTCTTCGCGTTGAACGAGCGCAGTGACCGGGGGCGGCGGGAGGCCGCCTGGGACGCTGCCGGGCAGCGGGTGGCGGAGTTGTTGCGGGAGCACTCCTCTGTTGCGTTCGCGACCATCGGGGATCCGAACGTTTATTCGACTTTCACGTATCTTGCTCAGACGATCGTGGGGCTGGTGCCGGGGACGGTCGTCGAGACCGTGCCGGGGATCACGGCGATGCAGGATCTCGCGGCGCGCTCGGGGGCGGTGCTGACGGAGGGGACGGAGCCGCTGACGCTGGTGCCGGTGACGGCCGGGTCGGCGGTGCTGAAGGACGCGTTGAGCGGGCCGGGGACGGTCGTGGCGTACAAGTTCGGGCGGCTGGCCGGTGAGGTCGTCGAGGCGTTGCGGGAGACCGGACGGGTCGAGGGGGCCGTGTGGGGGGCGGCGCTGGGGCTGGAGGGGGAGACCGTGGGGGGTGCGGCCGAGCTGGACGGGTCGCCGCTGCCGTATCTGTCGACGCTGATCTCGCCCGCCCGGCGGGACAGCGGTCGGGGTGGGAAGTTGTGAGACCGGTTTCCGGCATACGCTCCTCAGCCCGCCAGCCCCACCACCAGCCAGATGAAGGCCGCGCCCGCGATCGTGCACAGGACGGTCGAGCGGGCCGGGTGGTCGTGGTGGGCCTCGGGGAGGATCTCGGCCGCGGCGAGGTAGAGCAGCGCGCCGCCGAAGAAGCCGAGATAGCCGCCGAGGAATTGCTCCGGGATGGTGACGAAGGCCGTGGACAGCGCGCCGAGGACGGGGGCCGCGGCGTCGGCGAAGAGCATCGCGAGGGCCTTGCGGCGGGCGTTCCCGTAGACGCTGGTGATCGTGTACGTGTTGAAGCCGTCGGCGAAGTCGTGGGCGATGACGGCGAGCGCGACGGCCGTCCCCATGCCGCCGCCCACCTGGAAGGCCGCGCCGATGGCGACGCCGTCCATGGCACTGTGGCCGACCATCGCGGCGGCGGCCGTGAGGCCCACCTCGGGGACGCGGCCGTTCTCCTCCTCCCCGCCGTGCGCGGCCTGGCGGACGGCGAGGAGGCGTTCGACCACATGGGCCAGCAGGAACCCGGCGACGAAGAGCAGGAGGGCGGCGGGGACGCCGAGCACCTCGGTGCCCGCCGCGTGGAGGGCCTCGGGCAGCAGGTCGAGGCCGACGACCCCCAGCATCAGGCCGCCGGCCAGTCCCAGGACCAGATGGCGGCGGTCGGTCACGCGCTGTGCCGTCCAGCCGCCGGCCAGCGTCATCAGGAACGCGCAGAGCGCGACGAAGACCGCCATGAGGCCTTCGTATCCGATCTCCCCTTGTTCGCGCATGTCCGCAGCTCGGCGGCCCGGGTGGCCGCCGGTGTCCGGTAGCGCTCCGAAACCCCTTTCTGAAAGGACTCTCCCCCATGTCCGATGCCTCCACCGGCAAGGTGACGTTCGTCGGTGCCGGCCCCGGCGCCGCGGATCTGCTGACGTTCCGGGCCGCGCGGGCCATCGCCGACGCGGACGTGGTGATCTGGGCGGCGAGCCTGGTCCAGGCGGACGTCCTGGAACATGCGCGCGAGGGGGCGGAGATCCTCGACTCGGCGACGATGTCGCTGGAGGACGTCGTCGCCGTGTACGAGCGGGCGCGGCGCGAGGGGCTGAAGGTGGCCCGCATCCACTCGGGTGACCCGGCGCTGTGGGGTGGCACGCAGGAGCAGTTCGACCGGTGCGAGGAACTCGGCATCGAGACGGAGATCGTGCCCGGTGTGTCGTCGTTCTCGGCGGTCGCGGCGATCGCCGGGCGGGAGCTGACGATCCCGGAGGTGGCGCAGTCCGTCGTCCTGACCCGGCTCGGTGGCGGCAAGACGCCGATGCCGCCCGGCGAGGAGGTGCGGGAGTTCGCGCGGCACGGCACGACGATGGCGGTGTTCCTGTCGGCGGCGCGCAGCGGGCAGCTCGTGCGGGAGCTGCTGGAGGGCGGGTATCCGACGACGACGCCGGTCGTGATCGCCTACCAGGCCACGTGGCCCGAGGAGTTGGTCGTGCGGTGCACGATCGAGACGCTGGAGGAGACCGTCAAGGAGCACAAGCTGTGGAAGCACACGCTGTTCCTGATCGGCCCGGCGCTCGGCGCGCGCGGCACCCGCTCGCACCTCTACCACCCCGGTCACTTCCACGGGTTCCGCAGGGCGGACCCTCAGGCTCGCAAGGCGCTGCGGCAGGAGCGGGGGGCGAGTACGTGATCACCGTCGTCGGTACGGGAACCGGCGCGCCGGTTCCCCAAGAGGTGCTGGACGGCGCCGAGTTGGTCGTCGGGGGGCGGCGGCATCTGGCGTCGGTGACCCTGCCCGCGGGGGCTTCTTCCGTTGTGCTCGGGCCGTTGGCGCCCGCCTTCGACGTCGTCGAGAAGTACCTCGGCGAGGGTCGGCGCGTCGTCGTGCTCGCCTCCGGTGATCCGGGGTTCTTCGGGGTGGTGCGGGCGCTCGCGGAGCGGTTCGGGCCGGGGGTGCTGGAGGTGCGGCCGGGGGTGTCGTCGGTGGCGACGGCCTTTGCCCGGCTGGGAGTCGCCTGGGACGACGCTGTCGTGGTGAGCGCGCACGGGCGGGCGGCTCGGGTTGCCGTGAACGTGTGCCGGGCGTTTCCGAAGGTGGCCGTGTTGACGGGGCCGGGGGGTGGGCCGGCCGAGTTGGGGGCTGGACTGGTGGGGTACGCAAGGGAGTTGGTTGTCGGGACTTCGTTGGGTGATCCGGTGTCGGAGCGGGTTGAGCGGGTGACTCCGGAGGAGGCGGCGGCGCGGGACTGGGGTTCGGCGGTGAGTGTGGTGGTGTGTCTGGATGTGGGGCGGGGTGAGGAGGGAGCGCGGGCCGTTGCGGGGCGGCGCGGTTCGGGGATGCGGACCGTTGCCGGGGGGTTCGCCTCTCCTGATCGCTGGGCTCTTGAGGAGGGTGACTTCGCTCACCGGGACTCGATGATCACGAAGTTCGAGGTGCGGGCGCTCGCGTTGGCCCGACTCGGGCCTCGGGTCGGGGAGTTGGTGTGGGACGTGGGGTCCGGGTCGGGGTCCGTGGCCGTGGAGTGCGCGCGGTTCGGGGCTGCCGTGTCGGCCGTCGAGAAGGCGGCGGACGGGGTGGAGCGGGTGCGGGCGAACGCCGCCGCGCACGGGGTCGACGTCCATGTCGTGCATGGCGAGGCTCCCGGCGCTCTGGCTCAACTCGACGATCCTGACGCCGTGTTCGTGGGGGGTGGGGGCGGTGAGCTGCCCGCCATCGTCGCGGAGTGCGCGCGGCGGGCCCGGCGGGTGGTCGTCGTCGCGATGGCGGCCGTCGACCGGGTGCCGGGGGTGCGGGCGGCGCTCGTCGACGCCGGGTTCTCCTGTGACGGGGTGCTGTTGCAGTCGTCTCGGCTCGCGCCGTTGCCGGGGGATGTGACGCGGCTCGCCGCGACCAATCCCGTGTTTCTGCTGTGGGGCGTGCGAACGTCCCTTTCTGACGAAGGAGTTGCTCAGTGATCGGCCTCATTTCCGCCACGTCGGCGGGGGCGGCGGCGCGGGACCGGCTGGCCGCGGCCTGGCCGGAGCGTACGCGGGTGTACGACGGGTCTGTGGGAGACGCGGTGCGGGCCGCGTTCTCGGAGTGCGAGCAGCTCGTGTGCTTCCTCGCGACCGGGGCGACCGTGCGGATTCTCGCGCCGTTGCTGTCGGACAAGGGGGCCGATCCCGGGGTGGTGTGTGTCGACGAGGGCGGGCGGTTCGCCGTGTCGCTCGTCGGGGGGCACGGGGGCGGGGCGAACGAACTGGCCGTCGAGGTCGGGGAGTTGCTGGGGGCTCAGGCTGTGGTGACGACGGCTACGGACTCCGTGGGGGTGGCGGGGCTCGACACGCTCGGGGTGCCGGTCGAGGGGGATGTGGCCGGGGTGACGCGGGCGGTGCTGGACGGGGAGCCGGTCGGGCTGGAGGTGGAGGTGGCGTGGCCGTTGCCGCCGGTTCCGTTCGCATCGGTTCAAGAGCGCGTGGCCACGGTGCGGTTGACCGACCGTGCCGCCGAACCGGCTTCCGGTGAGGTCCTGTTGCGGCCCCCGTCCCTCGTCGTCGGTGTCGGCGCCTCCAAGGGCGCGCCCGTCGACGAGGTGCTGTCGGTGATCGAGGACGCCTTGCGTGACGCGGGTCTTTCGGCACGCAGTGTCGCTCGACTCGCCACTGTGGACGCCAAGTCGGAGGAGCCGGGGATTCTGGGGGCCGCCGCGCGGCTCGGGGTGCCTGTGGTGACGTACTCCGCCGAGGAGTTGGCCGCCGTCGAGGTGCCGAACCCGTCGGACGCGCCGCTCGCCGCGGTGGGGACGCCGTCGGTCGCCGAGGCCGCCGCGCTGGTCGGCGGGGGTGAACTCCTCGTGCCGAAGCGGAAGTCGGGGGGCTCCCCGGCGATGGCGACCTGCGCTGTCGTACGGCGTCCCTCGCGGGGGCGGCTCGCTGTCGTCGGGCTCGGTCCCGGTGCCCGGGATCTGCTCACGCCGCGCGCCAAGGCGGAGTTGCGGCGGGCGTCCGTCGTCGTCGGGCTGGATCAGTACGTCGACCAGATCCGGGATCTGCTGCGGCCGGGGACGGTCGTCCTGGAGTCGGGGCTCGGGGCCGAGGAGGAGCGGGCGCGGACCGCTGTCGCCGAGGCGCGCCTCGGACGGGCCGTCGCACTGATCGGCAGCGGGGACGCGGGCGTGTACGCGATGGCGTCGCCCGCACTGGCCGAGGCGTCGGACGACATCGACGTGATCGGCGTGCCCGGTGTGACGGCCGCGCTGGCCGCCGGGGCGATCCTCGGGGCGCCGCTCGGGCACGACCACGTCTCGATCAGCCTGTCCGACCTGCACACGCCGTGGGAGGTCATCGAGCGTCGCGTACGGGCCGCCGCCGAGGCGGACTTGGTCGTCACGTTCTACAACCCCCGTTCACGGGGCCGGGACTGGCAGTTGCCGAAGGCTCTCACGCTGCTGTCCGAACACCGGACGGCGACGACTCCCGTCGGTGTCGTGCGCAATGCTTCGCGGGCCGACGAGTCGAGCCGGGTGACGACCCTGGGTGAACTCGACCCGGCGACGGTCGACATGATGACCGTCGTGACCGTGGGCAACACGGCCACCAGGATCATCGCGGGGCGCATGGTGACGCCGCGTGGCTACCGCTGGCAGGAGGAGGCGAAGTGAACCGTGTCATCCACCCCATCGAGCAGGAGTCCTTCCGCCGGCTGCGTGCCCGGCTGGACACCTCGCACTTCCCGCCGCTCACGCGCGCGGTGGTGGAGCGGGTCATCCACTCCGCCGCCGATCTGGAGTACGCGGCCGATCTCGTCATGGACGAGGGCGAGTTGGTGAAGGCGCACACCGCGCTGCACGCCGGTGCGCCTGTCGTCGTCGATGTGGAGATGGTCGCGGCCGGCATCACCCGGCGGGAGACCGTCTGCCGGCTGAAGGACGCCGAGTCCGGTCCTGGGCTGACCCGTTCGGCCCATGCGATCCGGCTGGCGTACGAGGAGGTCGGGCCGGGGGCGATCTGGGTGATCGGCTGCGCGCCGACCGCCCTGGAGGAGTTGCTGACGCTGGACGCCTCCCCCGCGCTCGTCATCGGGCTGCCCGTCGGGTTCGTCGGGGCGGCCGAATCGAAGGCCGCGCTGCGCGAGAGCGGGCTGCCCGCCGTGTCCAACGTGTCCGAGAAGGGCGGTTCGGCGGTCGCCGCCGCCGCGCTCAACGCACTGCTGTATCAACCGAGTTCCGCTCACGAGGAGAAAAAGTGACCACCCCGCCGCCCGCCCTGCTCATCGCCGGCCACGGCACCCGGGACGACGCCGGTGCCGAGGCGTTCCGCGACTTCGTACGGGAGTTGGGGCGCCGTAACCCTCAACTGCCCGTCGCGGGCGGCTTCATCGAGCTGTCCCCGCCGCCGCTCGGCGACGCCGTGACCGAGCTGGTGGACCAGGGGGTCCGGCGGTTCGCCGCCGTTCCGCTGATGCTGGTGTCCGCCGGTCACGCCAAGGGCGACATCCCGGCCGCGCTGGCCCGCGAGAAGGAGCGCCACCCCGGGATCTCGTACACGTACGGCCGCCCGCTGGGCCCGCACCCGGCGCTGCTGTCCGTCCTGGAAAGGCGGCTGGAGGAGGCGCTCGGCAGTTCCTCCACGCGTACCCCCGACGACCGCACCGACGTGACGGTCCTGCTGGTCGGGCGGGGTTCGACCGACCCGGACGCCAACGCCGAGGTGCACAAGGCGGCCCGGCTGCTGTGGGAAGGGCGTGGGTACGCCGGTGTCGAGACGGCGTTCGTGTCGCTCGCCGCGCCCGATGTGCCGAGCGGGCTCGACCGGTGCGTGAAGCTGGGTGCGCGGCGGATCGTCGTCCTGCCCTACTTCCTGTTCACCGGGATCCTTCCCGACCGGGTGCGCCAGCAGACCGAGGGGTGGGCCGCCGCGCATCCCGAGGTGCAGGTGTTCTCCGCCGATGTCATCGGCCCCGAGCCGGAGTTGCTCGATCTGGTGATGGAGCGCTACCAGGAGGCCGTCAAGGGTGACCTGCGGATGAACTGCGACTCCTGCGTGTACCGCATAGCTCTCCCCGGCTTCGAGGACAAGGTGGGGGCGCCGCAGCAGCCTCACTTCCACCCGGACGACGACGGCCATCACCACCACCATCACCACGGCCACTCCCACTCCCATGCCCACTGACAGCCACGATCTGCGCCACCACGGCGACGCCGAGGTCCGCGACGACGGCGCGGACCTCGTCGACCTCGCCGTCAACGTCCGTGCGGATACGCCGCCTTCGTGGCTGCGGTCCGTCATCGCCGACTCCCTGACCGGCCTGGCCGCCTATCCCGACGGCCGGGCCGCCCGGTCGGCGGTGGCGGCCAGGCACGGGCTGCCGGTGGAGCGGGTTCTGTTGACGGCGGGGGCGGCTGAGGCGTTCGTGCTGTTGGCTCGCGCCCTGAAGGTCCGTCACCCTGTGGTGGTGCACCCGCAGTTCACCGAGCCCGAGGCCGCGCTGCGGGATGCGGGGCACTCTGTGGGGCGGGTGCTGTTGCGGGAGGCCGACGGGTTCCGGCTGGATCCCTCGCTGGTTCCCGACGACGCCGACCTCGTGGTGATCGGTAACCCGACCAATCCGACGTCCGTGTTGCATCCGGCTGCCGTGGTCGCCGAACTCGCCCGGCCCGGGCGGGTGTTGGTGGTCGACGAGGCGTTCATGGATGCCGTGCCGGGGGAGCGGGAGGCGTTGGCCGGGCGGACCGATGTGCCGGGGCTGGTGGTGCTGCGGAGTCTGACGAAGACGTGGGGGCTTGCCGGGCTGCGGGTCGGGTATGTGCTGGCCGAGCCTGATGTCGTACGGGAGTTGGAGCGGGTTCAGCCGTTGTGGCCGGTGTCGACGCCTGCGTTGGTGGCCGCCGAGGCGTGTGTGTCCGCTCGGGCGTTGGAGGAGGCGGAAGAGTTCGCATGCCGGGCCGCGGTGGATCGGGCTTATCTGGTTGCCGGGCTGCGGGAGTTGGGGGTTCGGGTTGTGGAGGCGGCGGAGGGGCCGTTTGTGTTGATTCGGTTGGCGGGGGCGGAGAGGGTGCGGCGAAGGTTGCGGGAGGAGGGGTTTGCGGTGCGGAGGGGGGATACGTTTCCCGGGCTGGGTGAGGAGTGGTTGAGGCTTGCGGTGCGGGACGGGAAAACGGTGGACGGCTTCTTGAGAGTTTTGGAAAAGGTGTTGGGGGCGTTCTAGTAATTGCCGGGTCGGGGCAACCCCGGTCTTTTTAGGGGCGCGGGGCTGTGTCGATTTGCGGCTACCGCCGCGTGGGCGCGACCAGCCACATCCCTGCCGCAGTCGCCAATCTTCCCCGCGCCCCTCCCCATGAGGCGCTACCCCCTAC